>PLIU01000228.1 GCA_003140095.1 Verrucomicrobiales bacterium | reverse complement strand
GGTCAGCACCAAAGGAGCGCTGGTGGCCGAACCATAGGCATTGCTCACAATGACGTCGTAAGTGCCAGACACGGCCGCAGTCGTGTTGGGCAAAACGAGAGTGCTGTTGATGGCGCCCGAAATGTTAGCGCCGTTGGTCTGCCACTGGTACTGCAACGGCGGCCCGCCCGCAGCGACCACGGAAAGTGTCACCGTGGTTCCCGCCACGACCGTATTGGAGGGCGCGGCGGTGAGCACGCCGACAACGGGCGTTAGAGGGGTGGTGAATGTTTGCGGGGGTCTGGCCCAGGAGAGGCCGGCCAGATTGCTGGCCTGCGCGCTGACATAGTAATTGGCGCCCAACGCCAGGTTGCTGACCACCTGGCTGAATGCGCCGCTTTGATACCCAAGCGAGACGCTGTTGGACCAGGCGCCGACGTTGGTGCCGCCGTCGTTTGGCCCGTAGAAAATGGTGACCACCGGCACATATCCGCCGGTTGCCGTCACGCCGCCGCCCAGCAGCGCCGAGTTCGCTTGAATTTGCGTGACGGGGGAGTTTGTCAGTGCGGCCAAGGTGAAGGGAGTGGCTCCGTTGAGCACGCCGCTGACAGCATAGATCGCGGTTGCGCCCACATTGGGGGCTTCACCGAACGTCAGGCTGCTGAGGGGTTGGTTGGTCAGGCCGAGGCCTGCCAGATTGATCGTTGTTTGGTAAAAGCGCGGGTCGGTCGGGCCTCCTTGAGTCGCGCCCGTGGTGATATTGATGCGATCGACGCCTTGCAAGGCGAAGCCGGAATTGAAAAACCAGTCCGGCGCACTGTAATTGGTCACATAAGTGCTCCCATTGGTGAAAGTCAGGGTCAGCGCACCGGTGCTGTTGGTGGCCGCGCCGGCCGAGTTGGCCAGGATGGAAATGCTGGAGTAGATTCCTGGATTGACCAGGGTCAGGGTGCCGTTGGTGATGCCGGTTTCGCTGCTCATGACCAAGGCGTTGCTCGCCGTGTAAGGCTGGAATTGGAATTGCGTCATGTCAATAACACTGTTGAATATGCCTGAAGCGGGCAAGCCGTAGGTTGTGCCCGGCAAGCCGTATTGATAGTAACAGGTTCCTTCGTCCGGATTGTATTCCAGCGCGTAACTCGAGTAGGGCGGTCCAACGGCGTTGCTCTCGATGACAATGTCGCGATTGAAGCCCGTCAATACAAGAGGCCCCATCCGTGTGACGACCGTGACGGTACACTGGTTGGTGGCCGCTCCCTTTGAGTTGCTGGCCACCACGGCCACGTTGGTGAAACCAAGGGCCAAGGGAGGGGGCGTGTAGCTGGAACTTGAGGCGCCCGCAACCAGCACATTGTTGGTGTACCAGGCATAGGAAATGGTTCCTGGGCCGTCGGCCAGGGCGGTGAAAGTAATGGATGATTCGATCAGCGCCGTCACATTGGTCAGCGGCAAAGTGAAGACCGGCGCGCTGCCGGCCGTAAAGGTCTGGAAGTTGTCCCAGGCGCTGATGCCGGCGTCCTCAAGCGCCCGCAACGCGGGCCAGACCGCCGTGTTCGTCGTGATATTCTGCGCGGCGTGGCCGGTGGCCGTCGGAAAAGTGATGAGATTAGCCCCCCGCGTCAGTCCGTTTGTCCCATAATCGAAAAGGGCGCAACCGGCGGTCAGGTTGCCCGTTGCGCCCGATGTGTTGGTGACGCCGACGACGAATTTGTACCAGCGCCCCGCTGCCACCGTCACGCTCCCCAGGCTGTTGCCTGTAGTAGAAACGTTAGCCGTCCGATACTGTTCGTAGGCCGTCCAACTGGTCGCGCTGGTGGGCATAAAGCGGAACGATTCAAACTCGATGCCCGGATTGCTGTTGAGTCCGTTGCTGGGCGAGTTCAGGACGCCAAGCTGGATTTTATCGCCGCTGTTCTGCCCATCGGCATAGATGAGCACGGACACCAGGACCATTGCTCCATTGGTTGCAAGATTCCAACTGCCGCTTTTATAGTCGGCGGTCATGTCGTTGTTGGCAAACACCGCCACGCCGCCGCTGCCGCCGACGCCGTCATTGGTGCTTTCTTCAAAGGAATAATCGCCGCCGTTGGCCCCGGTGCCGTTGTCGTTCCAAGGATTGAAATTGTTGGTGTATTGTCCCACCGTATTGAAGTTCACGAACGCCGTTTGGGACATGGCTGCAAAGGCAGGCCAGAGCAACAAGGGCGCCCAATAACACAGCCGCCGCGACCGGCGCAAAGCAGTCAACTGCAAGAATTTACACATGAGATTTTTTTCACAATTTAACCCAACAATGCCATCCATTTCGCCAAAATGCAAAAGAAATCAATGACATAATGGTGATTTGCAATTTGCGCGGCCGGGGATGCCGAGTATGATGGGAAAGAGATGCCCAAGGAGCTTTTATCCTCGCAGTTGCGCTCGTGGATGAGCCGAAGCCTCGCCCCGGAAAATCCGGGCGCCGAGGAGGAGTTCAACCGTCTGGCGCTGGCGATGTTCGCGTTTCAGAGGGAGGCGGTGCCCATTTATAGGGAGTTGTGCGAACGAAGAAAAGCCGGGCCTGAGTCGATCCAGCATTGGCGCGATATTCCGCCCGTCCCGACCCGTGCGTTCAAGGAATACGAGGTTTCCAGCATCCCCGCCGAGGAACGCACCCGCGTCTTCCATTCCAGCGGCACGACGGGGCAGATTCGGAGTCGCCATTTCCACAACGCCGAATCGATCTCTATTTATGAAGCCTCCTTGTTGCCATGGTTCCAGCGCCATTTTTTCGACTTGCAGCCGCCGCCGATGAAGCTCCTGTTCCTGACACCGGAAACGGCCACGCATTCCTCACTCGTCCACATGTTGACGACGGTGCGCCGCCATTTTGGAACGCCGGATTCGGTGTTTACAGGTCGCGAACAAGCCGATGGCTCGTGGAGCCTGGACCTGGAACAAACCCTGGCCACCGTGCGCGAAGCAGTTGGCGAAAATAAGCCCATCGGTTTGCTGGGCACGGCTTTTTCCTTCTTCTAATTGCTCTCTTATTTGCAGACCGAAGGCAAGCGGTTTGCGTTGCCCAAAGGTTCGCGCGTGATGGAAACGGGCGGATACAAGGGGCGCACGCGCGCGCTGCCCAAGACCGAATTGCGGCGAATGTTTTCCAAATTCCTGGGCCTTTCCCCAAGCCAAGTCCTGAGCGAATACGGCATGAGCGAGTTAAGTTCGCAAGCCTACGACAACGCCGCGGGCGTTTTTCATTTCCCGCCATGGGCGCGCGCTTGCGTCATCTCATCCGAAACCGGCGCGGCCTCGGCCGAAGGCGAAACAGGATTGCTGCGCGTGTTCGATTTGGCCAATATCCGATCGGTCATGGCGGTGCAAACGGAGGATTTGGCGGTGCGGCGCGGCGATGGTTTCGAGTTGCTGGGACGGGCGGCCTCAGCGGAACCGCGCGGCTGCTCGCTCATGCCGGCAGAATAAAATCATGTCCATGAATCTGCCCGACTACTTCCTGGTTGACTTGCCATTCGACGCTGAATTGACCGCCGGGCTGATTACCGAAGCCTGCCAGACAGTCAAGCGCAATGGCCGGCAGTACCTGGAAGGGCGGCCGACCGAGAACATCATCCGCATCTTGGAGCGGCTGGGTCGCGAGTGGCTCTCGCCAGATTTTCCCTTCCGCCAAAGGTTGCTCGAAGCCAGCCCGGCCGCGACCGGGTTCTCCGCAGAGGTGCTGGCGGCCGGGTTGGACCAGTTTTTCCAACTGCTGACGGCGGAAAATCTGGAGTCCTTACTTCGGCAGGAATTGGGGCGCGCGCAACGGCTGGATGATTTTTTCCCCAACGAACACGAAGGCGCTTCAACGCGCACGGCCCTGGCGGTCGGGCCGCGTTTGCTGGCGCACATCGCTCCGGGCAACCTCCCTGTGCCCGCGCTCATGGAAATGGTTTTGGGTTTGCTGGCGCGCTCGGCCCAATTTGTCAAGTGCGCCTCCGGCCAGTCCTTGGTTCCAAGGATGTTTGCCCATTCGCTTTATGAGGCGGACCACAAGTTGGGTGCCTGCCTGGAAATCGCGGCCTGGAAAGGCGGCTCCGAGTGCCTGGAATCGGCCCTGTTTGCCGAAGCCGATTGCATCGTTGCCACGGGCAGCGACGAAACGCTGGCGTCGATCCGGCAGAAGCTGCCCCCGGCGGCGCGCTTCGTGGGTCACGGCACAAAGGTCAGTTTCGGATACATCACGCGCGAGGCCCTGGAGCGTCAGGCGCACGCCGTCGTAGAGCGGGCGGCGGCGGATGTGACGGCGTGGAACCAGCGCGGCTGCCTGTCGCCGCACGTCATTTACGTGGAGGAAAGCGGGGGCGGGACCGGCGAAGATTTTGCCAATTTGCTGGCCGGCAAACTGGACGCGCTGGAGAAAACTCGTCCGCGCGGTACGTTGAGCGCGCGCGACGCGGCGGCGATAGCGACCCGGCGCGCCTTTTACGAAGTGCGCGCCGCCCACTCGCCGGAGACCAAGATGTGGGCCAGCCGCGAATCAACCGCTTGGACGGTCATTTTGGAAAACGACCCGCACTTTCAGATTTCCTGTCAAAACAGGTTTATTTATGTCAAGGTGGTGCGGGAGTTGACCGAGGCCTTGCACGGGGCCGAATCCGTGCGCGAGAAAATTTCGACCGTAGGCCTCGCCTGCGGCCCGGCGCAAACGACCGAATTGGCCCGGCGCCTGGCCCGGTGGGGCGCCAAAAGAATCTGTCCGCTGGGCCAGATGCAGCATCCGCCCCTGGGCTGGCGTCACGACGGCCGCCCGCCTCTGGGCGATTTGGTAACTTGGATCGACTGGGAAACGCGGTGAAAGTCAACGAGCATGGAACTGCGGAAGACATTTCAATTTGAGGCGGCCCACTTGCTGCCTCATCTGCCGGAGTCGCACAAATGCCGCCGGCTGCATGGCCACAGTTTCAAAGTCGAAGTGGCCATCGAAGGCCCGTGCGACGCCGCCTTGGGCTGGGTGATGGATTACGCCGAAATGGGCGAGGCCTTCCGGCCGATCTGGGAAAAGTTGGATCATTTTTATCTTAATGAGATTCCCGGCCTGGAAAACCCGACCAGCGAAAACATCGTTCTTTGGATTTGGAGCCAACTCAAACCGCGGCTGCCGCTGCTGACGGAAATCGTCGTGGCCGAGACCTGCACGGCGCGCTGCATCTATCGCGGGCCTGCCGCCGCAAAAGCATAATATGAATCATCGCCGACTTCTCACCTTTGTGACACTCACCGCCATGGCCTGTCTGGGTTTCTCCGCGCGCGCGGGCGCGTCCAACTCAGCGATCAGCCTCGTCTATTCCTTCTCCAACGGCATGAGTCCCGATGCGGGGGTGGTCCTGGGAAGGAACGGCAGTTTTTACGGTGTCACCTCCACTGGCGGCCCCGGCAATGACGGCGGAATCTTCGAAGTCACCAGCAACGGCGTGCTGACCAACTTGATCTGGCTCAACGGAACCGATGGCGCGATGCCGCTGGCCCCGTTGATCCAGGATGGGAGCGGCAATTTCTACGGGACAGCGTCCAGCGGCGGCGTCAATAATAACGGCACGATTTTTCAGTTTACGTCTGCCGGCCAATTCAGGCTGCTGGCCTCCTTCGAAAATACCAATGGCGCTACTCCGCTGGCGCCTTTGCTGGCGGGCACTAACGGATGGTTCTACGGCACCACTTTCAATGGCGGTTCCAACAACCTGGGGGCCATCTTCGGCATCAACATCGCCGCGGGGGGAGTGCTCACCAACGTCTTTTCGTTTGCCGGCACTGACGGCGCGAATCCCGCCGCAGGATTGATTCAGGGGACCGACGGCAACTTGTACGGCACGACCGCATACGGCGGCGCCAATGGGCTTGGAACGGTGTTCAAATTGACCTACGCCGGCGCGCTGACCACCGTGTGCTCCTTCGCCAACGAAAACGGCGCGTTTCCCGGCGCATTGATCGAAGACACCAACCTCAGTTTTTACGGCACTGCCATCAACGGAGGCCCCGACTTCGCGGGAACGATTTTCAAACTCACCTCGGCCAGCAATCTGCAAACCATCGCCACGTTTGGCATCACCAATGGTTCCGACCCTAATTCTCCCCTGACTCTAGGCAACGATGGCGTTTGGTACGGCACGACCGAGGAAGGAGGCGCATACGGCCAAGGCACCATTTTCCGCTTGGACCCGGAGGGCTTCCTGACCGGTCTCGTTTCGTTTGCCGGCACCAACGGCGCATGGCCCAGATCAAGCATGGTCCAGGGAACCAATGGGAATTTCTATGGGACGACTACCGCTGGCGGCGCCTACGGTTACGGGGAGATTTACCAATTGGGTGTCCCGCCGTTCATCATCAGACCGCCCGCGAGCCAGCCATTCGCCAGCAACGCCACGGCGCAATTCACCGTCTCGGCCGGCGGCAGCACACCGTTGAGCTATCAATGGCTGTTTGACGGCACCAACACCATCCCCGACGCCACCAATGCCAGCTTAGTCGTAACTAAGGAACAATTCACCAATTCCGGCACCTACACCGTGATCGTCTCTAACGCCTACGGTGAGACCAACGCCGGGGTCGTCCTAAGCGTGGCCGCTCCCAGCATCACTATCGCTCCGGTGCCCGCGACGGTGAGCAACTCCTCGCTGATCATCTCCGGCACGGCCGCCGGGCCTATCGGCATCGCCAAGGTGTTTTGTCAATTGGACGACAACGGCTGGTTCCTCGCTTCGGGCGCCACCAAATGGCAGACCAGCGTCACTTTGCAGCCCGGCGCCAACACCTTCCAGGCGGAAAGCCTTGATCCGCTCGGAAATTCCTCCGACATCAAAAGCATTACAATCTTTTATAGCGTAACCAGTCCAATCACGCTGACAACCAATGGCCTAGGCTCCATCGACACCGACTTCAAGGGCACCAACCTGATCGTCGGTCGCAGCTACACTCTGCGGGCCGTGCCCGCGTCAGGCTGGCTATTTTCGAGTTGGGCCGGATCGTTTGCCGGGACCAATAATCCTCTGGCTTTCGTGATGCAACCCAACTTCAGCATCACAGCCTACTTCGTCACCAACCCGTTCATTGCCGCGGCGGGAACTTACGACGGTTTGTTCCTGGACACCAACGCGGTCGCCGAACAAAGCTCGGGCCTGCTGAGTAGTCTGGTCATCCACACCTCGGGCGCCTACAGTGGCCAGGTTGTCATCAGAGGAGTCCATCATAGTTTCACGGGCAGCTTTAACGCATCGGAGCAGAGCAGCACGACCGTCGGGCGCACCGCAGCTCAGGGCGGTCCGCTGGCAATGGAGTTGGCGCTAAGCAACAATGATTTGACTGGCTCCATTTCCGGCACGGACGGCGGCGCGTGGACATCCGCGTTGGAGGCCGAGCGAGTCGGCGAGTTCGATGCCTCGGCCGAATACACCATGCTCATTCCGCCCGGCCAGGGCGCGCCATCGCCAAGGCCGCCGGGTTACGGCTACATGCTGGTGACCAATCACAACGGAGTTGTCACATTGAGCGGCGCCATGGCGGACGGTGCCACCTTTAGTCAAACCGCCTCCATTGTGGGAGCCGGCGACCTGCCGTTTTACGCCAGCCTTTACAGCAACACCGGCCTGTTGATCGGCTGGTTGAATCTCAACGGCGGCTTGAGCGGCGCCAATCTTTGGTGGATCAAACCGCAAACTCCCGCCAGCGCGCTCTACCCCGATGGCTTTACCAACGTTGTCACCAATATCCTCACCTCCGCCTGGACCAAGCCGCCGGCCAACTTTCTTCCGTCCGGGACGCTGACGATAAGCAACACCAGCCTTGGATTGAATTTCACGGTTTCAATTACCAACAATACGCTGATCAAAGAGCCGGGTTCGCCCACCAATTCATTGACCGGCACCTTGGCTCCGAAAACGGGTTTGCTGAAAATCGCCTTTGGCAACGGGACAGGCAAAGCCACAACCACAGGTTATGCCGCCATCCTGCAGGACTCGACTAACGCCGGCGGATTTTTTGTGACGAAAACCAACGCCGGGGCGATCCTGCTTTCACCATGAAGGAGAGCTTTCGCTTCATGCTTGCGTTGGTGATTGTCGCCGTCCTTGGCGGGCTAGCTTGCGTGATGATGCGCTCGAACGACCGGGAGTTTCATGGCAAGCCGGAGAGTTTTTGGATCAACAGCATTACCAACAGTGGTAACAGTGTGACCAACCAAGGTTGGAGGGTTCTTGTGACCAACAGCGCAAGTGGCGCCAAATTCATCTATCCGACATGGCAAGGCTTCGGTTCGGAGGGCGTGCCGCTGTTGTTGAAAGCCTTGCGTAAAGGCAGCGGGCCATGGGACAGGCTCTATTTTAAACTTTGGCCGAAACTGCCTTCGTTCTTGAGCGGCTGGCTTCCGAAGCCCGTTGATGACAGCGTATTGCGCCAGCGCTCCGTGATGATTCTGAGCGGTATGGGAAGCGATGCTCAAATAGCCGTGCCTGCGGTCGTCCGGGCGCTTCATGACGAGAACGACCGCGTTCGACAGAGCGCGCTCTTCACGTTGGATATTCTTCTGCCGGGAATGGGCCAGGAAAAAATCCAGATCCTCCCGCGGGTTCTTGAGGCCACTCGCGATGGGGCTGCAGGCGTGCGGAACAATGCAGTGATCCTCTTGGGATACTACTCTGATCAAGCCAGCATGGTAGTGCAGGTGGTGGCAAACGCGTTGAACGATTCGGACCTGCTTGTCCGTTCCGGGGCCATGAGATCAATCCTGCGACTGAATGCACAAGGAGCAAACAAGCCTGTAGTTGCGGCGCTGCTCAAGCTTCTGCAAGATGGAAATGCGGAGGTTCGAACAGCAGCCAGCAATGCTCTTCGCAGGATCGACCACGAGGCCGCCGCCAAAACAGGTGTCAAATAGCGGACGGCGCGAACGAATTTTGCAAAATCTTCTGCGCCGTCTGGGCGATGCTCTTGGCCAATGCGGTGGGCTGGGGAACGCGCGCGTTGCCAGCTCACCGCAACACAGGTCATATCAGTCCTCGAAGGGATTGAGCTTATTCACTTCGGGGAAGTCGTCGGTGTTGCGCGTTACGACGATAAGGTTGTGCGTCAGAGCGATGGCGGCGATCTGCGTATCCGGTTTGCGGGCACGCAGCCCAATCGACGCAATCCTTCCAGGAAGCTGCCTGCTTTGGGAGTTCCAATTTGATCACGTGCAACGCTTGTCCGTCTTCCTGCCAGTCTAACTAATGTCGCGCCGGATTTGATATTGGACCGCTCCCGCAACGCTTTCGGAACCACCGTCTGCCCCTTGCTTGTCACCGTGCTTGTCATGGTAAGAATTTCTTTTTCCCGGCGCTATTTAGCAAGTCAAAAGATGACTTACACGCGGGATGGCCGGGATGGCGGCGCGCACGAATTTTGCAAAATCTTCCGCGCCGCCTGGGCGATACTCTCGGCCAATGCGGGCGGCTGGAGAACGCGCGCGTTGCCGGCCCAGCCCAACACCCACCGCTCCACTTCCGCCAGGCTCGAAAGCTTCATGCGCAACTCCAGCCCGCCGTCCTTCAACTCCCGCAAGACCTGCGATTCATGCCACTTTTTCTCCCGGATGTAATCAGCCACCTGTTCGTTGAATTGAATGACCACCTCAAAACTGCCCTGGCCCGACTGCACGCCGAAACTGTCGCGCAGGCGCTTTTCCAGCGAGAATTTTTGCGGTCGCGCGAAAGTCCGCCCCGTCGGTTCCACCGCCAGAATGCGCGCGGGCACAAATGTCCGAATGTCCCGCCGCAGATGGCACCAGGCGAACAGAAACCATTCGCCATTGATGTTGGCCAAATGATACGGATCGACCACGCGTAATTCCGTGGCGCGCTGGCCGGGCTTACGATACTTTAACTGCAATTGCGCGCGGTGCGCCGCGGCTTTGGCCAGGGCGTCGAATGTCTCCAGATTCAGAATCGGCTCCGCTCGCGTGCGAAAGGAAATCGTTTGCTCCCAATCGGGGATATGGAGCGAGACGGTGTCGGGCAGCGAGGCGGCCATTTTTTTGAAGGCGCTGACCAGCGGGCGCTCGAAGGCCGTGCCGCGATACTGTTGCAGCGCCTTTTCCGCCACCAGCAGCGCGAACAATTCGCCCTCGGTGATTTGCAGCGTGGGAAAATTGCCGACTTCCTCCGTGTAACGGTAGCCCTTGCGCGCGGCGTCGTAGGCCAGCGGCAACTCCAGCCTGTCACGCATAAATTCCAAATCGCGGTGGATGGATTTGGTGCTCACCTCCAGGTCGGCGGCCAGGCTGGTCGCGTTGGGATGGCGGCTGGATTGGAGGGCTTGATGTATCCGCAGCATCCGCTCCAAGGGCGGACGGGAATGAAGCATCTTTTCAGGTTTCGCCTTCACGCCCGGGGGGAATTTCAAATGGCCAATTTCAAATGGCCTATCTCTTCCTTCTCAAATCAAGTGATCTTCGACAGCAACTCGTCGTTGGTCTTCTGTTTCTTCAACGCCGCCTGCAGCGTCTCCATGGCCTCGACGGGGTTCAAATCCACCATCATGCGGCGCAACTTGCGGATGGACTCGATGTTCTTGGGCGGAAAAAGCTTCTCCTCCTTGCGCGTGCCGCTCTTGGGAATGTCAATCGCGGGAAAAAGGCGGCGGTCGGCCAGCTTGCGGTCCAAAATCAACTCCATGTTGCCCGTGCCTTTGAACTCCTGGAAAATCAATTCGTCCATGCGCGAACCGGTGTCCACCAGCGCGGTGGCGATGATGGTCAGCGATCCGCCCTCCTCGATCTTCCGCGCCGAGGCGAACATCTTGCGCGGAATCTCCAGCGCGCGCGCATCGACGCCGCCGGTCATGGTGCGACCGCTGCCCCCATGCACGCTGTTGTAAGCACGGGCCACGCGCGTGATCGAGTCCAGCAACACAAACACGTCCTGCCCGCTTTCCACCATCCGGCGGCAGCGTTCGATCATGAAGCGGGAAAGGCGGACGTGGGTTTCCAAGTCCTGGTCGTTGGAAGAAGCTACCACCTCGGCCTTGACTGAGCGTTGGAAATCCGTCACTTCCTCCGGCCTCTCGTCAATGAGCAGCACCATGACGTAAACCTCCGGGTGATTGGTCGAGACGGCGTTGGCGATCTGCTTGAGGATGGTCGTCTTGCCCGTGCGGGGCGGGGCCACGATGAGTCCGCGCGTGCCCTTGCCGATGGGCGTGACCAGGTCGATGATGCGGGTTTCCAGCAAATCGTGCGCCGTTTCCAGATTGATTTTCTCAATCGGATCGATGGTGGTCAGGTTCTCGAAGCGGACCGCCTTGGTGTAGTCTGCAAAAGGGGCGTCGTTGACCTTGTCCACCGTTTTGAGCTGCGGGCTGTTGCCGCGATGGGGCGGCTGGGTTTCGCCGGCGACCAGGCAACCTTCCCGCAAAAAGCTTCGCTTGATCGTGTCGGGCGTGACGAAAATGTCGCTGGGTTTGGGATGATAATTGTTCTCGCGAGTGCGAAGGAACCCGAACCCCTTTTCAGAGATTTCGAGATAGCCCGCCCCGTAGTCGGCTGTGGTGGCGCTAGGCGCTGTACTCATATAATGAATTGTAAAGCAAACGTGTTAAGGCCTTGCCTGAATTGCTCCGAAAAATCACTCTTTTCAGAACTTAGAATTTTTGGAGGACCGTCGCGCCAGTCTCGGAATCCTCTGGCACAAACTCGGTCAAACCTTCAACAACCAGAAATCTATGCCATAAGACGATTATTGCAACTGCTTTTTTTTCAGCCCCCGGCTTCCGCCTTCGCCTCGGCCGCCAGCGGCGTGCTCAAATAGCGTTCCCCTGTCGAACACGCTATGGTCACGATCAGCTTGCCCTTGTTCTCCGTTCGCTTGGCCACCTGAATGGCCGCCGCCACGTTGGCCCCGGTCGAAATGCCCACCAACAACCCCTCCTCTTTGGCCAGCCGCCGGGCCATGGCAAAAGCGTCGTCGTTGCTGACTTGCAGGCACTCCACTATCTGCGCCTGTCCCTTGCTGTCCTTCAGATGCAAGTTCTTGGGAATGAACCCGGCGCCCGTTCCTTGAATCTTATGCGGACCGGGTTTCAACGGCTGCCCGGCCAGACATTGCGAAATGACCGGCGAATCCTTCGGCTCCACCGCGATGGCCTGAAACGACTGCTTGCGCGGCTTGATCACCTCCACGCATCCAGTAATGGTCCCACCGGTTCCGACCGCCGAAATCAGAATATCCACCTTGCCCTCGGTATCGTTCCAAATCTCTTCGGCCGTCGTTTTGCGGTGGATTTCGGGGTTGGCCGGGTTATCGAACTGCTGCGGGATCCAGGAGTTGGGCGTTTCCCGCGCCAGTTGTTCGGCGCGGGCGATGGCGCCCTTCATCCCTTCGGTGCCGGGCGTGAGCACCAATTTAGCCCCCAGCAACGTGAGCAACGTCCGCCGTTCCACCGACATCGTGTCAGGCATCGTCAAAATCAATTTATAACCCTTGGCGGCGGCGACAAACGCCAGCGCGATCCCGGTATTGCCGCTGGTCGGCTCGATGATGACCGTGTCTTTCTTGAGGATGCCCCGCCGCTCCGCGTCCTCAATCATGGCCATGCCGATGCGGTCTTTGACACTGCCCAGCGGATTAAAGAATTCACATTTGAGCAGGATGGTGGCCTCGAGGCCGGCCGTAACGCGGTTCAAGCGGACCAGCGGAGTGCCGCCGACCGTTTCGACGATATTATTAAAGATTCGTGCCATGAGCTAAATAGACTTTCTCTTTTGTTTTACGCATGGATATTGTCCAAACCCCCGGCCAGGGCAAGGTTTTTTTTTGCTTGTCCGCCGCCGCCTTGGCGGAGGCCAAAGCCATCTCGACTCCGGCGGAGGCGTATCCTCTGAGACGGTGGGGCGAGACAGCCCGTAAAGCGGGCCGCTTTTAATTTGTTCTGACTCCGTCGAGC
>PLIU01000245.1 GCA_003140095.1 Verrucomicrobiales bacterium | reverse complement strand
GAGATACTGGACGCCATCCTCGAACAGTATGTTGTCCACGGGCGTTGCTTGGCGGAAATCGCGCGGCTGGGCTTCGCGCCGGAGACGGTGCAACAAGTCATTCGTTTGATTGACGTCAACGAGTACAAACGGCGCCAGGCCGCGCCAGGATTGAAGGTGACCACCAAGGCCTTTGGCGTCGGACGCCGTTTCCCCATCGCGCANNTGCGCTACATTCCGGGCGGCGTCAATTCGCCGGTGCGCGCCTTCCGCGCCGTGGGGGGCCAGCCGATTTTTGTTGCCAGGGCGAGGGGCGCGCATGTTTTTGATGTCGATGGCCGGGAGTACATAGATTACGTCGGCACGTGGGGACCGGCCATCCTCGGCCACGCGCCGGCCAGGATCGTGCGCGCAGTGCAGGAGGCGGCGCAGCAGGGGACCAGCTTCGGCATTCCCAATCCGCTCGAAGTGAAAATGGCGCGGCTGGTTTGCCGGGCGGCGCCCAGCGTGCAGAAGGTGCGCATGTGCAATTCGGGCACCGAAGCCTGCATGTCGGCCCTCCGGCTGGCGCGCGGGTTCACCGGCCGGGACAAGATCATCAAGTTCGATGGCTGCTATCACGGCCACGCCGACTCCATGCTGGTTAAGGCCGGCTCCGGCGCGTTGACCTTTGGCCATCCGGACAGCGCCGGAGTTCCGGCCGCCTTTACGCAGCACACCATCGTTGTGCCGTTTAACGAAACGGAGCCGGTGCGGGCGGCCTTCGCGGCCAACGCCGGCCAAATCGCCGGCATCATCGTCGAACCCGTTCCCGGCAACGCCGGCTTGTATTTGCCCAGGCCGGGCTACCTGGAATTTCTTCGTGACATCACGGCCCAACATGGCGCGCTGCTCATATTCGACGAGGTGATGACCGGATTTCGCGTGGCCTTCGGGGGCGCGCAGGAACGGTTCGGCCTGCGGCCGGACTTGACTTGCTTCGGGAAAATCATTGGCGGCGGCTTGCCCGTGGGCGCGTTTGGCGGGCGGGCGGACATCATGGATCAGCTCGCGCCGCTGGGGCCGGTTTACCAGGCGGGCACGTTAAGCGGCAACCCGCTGGCCATGGCCGCCGGCATCGCCGCGCTGGAGGAGTTGTCCGACGGCCTCGCTTACGCGAAACTGGAAGAACTGGGCGCGGCCTTGGAAAACGGCATGAAGGCGGCGGCGCAAGCAGCGGGAATCGCGGTTCAGTTCAACCGCATCGGCTCGATGTTCTGCGGATACTTCACCGCCGAGCCGGTGCATAATCTCGCCGGCGCGATGAAGAGCGATCGCGCGCGATTCGCCAAATATTTCCACGCGATGTTGGAGCGGGGGATTTACCTGGCGCCCTCCCAATTCGAGGCCGGCTTTATTTCCACGGCCCACACGATGGAGGACATCGAGAAAACAGTCGCCGCCGCGCGGGGATCATTTTCAGAATAAGATTGGAATTAAAAGTAGGAGCGGCTATCGGGCTTCTCGGAGTGCGGGGGAGCGGGCACGAACCGGACATCAATGTAAACATCGGCCATCCCGATGGTAATGCTTACCGAGGACAAGGATAACTTGCTCTCCAATCCCGCGACGTCGCGGAGCAACCATTCCCCGCTGTCCTGCCGGATATACTGTTCGACGAGCGGTTGGTGTTGATTCACGAGCAGATCCTCGCGCAGAGATGCGCCCGCTACACTCCGCGCCTGCGCCTCCCAACAAGTCCCCGCTCGCCACTCCGTTAGGCTGGCCGCGGGGCCGCTTCCCCGCGTGGATTCCCTTTTACAATCGGTCTTGCCACAGGCAGCTTATTCGGCGCTGCAATGCGCATTCTCGCCATCGATCATGGAACAAAGCGGGTGGGCCTGGCTCTCAGCGACGAAACCGGGACCATTGCCCAACCGCTCCAATTCTTGCCCGCCGAACCCGCCGCCAAACTGTTCGAGCGCCTCAAAGAAATCGTCGTCGAACGGAAGGTGGAGGAAATTGTGGTCGGCATCCCGCGCAACATGAACGGCACCTACGGGCCGGCGGCGGAGAAGGCGCGGGCATTTGTCGCGGCGTTGAAACAAGTCTTGGCTGTCCCAATCCATGCTTGGGACGAGCGACTGACCACCGTGCAGGCCAACCGCTTTCTGATTGACGCCGGGATGCGCCGGGCAAAGCGCAAAGAGCGGGTGGACCAAACCGCGGCGGCGATCCTGCTGCAAAGTTATTTGGATCACGCCAGCCGGTGAAACTTAAATTGACCATTGCCTACGACGGCGCTGCTTACGCCGGCTGGCAGGCGCAGAAGACGGGCCTGGGCGTGCAGCAGCGCGTCGAGGAGGCTGTCGCCAAGATTTTTCCTCACGCCGGCCGCCTGCGCAGTTCCAGCCGCACGGACACCGGCGTGCATGCCTTGGGCATGGCCGCCCATGTGGAGATTCCAGACCACGAATTCAAAATGGCGGCGGCCAAGGCGGCGCTGGCCATTAACGCCCACCTGCCCCGCGACATTCGCATCATGGCCGCCTCGCGCGGCCGCGCCGATTTTGACGCGCGCTTCCACGCCAAGGGCAAGCAGTACCGCTACTTTGTCTGGACCGGCCCCGCGATGAATCCGCTGCTACGACACTTGGCCTGGCACGTCAGCCTGCCGCTGGACCTAGCCGCGATGCGGAGCGCCGCACAATTTTTCCCTGGCCGGCACGACTTCAAATCGCTGGCCGGCACGCGAAATTACGAGATGAGTTCCACGGTGCGCACATTGACGCGATGCGACATCAGGCGCCATGGCCGGCTCTTGACCTTCATCCTGGAAGGCGACGGGTTTCTTTACAAGATGTGCCGGGGCATTGTTGGAACGCTGGTGCAGGTGGGGCAGGGGAAAATCGCCCCCGGCACGATCAAACAAATACTTGACCAGAAGGACCGCCGCGCCGCCGGCATGACCGCCCCCGCGCACGGCCTGGTTTTATGGAAGGTTTTCTATGGACGTGCATATCGTTCTGGTTGAGCCGGAGATTCCGCCGAACACGGGCAACGTGGCGCGCCTCTGCGCCGCGGCGCGGGCCACTTTGCACCTGGTCGAACCGCTCGGCTTCAAGCTCGATGACGCCCAATTCAAACGCGCCGGTCTGGATTACTGGCAGCACTTGGACTGGCATCGCTGGCCCAACTGGCCGGCGTTTCAGAATCAACTGGCCGCCGGCGCCCGCCTCTGGCTCATCGAATCCAAAGGCCCGCGTCATTACGCCGAGGTGTGCTACCAGCCGGGCGATTATCTGGTTTTCGGGCGCGAGACCGCCGGGCTGCCCGCCGAAATTATCGCGCTCTATCCCGAGGCCTGGTTGCGCATTCCCATGTTCGAAGCGCGCGTGCGTTCGTTGAATTTGTCCAATTGCGTGGCACTGGTGCTGTACGAGGCATTGCGCCAGCAGGGCTTTGTGGGCGAGATTTGACTGGCCAGGCTTTGGCCGGGAATCGTAGTCTTTCACGCTTGGGGGCGATTAGCGCAGCGGTAGCGCAGCAGCTTTACACGCTGTTGGTCGGGGGTTCGAATCCCTCATCGCCCACCATGCTTCGTCCAGGCAGCGCTTAAGCCAGCAAATCCTTGACGACAGAACCATGCACGTCTGTCAAGCGAAAGTGACGGCCCTGATAGAGATAATTCAGTTGTTCGTGGTCGATGCCCAGCAAATGCAGGATGGTCGCCTGCAAATCATGCACATGCACCGCGCCCGGCGTCTGCCGGCCTTTCTCCGGATGCAGGACCTGGCCGTCGGCATCCACGATATTGTAGGAGTAATCGTCGGTCCGCCCGTAAGTCAGGCCGGGCTTGACGCCGCCGCCGGCCATCCAAATGGAAAAGCAGCGCGGGTGATGGTCGCGTCCGTAATTATCGTTGGTCAGCTTGCCTTGCGAATAGCAAGTGCGGCCAAATTCGCCGCCCCAAATGACTAGCGTGTCCTCCAGCATGCCTCGCTGTTTGAGGTCTTTGACCAAGGCGGCGCTGGCCTGGTCGGTCTCCCGGGTCTGGCCGGAGATTCCGTTGGGCAAATCACCATGCTGGTCCCAGCCCTGGTGGTAAAGCTGGATGAAGCGCACGCCACGTTCGGCCAAGCGACGGGCCAGCAGGCAATTGGCGGCGTAGGTGCCCGGCTTGCGGCTGTCGGGCCCATAGAGTTGGTAGGTGCTCTCCGGTTCCTTGGAAAGGTCGGTCACTTCCGGCACGCTGCTCTGCATGCGATAGGCCATCTCGTACTGGGCGATGCGCGATTCAATCTCCGGGTCCAATTCCTTCTCGAACTGGAGGCGGTTGAGGGCGTTCAGCTTGTCCAACAAAGCGCGGCGGCCGCTGCCGCACGGACCGTCGGGATCGGACATGTAAAGAATGGGTTCTTTGCCGGAGCGAAATTGGATGCCTTGATAGCGGGTGTCCAGAAAACCGCTGCCCCAGAGACGGGAGTAGAGCGGTTGGTCGCTTTTGTGCGGCGTCACCAGCACGATAAAAGCCGGAAGATTTTGATTGACGGATCCAAGTCCGTAATGAATCCACGAGCCGAAAGACGGCCGGCCGGCAATTTGCGAGCCGGTCTGGAAAAAGGTGACCGCTGGGTCATGGTTGATCGCTTCGGTGAACATGGAGCGTACGATGCACAATTCATCCGCCACCGTGGCGGTGTGCGGCAGCAGGCTGCTCAACCAGGCCCCGCTCTGGCCGGCCTGATGGAACGGAAAAATCGAGCCGGCCAGCGGGATCGACGACTGTTGGGAGGTCATGCCGGTCAGGCGCTGGCCGTCGCGCACGCTCTCGGGCAATTGTTCGCCGTGGAGCTTGTTGAGCAGCGGTTTATGGTCAAACAATTCGATCTGCGAAGGCGCGCCGGACTGAAAGAGATAAATGACGCGCGTTGCTTTGGGCGCGAAATTGGGAAAGCCGGGCAAACCGCCAGGCGCCTGGGCCATGGCGGAGCGCGGCAGGAGGCTGCTGAGGGCGATGGCCCCCAGACCGCCGGCGGTTTTGGCAAAAAAATGACGGCGGGTGATGGCCAGCGGCTCGGCCAGCAGTGTGGGTTTCGTATTCATAGTTCAGCGTTTCCAGATGGTGGCGTCCAGATTCAGGATCGCCTGAGTGACGATAGTCATGGCGGCCAAGTCAACGGCGTTGAGGTTCGGGTCGCGCGCGCGGTCGCCGACGGAAATGAGTTGCTGCGCGCGGGCGGGATCCTGGGTGAAAATCTGACGTTGCTCCGTCCAAAGATCGGCAAGCACTTCGAGTTCCTTCCGTTCCGGCGCGCGCGCGGTCAGCCGCCAGAAGGCGAAGCGTATCCGGTCAAGCGTATTGGTCCCGGCTTGTTGCATGGCCTTTTCGGCCAGCACGCGGGCGGCTTCGACGAAAGGCGTATCGTTGAGAAGGACGAAAGCCTGTTGCGGGGTGGAGGTGGCGCTGCGTTTGACAACGCACACTTCCCTTGAGGGCGCGTCAAACTCCGTCATATCCGGCATGGGCGCGGTGCGTTTGACGACAGTGTAAAGGCTGCGGCGGCAGAGGGAAGAGCCGACGCTTTGCTCATAGGCGGGGCTCATTTCGTTGCTTTCGCGCCACAGATCCCCCGGCAAATAGGGGCTGACCGGCGGCCCGCCCAGCGTGTCGTCGAGCAGGCCGCTGGCGGCCAGAGCGGTGTCCCGCACCATTTCCGCCGACAGCCGTTGCGAGGGGCCGCGCGCCAGCAGCGCGTTTTCGGGGTCTTTCTCGCGCAGGTCGGGACGCCATTTGGAATCCTGCCGGTAGGTCGCGCTGAGCACGACTTTTTTCAACAATGCTTTCACGTCCCAATTCGAGTTGACAAAGTCGCGCGCCAGCCAGTCCAGCAATTCCGGATGCGACGGGGACGCACCCTGGACGCCGAAATTTTCCGCGGTGGCGACGATGCCGCGCCCGAAGACCATTTGCCAAAAGCGGTTGACCGCGACGCGCGCCGTCAGGGGATGATTCGGCTCGATCAGCCATTGCGCCAGGCCGAGCCGGTTTTTGGGGCTGCCGGCCGGGAATGGCGGCAGCACGGCGGGAGTGGCGCGGCCGACGCGGCGATCCTCGGTCCTGGGCGCATCATAACGCCCCCGCGCCAGAATGTAGGTCGGACGCGGCTGGGGCAACTCCTCCATGACGCTGACTTCCTCGACGGCATCGCGCGCCGCAAAATAATTCTTGACGGCATCGCAGCGTTCGGCCCGTGCCCGCGCCACAATCTGGGACAGCGCCGCCAGATAGTAGGGGCGGAGCCGGGCGGGGTCCCTGGCCGCGACCGCGTCGGACAGGGCGTGGCCGTCGAAGAGTTGTAGCACTTCCAGCGGCGCCAGTGGCCGGGTGTAAAGGCGCAGATCGTCCAGTCGCGCGTCCTTCAATCCGCTCGCGCGGAAGAGCGCGCCAAAGGAAAGGCCATCGCCGCCGTCACCAGGATTCTTATAGAGGTGATTGCGGACAATCTCCGTGGGTGCCTGGCAGCCGTTGACAAAGAGCGTCATGCCTTCGGCGCGGGCCGAGCCGTCGTAGCTCATGCCAATTTGCACCCATTCTTGAGACGGAACGGTGGCGATGGAACGCACGGCCAGGGCGTTACCCGGCCAAAACCGCTGGATGATGAACATAAGGCGGCCCTCATCCAGGCTCAACTGGATCCCATGAAAGCCGACGTCGGTCCCGCTCTCACGATGACAGATGATGGCGTTGGTGAGAGATTCGGGAAGGTAAAGCCAGAAGAGGGCCGTGTATTGGCTCCAGACCGGAAAGCTCCCGCCGGTGCCCGGAAAGGAAAGTTCATCGTCGCCGGTGAACTGCACGGCCTGGCCCGATTTACCCGGCGCCAGTTTGTTGCCGCCCAGGCCGCCGCTAAAATTGGAAACGTTCACGTCATTGGCGAACACGTTGCTCGCGGTCAGGGCGTCCAGCGTGAACCGGGCCGCCAAGCCCGGAATCTGCGCCGTCAGATTAGTTTGAGCCAGCCATTGCTGGAAGGCCGGTTCCTCTTCGCTGATGGCGCTCGCCAGGTTCGCTTCCTTTTCTTTCCGCTCGGTGGAAGAGGCCGACATGGCCTTCCTCTGTTCCGCCGTAGGCAGGAGCAGGGAAGGGGTGGGGACGTGCGCCGTATCGTTGTAAAGGCCATATTCGTCGATGTTGTTGAAGAAAGAGCACAGGCTGTAATAATCCTTTTGCGTAAACGGGTCGAACTTGTGATCGTGGCAGCGCGTGCATTCGAAGGTCAGCCCCAGGAAGGCAGTGGAAAAGGTTTGGACGCGATCCGCAACGCTCTCCGACCGCCATTCTTCCTCGATGCTTCCGCCCTCGTTGGTCAGGCGATGCAAGCGATTGAAAGCCGTGGCGAGGCGCGTGGATTCGTCCGCCTCGGGGATCAAGTCGCCAGCCAATTGGTCGAGGATGAACTGGCTGTAGGGCAGATTCCGGTTGAAGGCCTCCACCACCCAATCCCGATACGGCCAGGTCGGGCAGAGTTGGTCGCTCTGGTATCCGTAGCTGTCGGCGTAACGGGCGGCATCGAGCCACGGCACGGCCAGGCGTTGGCCGAAATGCGGCGAAGCCAGCAGACGGTCCACCACTTTGTCCCAAGCGCCGGACGAATTGTCGGCCAGGAACGCCTGGGCTTCCTGCGGGGTCGGAGGCAAGCCGTTGAGATCGTAGCTCACGCGGCGGAGCCAGCGCAACTTGTCCGCCTCTTTGGACGGATGAAGGCCCTCCTTTTCCAGCCGGGCCAGGACGAAATAATCAATCTGGTTGCGCGGCCACCGTTTATTCTTGACGGATGGCATCGGCACGCGTTCCGGCAACGGCAGGAACGCCCAATGCGGCTGGTAATGCGCCCCCTCGGCGATCCAGCGCCGGAGCCGCGCTTTGTCCTGAGCACTGAGGGACAAATTGGAATCCGGCGGCGGCATGGCATCAGCCGGGTCGGAGGCAAAGATTTTCCGGCAGAGCAGGCTTTCCTCCGGTTTGCCCGGCACGACCGCGTGCCCGTGAGATTTCGGGCGCTCCGCGTAAGCGCCTTCCGGGACATCCAGGCGCAGACCCGCCTTGCGGCTGGCCTTGTCTGGTCCGTGACACTTGAAGCAGCGGTCGGAGAGGATCGGGCGGATATCGCGATTGAACTGGAGCGGTTCGGCCGCCGCCGCCGGCGCGCAGAGCAAGGCCAAGCCGCAATAAATCGCAGCCAGGGCCGGAGTCAGGGTATGCGGAAAAAGCCTCATGTTCACATCAAGTTCATAATACAGTCTGCGGGCGCGCTTGGCGAGCCTTTAAATCGTTCCTTCAACTCAGTGAACTCAGTGAACCGCGCCTCAACCCAAGGGCGCGAAGAGCACTTGCAGGTCCTCGGCCGTCAATTGCGGCGTTTCTTTGCGGCGCTCGTCCAGCAAGGCCTCCACCAAGCCGCGTTTGCGGTCTTGCAGGGCGAGGATTTTTTCCTCCACCGTCCCGACCGTGATGAGCTTGTAAACGAAAACTGATTTTGTCTGGCCGATGCGGTGGGCGCGGTCAGTGGCTTGCGTTTCCACCGCCGGGTTCCACCAAGGATCGTAATGGATGACCGTGTCCGCCGCCGTGAGGTTCAGGCCGGTGCCCCCGGCTTTGAGGCTGATCAAGAACAAAGGAACTTGGCCGGTCTGAAAGGCCTGGATGGGCGTGGCGCGGTCGGTGGTTTCACCCGTCAGGATGACGTGCGGAATGGAATCGGCGGCCAATTGCGCCTGGATGAGCGCGAGCATGGAGGTGAATTGCGAGAACAACAGAATCTTGCGCCCTTCGGCCAGCATCTCCGGCACCAAGTCCATGAGCAATTCCAGCTTGGCTGATTCAGCCACCGTGCGGGCGGCGTCCAGCTTGACCAGGCGCGGGTCGCAACAGACCTGGCGCAGTTTGAGCAAGGCGTCCAGAATGATGATGTGCGCGCGCGACAGGCCCTTGCTCTGTACTTCGGCCTTCACGCGGGCATGCATGGCCAGGCGGATAGTCTCGTAGAGGTCGCGTTGGGCGCCGGCCAGTTCCACGTTTTGCCGGATTTCCGTCTTGGGCGGCAGTTCCGCCGCGACATCTTGCTTGCGCCGCCGCAAGACAAAAGGCCCGATGCGCCGGGCCAGAATGTCCCGCCGCGCCGTGTCGCTCCCTTTTTCAATCGGCGTGCGGAAGAGGCGGCGAAACTGGACCTCCCCGCCCAGGAAACCGGGGAGGAGGAAATTGAATTGCGACCA
Organism: Verrucomicrobiales bacterium; assembly: GCA_003140095.1. GTDB lineage: Bacteria > Verrucomicrobiota > Verrucomicrobiia > Limisphaerales > Palsa-1400 > Palsa-1400. The sequence continues at coordinate 41,526 of PLIU01000245.1, read as the reverse complement.
GAGTTCGCCCAGGTGGTTCTCCATCGGCGTGCCCGTGAGGCAAAGATGGTGGCGCGCGCGCAACTGGCAGACGATCTGCGCGTACTTGGTTTTGGGGTTCTTGATGTACTGCGCTTCGTCAAGTATAATCAGGTGAAAGAGTTCGTTGAGCAAAATTGCCTCGTCTCGCGGCAGAAGGGGATAGGAGGTGATGACCAGATCATATTCCTTAAGTTTGTCGAAGTACTGTTTGCGGTCCTGGCCGTGCAGCACCAGCAGCTTGAGGGCGGGCGCGAACCGCTCCGTCTCCTGGCGCCAGTTGGTCATCAGACTGGTGGGAGCAAGGACCAGGCTGGGGCGGTCGGCGCGGCCGCTGTTTTTCTCTTCCAGCAGATGCGCCAGGGCCTGCACCGTTTTGCCCAGGCCCATGTCGTCGGCCAGGATGCCGGCCAGGCCATACTCGCGCAGGAATTGCAGCCAATTGAGGCCCTCCTGCTGGTAGGCGCGCAGGTCGGTGCGCAACCCTTGCGGCGGGGCCACGGCGGCAATGGAACGAAAGTCGCGCAGCTTTTCGTTGAGTTGGCGCAGCGAGTCGCCTCCCAGCCAGCGAAAAGAGGCGCCCCCTGTTGCGCCCGACAACTCGGCCGCGCGCAACTTGGTCAGACGCAAGCGACCGTTTTCATCCAGAGCCTTTGGTTCAAAAAGGTCCATCAGCACCCCCAGCATCAGTTTGAGCCTTGACACCGGGAAGGGCAGGCGGCGGCCATCGGGCAGCGGCACCAGGAGGTGCGACTTATCGTCAAGTTGTGAGATAATGGCCGGGCCGAAGAGGTCCTGATTGCGCGCGAAGTGTTGCAGCAGGATGGGCAGAAGGTTGACCTTCTGGCCCTCCAGGTGGACGCCGATCTCGGCGTTGAACCAATCGATCCCACTGGCGGGTTGGGCGTCGGCGTACCAATCCTCGGGTTGAGCCAGGCGGAAGGCGAATTTAGGGTCCACCTCGATGCGCCAGCCCTCCGCCTCCAATTTTGGGACGTGAACGAGAATGAAACCCATCCATTCGTTGTCATTGTCAAAGGTCAAGACGCCGCGCAGATCGTCCGTGCGCATAAAATAAACCTCGTCCGCGGCCGCAAACCCAATTTTCTCCAGTTTGGCCCGGGCCGCTTGCTCGGCGTGGAAGTCGCGCGTGATGCGGCGCAAGCGGCCGGCGGCGAATTGCTCGATGAGGGCTTGCTGGTTCTGGGATGGAACATGGCAACCGGGGTAATCGAAATCCAGATGCGCCAAGTGGCATTGTTCGGCCTGGTCTTCGTCGAAGTAGGTGAATTCCTCCGGGCGGGCGGTGCTGACCAGTCGAAGGCACGGCACGGGCGGCGCTGGCGGCACGGTTTCAACCTCGATCTTGACTGGCAACGGCAAGGACGCCACGGCGCGCCCAGGCAGTTCCTGGGAGAGGAGAGAAGATTGTTCGGGAGATAATTTCGGGGCCAGGAGCCACGCCGCGGCCGCATCGGCCGGGAGGCCCGTTTCCAAGGGTCCGCAGCAGGCCTCTTCCTCATTCACGTACCAGGGCGGGGACAACGGCAACACGACCGCTGGCGGCGTGACTTCCAGAGCCGGTTCCTGCCAGCCGCGTTTGTCGGTGCGCCAGACCGGTTTGCCCGCGCGCGGGGCGCCCAGGGAAAGGGCGCGGTTGCTTTTGCGCAGGCTTTGCCAATAGCATCGGCCCGTGGCCACGATTTCTGCCAGGCCTTCCGCGCCTGCCCGGCCCTTGAGTTCCGCGCCGTATAAAGGAGCGTCATCCTGCGAAAGAAAAATGCGGCGCAACAAAGCACGGTCCGGCGCCGGCAGAAAACCGCCCTTGGGGACATGAAGAAGATTGACCAAATAGGCTTGAGATTTCGCTTTGACAACACCATTGGGCGCAAAATGGCCTTCAAAGAATTCGACCGAAACACTCCCGCGCTTTGCGGATGGCTTGAGGACGTAAAGCAGTGTGCGGGCTGGGTCGTGACCAGGCGCTGACGGGGAATCTTCCCCAGGCCCCGCTGACGCGCCCTTGGTGACGCGGTCAAGCCATAGCTGCCATTCGGCGGACAATTGCGGCAGTGGCGGCGGGCTGGGGCGCGGATTGCGGGCCGGCGTGTTGGAGCGCGGCGCCGGGACCGGGGCTGATCGATCCCGCGCGGTCAGGAGGACGGCGTAGATGTGCTTGCAATTTTCCAGCAGCGGGCAGGTGCAAGTGGCGTTGAGAAACACTTGTCTGGAGTGCAGCCAACAATCGACCTTCACGTCGTACGGCACCGGCGAGTTGCCATGCACTTGGGCCTCGGCCTCGCAGCGCGTGCCCAAGTTGGTGACGTCGCAACGGATGACTTTGTCTTCGCGGCAGAGTTGTTCGCCCTTGGCGCGCGTGCCAAAGTGGAAGCGGCGCTCGCATAGTTCCTGGAATTTTGGAGAATGCAGATCGAACATGGCGCGAGGAAAAAGCTAAGGCCCGTTGCCGTGCGTGGCGAAGGCGGGAAATTCGTCGGCATGATAGGAACTGCGCACCATTGGGCCGCTGGCGACGTGAATGAAGCCCATGGCCTGGGCGGTTTGCTGGTGCCGCGCGAAAACTTCCGGCGAGATGAACTCGACCACGGGCAAATGCCGCAGCGTCGGCTGCAAGTATTGGCCCAAGGTGAGAATGTCGCAACGCGCGCGCCGCAAGTCTTCCATGGCCTGGAGCAGTTCGTCTTCGGTTTCGCCCAGGCCGAGCATCAAGCCGGATTTGGTGTGGATGTCATCGCCGCGCCGGTTTTTGACTTTGGCCAGAACGCGCAACGAACGGTCATAAGTGGCGCGATGGCGCACGGCGGGAGTCAGGCGCCGGACGGTTTCCAGATTGTGATTAAAAATATGCGGATGGGCTGCCAGCACGGTGTCGATCGATTCGTCCCGGTCTAAAAAATCCGGCACGAGAACTTCGATGGTGATGGCGGGATTGAGGCTGCGCACGTGCTCGACGGTTTGGCGGAAATGCTCCGCGCCGCCATCGGGCAGGTCGTCGCGGGCGACGGCGGTGATGACGATGTGACGGAGGCGGAGGCGGCGGGTGGCTTCGGCCACGCGGGCCGGTTCATCCGCTTCCAAGGCCAGAGGTTTGGCGGTGGCGACCGCGCAGAAGCCGCAGGCGCGGGTGCAACGATCGCCGGCGATCATGAAAGTAGCGGTGCCTTTGCTCCAGCATTCCCAATGATTGGGGCATTTGGCGCTTTGGCAGACGGTGTGCAATTTCAATTCCTCCAGCAACGCTTGCGTGCGGGCAAAGCTTTGGGAGGTCGGTAACTGGAGGCGCAGCCATTGCGGCAATCGCCGGCGCGGAGTGGCGGGAGCATCGATGTTATCCATGATCTCGGCCTGTTGGACGGTTTTCAGGCTGTGGTTCATTCAAATCGTTTTCATTCAAATCGCTTCCAGAATTCTGCCAATTGACGGGTATCGAAGTCAGCCAAAATCTGGCCATCGACTTCGATGACCGGCGCCAGTCCCTGGCCGGACAATTCGCGCATCTCTTTGCGGGCGGCGGGTTGGGAGGTGACATCGAGTGTTTCGTAATGGAATCCGCGCGCGTTGAGCCAATCAGCCGCTTCCTGACACCAACCGCACCACGGTTTTACGAACAGGCGAATGGATTTAGGTTTCATCGGTCGGCCCCAATTTAGCGGTGAATGCCAAATTCCGCCACTGGCATTCTTGGACATTTTCGGGGTTGACGTTCGGCTCATGCCGGTCATGCTAGGGTGCATATGAAATCGCATTCACTTTTATTGTCGGCCCTGCTCCTGGCTTGTTGGACCGGTTCGGCCCAAGGTCAGGATTGGGCCAAGGCGAAGTTGGAGAAATCACCCCGCCACGGCGAATGGGTGGACGTCAAGAACGGCGCGCGCACGGTCCATTGCTTCATTGTCTATCCGGAAGTCAAGGAGGCGGCGCCGGCGGTCATTGTCATCCATGAGATTTTCGGCCTGACGGATTGGGTGCGAGATGCGGCCGATCAATTGGCGGCGGCGGGCTACATTGTGATCGCGCCGGATTTGCTTTCGGGCGCGGGACCAAATGGCGGCGGCACGAGCGCGTTCGTCAGCCAGGAAGTTGGTCCGGCGATCCGGGATTTGCCGCCCGATCAAATTACGGGCGATCTAAACGCGGTGGCGGATTACCTCAAGGCGCTGCCCTCGGCCAATGGCAAATTGGCGGTGGCGGGCTTTTGCTGGGGCGGCGGGCAGTCGTTCCGCTTTGCCTGCAACCGGCCGGACTTGAAGGCGGCGTGCGTTTTTTACGGGTCGCCGCCGGACGCCACGGCGATGGCTAAAGTCAACTGTCCGGTCTATGGTTTTTACGGCGGCAATGACAACCGGATCAATGCGACCATTCCCAAAACCGAGGAGTTGATGAAAGCTGCGGGCAAGACTTACGAGCCAGTGAAATACGAGGGCGCGGGTCATGGTTTTATGCGCGCCGGCGAAGATCCGAACGCGCAGGGCGACAACAAGGAAGCGAACAAAAAAGCGCACGACGAAGGTTGGGAGCGGCTCAAGAGCGTGCTGGGAAAACTTTGAGGGCGCGCTTTTCGCCGCCTCAGTACGAGTAGCTGCGCCGCCGCAGGTTCTGGCGCAAGAGCCAGAGGACAAGGCCGGCCGAAAAAATATTCCCGGTGACGACGGCAAAGATGCCAAAGCCGATGGTTGGCGCATCCTCCAACGGCAGGAATAAGATCAAGCCCGCGGAAGGGGGCAACAGCAGCGCCAGCCACGTCAGCGCGGACGCCAAAAACAAGTTTTTGATGCGCAACGCGCCGGCGGTCGCAAAAATGGGCAGCGTCAAGTAGATAGCGACGAATTCAAGGTCTTTAATCCAAAAGAAATTTTCAGCGATTTCCCACCTAGAGCCTCTATAAGAAAAGGGTTCCAGGGGAATCATCACATGGACGGCGATGTCGGAAGCGAGCAGCAGAAGGACGGACGGAAGAAATTGCTTCCACAGGCCCCAGACGCGGCCGAAAATAATCTGTTCAATGGACAGGGGAGAGACCAGGATCAATTCGAGGGCGCCGGTCTTCTTTTCCTGGAGGAACCCGTTGACTCCAGCATACGTATAGGCCGCGGCCAGAATCAGCAGAAGGGACGTCAGCAGCGACTCAAGGGCATAGGGATCATTCCCGTCGATGACGGCGCATTCCAGGAGAACAAAGAGGAGGCAAAGCCCCGATTTGCTCAGGCGCGCTTTCCAGGAGTATTGTTGCAGCCAGGCGATGGGGTTCCACTCCAGCGTGCGCCGCATGCCGCGGACAAACCAGCGTTTGAAAACGGGCGTGCAATAGCGCCGGACCCAACTCCTTTGCCGGACGGAGGGAATTTTGTCCTGCCACGAGCGTTCGACGCACCACCCGGCAAAGCGAAGCGCGGCCAAGAGCACGATGGACGCGAGGGCGAAATCTTCGGCCAGGATTCTGGAGGGCGGATAGCCGCGCAACGGCTTGAAAGGAACACCTCCCGCCGTCCAGGCATACACGGCGCCTCCACTTGTGAATTGACGACGAAAGGGCGTCGCGAGCACGCCTCTGACAAACACGGGTGCCGGACGTATCCAGTTGCCAACGCCCCGGCGGGCGCTTTGCAACATCGTCCAATTTTGGTAGTGATCGGTCCCTCCGACGAAAGCGGCCATGAGAAGGAACGCGAGAATGAAGGCGATGGCGCGATTATCCGTCAAGGAGGAGGCCAGGATACCCGCCGCCAGGCACAAGAAGCCGACGCATAGTTCGATCACCAAAAAGCTGATCACATCGGCCCAGATCAGGCCGCCGGTGAGAAAAGGGATCGTCAAAACCGGCACTACGGCCAGCCACACGGTCAAGGCCCGCAGCACTTGCACCAGGGTCTTGCCCAGGACGATGCCCGAGGCGGTCAATGGAGTCAAGAATAACAACCCCAGCGTGCCCTCCCGCCGTTCGCGGGCCAGGCAGTCCGCTGTGAGGGCCGGGACAAGGGCGCAAATGAGGTAGAGCAACAAGGTGTGGACACGGACGAAAAGCTCCGTCCCCAATTGGGCGACAGAGAAATTGGCCCAGAGCGAACATAGAACGATGACGCCGCCGAGCGCGCCGCCGACCCGCAGCCAGCGGCCCAAGGGCCATCGCGCGGTGGCGCGCAATTCGCGCTGCACAACCGGCCAGACTCCGACGCCGAACATCAGACCTCCTTCCTAGTCCTAGTGCGTCTCGCCCCGCATCACGCGCACAGAAGCAATGTTGTCTTCATAACGACAATAAAGCCAAGCGGAAGGGACAACGTCAATATTGAAAATTAAGCGCCGGGCGAAAATTTGAGCGCCCCACTTTCCTCACCTCAAAATGAATAACCGCGCCGCGCCAAGCCGTGGCGCAACAACCAAAAAGCAAGCCACGCTGAAAAAATGTTCCCGGCTACAACAGCCCAGCACGCGACCGACGGGTCCCCGGCCGGTATGGAAACAAGCCCGAGCGAGGCAACCTCATCCCATAACACCGTAGTGGCGTAAGGCGGCAACAGCAAGGGCGCCCATGTTAACGCCGACGCCAGATACAGGTTTTTGACATGCAAGGCGCAGAAGCTCGCAAAAATGGGCAGCATCAGATAAACGGCGGCGATTTCAAGGCCTCTAATCCAAAACCAACCCGCAGCGGCTGTCCAGCAGCCTCCACGATAGTAGCCGTAATCGAACGGCCGAAGCATCACATGAACAACGAAGTCGGAGCCGGCCAGCAGAATGACAGACGGAAGGAATTGCTTCCACAGGCCCCAGACGCGGCCGAAAATAATCTGTTGAACAGAGAGGGGCGAGACCAGGATCAATTCGAGGGCGCCGGTCTTCTTTTCCCGGAGGAACCCGTTGACGCCGGCGAAAGTGTAAGCGGCGGCCAGAATCAGGAGCAGGGTCGTCAGCAGTCCGCCGAGGGTATAAGGCCGGATTCCGGCCACGAACACGGTGCATTCCAGGGCGACGAAGAGGAGGCAGAGACCCCATTTGCTCACGCGCGCCTTCCAGGAGTATTGCTGCAGCCAGGCGATGGGGTTCCACTCCAGCGTGCGCCGCATTCTGCGGGCAAACCGGCGGTCACAAGAAGATGTGCAGCAGCGCTTGACCCAATTCTCCCGGCGAACCGTAGGAACCTTGTCCTGCCACGAACGTTCGACGCACCACCCGGCAAAGCGAAAAGCGGCCAAAAGAAGGATCGTGGCGATGGTGAAATTCTCCGCCAGAATCGTTGGCGGCAAGGGAGGCGGGGCCAACCCCAATCCTGCAGGCGCGAAACCCAGACGGGCAACAACGGTTCCGTTCTGCATCATCACAACAGTTCCGTTTTGCATCATTGTAATCAACATCCTCCAATCCTGATATTGGTGTGAACCGACCACCAAAGCCCCCATGAAAAGGAACGCCAGAGTGAAGGCGAGGGCGCGACTATCCGTCAATGACGAGGCTAAGACGCCCGCCGCCAGGCCCATCATGCCTGCGCATAATTCAATGGTAAAAATACTCACGACATCGGCCCAAGTCACGCTGCCGTAGAGGAACGGGATGGTCAGCGCAGGCAGGACGGCCAGCCACAACGTTAGCGCGCGCAGGGTTTGCGCCAGGATCTTGCCCAGGACGACGCCGGAGGCCGTCAGCGGCGTCAAGAATAGCAATCCCAGTGTTCCCTCCCGGCGTTCGCGGGCAATGCAGTCGGCGGTGATTGCTGGAACGAAACCCCAGATAAGACCGAGCAACAGCACGTGGATTATTTCGATGACCTGGATGCCCACGAACGATTCAGGCACACTGACGGCAATGGACCAATAAACAATCAGGCCGCCGAGCGCGCCGCCAACCCGCAGCCAGCGGCGCAAGGGCCAGCGCGCGGTGGCGCGCAATTCGCGCTGAACAACCGGCCAGACTCCGCCGCCGAACATCAGGCTTCCTCCTTCAATTTACTTTCCCTTCTCAGGGTTTCACGCGAGAAATCGTATGCGAGCCCGGCCAAAGTGGCGTGGACGGCGAGAAGCAGCAAGGAGAAGCCCAGCGCCGCTGGCAGGACCGCCAGCGGCGGCCGAATCACGGGGTCAGACTCCAACGGGATCGCCAGCAATGTGATGGCGGGCGCGAATGCCACCGCTACCGTCAAGACGCACGCCACAAAAGGGTTATTGGAGGTCAAGGCAAAGCGGGTCGCGATGACGGGCAGCGTCAGGAAAACGGCCACGATTTCCAAGTCTTTTATGCAAAACGCCCCCCAATTTCCCTCCCAGTAGGCGCCGCCATAACCGGCAGGGTGCGGGTGGATCATCTGGCGAGCCACTTCGCAGGCGCAGAGCACGATGACGGAAGGAAGGAATTGCCGCCACAGTCCCCACACGCGGCCGAAAATGATATGTTTGACAGAAAGCGGCGACACCAGAATAATCTCCAGAGCGCCGCTTTTCTTTTCCTGAAGGAACCCGTTGACTCCGGCAGCAGTGTAGGCGACGGCGAAGATCAGAATAGGGATCGTGACCAACCCGCAAAGGCTGTAAGGCCGGACTCCAGCCAGAAAGACCGCGCCCTCCAATGCGCATACGAGGAGGCAAAGGCTCCATTTGCCGAGGCGCGCTTTCCAGGAGTATTGTTGCAGCCAGGCGATGGGGTTCCACTCCAGCGTGCGCCGCTGCCGGACGGCAAACCAGCGGTCGAAAAGGGGCGAGGATCGCCGCTTGGACCAACTTTCCACGCGCTCTGCGGGGATGTTTTCCCGCCAGGATTGCTCCACGCACCAACTGGCGAAGTAGAATGCGGCCAAAAGAATAATTGCGGCGACGATGAAATCTACCGCCAGATTTTTCGCCAACTGATGGGCAGAACTGATCCCCAACAGGCCGGTCACGGGCCCAATACTGGCGAGCGTGATGTACCCATTGGTCAGCGTGTAGGTGATGCCATTTGACGCAATTATGGCTCCTTGAGTGAACGGCCCGCTCGTGACTCTCTCGCCATGGGGTCCCACGAAAAATCCAGCCGTTACCGCGTCGGCGTTCGCCGCAAACCTAATCGTCCCGGACGTAAAGGTGACTCCGTTGATTCTGGTCGCATATCCACCATTCGCCGTCACGACCACGCTGCCACCGGCAGGACTGTTCATCCACCAATGCCGGTATTGCCCCGAACCGACCACAAAAGCTCCCAGGAGAAGGAAAGCCAGGATGAGAGCGATAGTGTAACTTTCCGTCAAGCACGAGGCCAGGAGGCCCGCCGCCAGGCACAACATGCCAGCGCAAAGTTCAATGATGAAAAAACCCGTCACGTCGCCCAAGGTCAAGCCGCCGACGAGGAACGGAATGGTCAGCACAGGGAGCACCGCCAGCCATAAGGTCAGCACCCGCAGCACGCGCGCCTGGACTTTGCCCAGGACGATGCCGGCGGCCGTCAGCGGCGTCAAGAATAACAACCCCAATGTTCCCTCTCGTCGTTCGCTGGCGATGCAGTCGGCGGTCAGCGCCGGAACGAAAGCGCAAATGAGACCGAGCAGCATGAGGTGGATTTTTTGGATAACCTGGATGCCTACGAAGGTCAGCGGCGCCGTTTCAGCCACCGACCAAAAAACCACCAAGCCGCCGAGCGCGCCGGCCACCCGCAACCAGTAGCTCCAGCGCCGGCGCGCGGTTGCGCGCAGTTCGCGTTGAACAACCGGCCAGGCTCCGGCGCCGAACATCAGACCTCCTTCTTTGCCTTATTGCGTTTCGCCGCGCGTGACGCGCAGGAAAACTTCCTCCAAGCCCAATTCATCCTCCCACAAGCCGGTGAATTTGACGCCGCCGCGCACCAGCGCCTCCGGCAAGAAGGACGGGTCCACGTCATGGCTGGTGAAGGTGACTTTGACCTGGCCATCCACGGCCACGGCTTCGGAAATTTCGGGGCGCGCCTTGAGCAAATTCACGGCCGAGGCCGGCTCGCCTTGCACGACCACCCAATAGATCAGGCCAGCGGACATTTGGTCGCGCACGCCTTGGACGGGACCGCTGTAAATCAATTTTCCCTTTTCGATGATGGCGACGCGGTTGCAGAGGGTTTGCAATTCGCTCAGGATGTGGGAGGAGATGATGATCGTTTTACCCATGCGCTGGAGTTCCTGAAGGATGGCCATCATTTCGATGCGGGCGCGCGGGTCCAAGCCGCTGGCCGGTTCGTCCAGCAACAACACCTTGGGATCGTGGATGAGCACGCGCGCCAGGCCCAGGCGCTGTTGCATGCCGCGGCTGAGGGCGCCGATGATCGCGCCGCGCTTCTCCGACAAGCCGACCAGTTCCAAAACATCGTTGACAGTCTTTTCGCGTTGCGCGGTCGGAATTTTGTAACAGGCTCCGAAGAAATCCAGGTACTCCGTCACCTCCATGTCCTTATAGACGCCGAAGAAATCGGGCATGTAACCAATGACGTGGCGCACGGCGTCGGCCTCGCGGATGACGTCGTGNNAGGAAGGTGGCCAGGATGCGCAGGGTGGTGGTCTTGCCGGCGCCATTGGAGCCAATGAAGCCGAAGAGATCTCCGCGGTTAATGACCAGGTTCAAGTCGTTGAGGGCGGTGATGGAGCCGTAAAGGCGGGTCAGATGGACCGTTTCAACGGCTGGAATGGGAGGCGCGTCCATAGGCGGTCAGGAAGGTTCGGGGTTGGAGGTGTCCATCATATTTTCACCGGCACGACCAGCCGGTAAAGGGTGTCGCTATGATAGCGCTTGGGGGTGAACTGGTTCAAGGCGCCGGAGGAGTGGCCGGCGTCCCAAGCCAGCAAAATGGCGTATTTTTCGCCGGTGAAACGGGTGAGGTCCAGGCTGGCCGGGCCGGTGAAATTATTCCAGGTCTGCTGGCCGCCCATGTTGACGTAGGAGAGAAAGGAAGCGGCGGTGGCGGCCTGGGGCACGTCGGTAATGGGATTGACGTTGTTGCCGAAACTGCTGCGGAGGTTGCCCACGGCGGTGCGGAAACGGTCTCCGTATTGACGGGCCATGTCGCTGACCAGCGAGCCTTGGCCGGCGCTGACGGTGAAGGTCTTGGCCTGGCCGGCGGGGACATCGCCCAGGGTATAAATACGCCCGTCCAGGACCGCCTGCAAGCCGGGCATGGAGTGGTTCAAGTTATTATTGACAGTCACTTCCCACCCGTTGTGGCCGGGGCGGATCGTCATGTCCAGCGGCAGCTCCGACGGCTCGACCCAATCGCTGACAAAGAGCTCGCTGGTCCAAACGGGGACGAAGGCGTCGGCGCGAAAGTTGTTGCCCGTCTGATCGACTGTGGCGCGGCTGCCTTCCTGGTTGCCGCCGAAGTTGCCCATGTATTCGCCGCGCAGGGAGGCGAATTTCTGGCTGCTGGCGAGTTGGTAATGGGCGTTGTTGGGCGAATAAATGGAGACGTAGGTCTGGCCCCGCAACACGGCGCGGTCGTTGTCGGGAAGAATATCGACCAGGTTCAACTCGTTCCATTCCAGTTCGCCGGCGCGCAAATGGAAGCCGATGAAATAGATGAGCGCGGAAAAAAAGACGACGTAACAGGGGAAAGTGACCCAGGTCAGCATCTGGCGGTTGATTTTTTTAAGCCAGTATTGGTCCAATGGCCCGATGACGACGAGGTATGCGACCAGCAACGCCAGCAGCCAGCCCAGGGGCAATTTGCGCACTTGTTTGGTTTCAATCATCGCCCTGAAAATGCCGTCGCTGCTCAAGCGGTTGGCGACGCCGCCGATGTTGGCATTAAGAAACGCGCTTGGGGGCACGCCGGCCAGTTTGCTCCAAAACCACATCCGGTTCTTCCACGATACAAACGGCTCGCGCTCCGGGCTGAAGGTCAGCACCGTGATCCTGCCCCGTCCGCATGCAGCGTCAATCGCCAGCGGCGCGGCGGAGTCGCCGATCAAAACTTTCCCGTTACGCAATTGCCCGGTGGCCACTTGCATGGTCGTGGCATCAAATTGGGCATCATCGGCGACGGTGTCGGCGGAGTTGGCGGCGGCGGAGGATGTGGAGCGCGGTTGGCCGCGGGTGCGATTTTGGTCGCTGCTTTCGGAGGAGACGATGGCGCTGCGGGCCCATTCCAACAAAGCCTGGTGGGCGCTGACATTGAGGATGGAGGAAAGGGTGCAGGGGATAAGTTCGCGCAGCCAGGGGGTGGCGTTGACATCGGTCAACTGCTCGACACCGATGACCAGGTGTCCGCCATCTTGCAGCCATGCCATGAGGGCATTGACCTGGCCCACGCTCAAATCGGCCGCCTTTTCGGAGCTGAGGTAAAGCATATCGATGCCCTCCAACGCCAGCGGATTGTCGGGGAAAAGGGAGGTTTGGAGGCGGGCGACGCTATAGCGAGAGTCGTCGTTGGCCCAGGCCGGCGATTCGGGCAGAACGGGCACACCGGCCACGGTGCGGGCCAGGGCGGCGATGAGGGGCAGGTTGTTTTTCATCATCCGGCGCGGATGCAGGGCTTGTTCGCCGCGGACTTTGCCTCGTTCGTCCAGCAGGCGGACATTCCAGTCGCGCGAGGTGGCAAAGACGGGGATGGTGATGCGTTTGCGGGTATTGGTGGGCAGATCGACCATCATGCGGCGGGTCTGGCCTTCGCCGAAATCCTGGGCTGTAAGTTCGATCACGGCGTTGAAGGCCGGGCCGTCGTTGAAGATTTCGCAGGTGATGGGGAACCAGCTTCGCTCGGGCAGAATATCGTCGTAGCCCAGGAAGGCGTCGAAGCGAAGTTCGCCGCGCGCGGAGGCCGCCAAGAGGAACAACGCGGCCACGCACAGACACAAAGCGCGCCCGCTGGGATTCAAAGCGGCCTGGCAGATGACCTTCTTGAGCGGCATAGATTGCGTAACCGGGAGAGTTATAGCGGAAAGCCGGCGGAAGGAAAGGGGAAAAAAGCATTTCGAATGGCCACGAAAGAGCACAAAGAGCACGAAAGAAAGCCATTGGCAGGGGAATGTTTGCCAGGGGAATAGGAAAAAGATTCCTCACCACGAAGGGCGCGAAGGACACGAAGTTTTGAAAAGGACCATATGGATGGTTCTTCTTCGTGCTCTTCGTGTTTTTCGTCGTGAGAATTGGGTTGCGGCTTGCCGCGCTTTGTTCCTTTGTGGCTGATGGCAACGGGTGGATCAGGGATAGTCATCCAGGCCAAGGGCAGGGGTGGGGCAAACAGAAGGAAACAGAAGGAAACAGAAGGGAACGAAGGGAACAAAGATTCTGTAACTCCCGTGCTTGGAATCAAGGCGAAGTTTGGGTCTCGCGGGCGCTTGACCCTCCCGAAATTTGGCCGGCCGTATCTTGGAATCAGGGCAAGTGGCCCCATCGGTGATTGACTCTAATCTCACGGCGGCATTATCGATGGCTTATGAAAATTTGGGTGAGCTTTTAGAGGAATTAAAGTAATGAAGAAATGCATGCAGCGGTTGGTAACGTTGGCGTTTGTGTTCACACTCGGCGCGAGTGTGCAGGCGCAATCGGCGGGGGGCTTTCGCGACGTCGCCGGTTTTGGCGCGAAAGCGGATGGCAGGACGTTGAATACCAAAGCAATTAACCAGGCCATCAGCGCGTGTTCGAGGGCCGGAGGAGGAACGGTCTTTTTCCCGGCGGGTGAATATCTCAGCGGTTCGATCGAGCTGTTGAAAAACGTCACCTTGTACCTGGAAGCGGGGGCGGTCATCGCGGGCAGCACGAATCTTGAGGATTACGCTCTGGAAAAGGCGCCCGGAAGAGCGGCACCGACCAGGGCCGGGTTGCTGACGGCCCGGAACGCTAACAACATAGCCATTACCGGTCGCGGGGTTATCGAAGGAAACGGAATGTTTTTCGTGGACCCCACCAAGCTCAAACTGAGGGAAGCGTTAGACTACGATAAAAAATACACGCGTCAGGGGGAGGATTTTATGAATCCCAAATTCGGGACCGCGGATGGTCCGCTGGAGCCCAAGGATCGGCCGAACAATTTGCTCCGCTTTTTTAATTGCACGAATATTCTCATCAGTGGCGTGACGATTCAGAATTCACCGATCTGGACGGTTAACTTCGTCCAATGTGAACGGGTGAACATGACGGGGGTGGCCATCAACAGTTTCGGCAGCGGGCGGCGGGTTCCTAACGACGATGGGATTGACCTAGTCGAGACGAAGTATGTGCATATCAGCGATTGCGATATTCAAAACGGCGACGATGGCATTGCTGTTTTGGGCGGCGAAAAGATTACGGTGGCCAACTGCACGCTTTCGTCGCGCTCGGCGGCCGTGCGCGTGGGCTTTGCCGGAGCGGATATTCGGGACTGTGTTTTCGCCAATTTGGTGATATTCGACAGCAATCGCGGGCTGGCGGTAAACGTCCGGGGTTCCAATTCAATTGAAAATGTTTTGTTTTCGGACATTGTGATTAAAACGCGGCTGGTGACGGGCCATTGGTGGGGGAAAGGCGAGCCGATTCAAGTTTCAGCCGTGCCGTGGAAGGCCCAGATCGACCACATCGGCCACATCAAAAATGTGCGATTTCGCAACATCACGGCCGAAAGCCCGAGCGGTATTATAGTGTACGGGTGTGAACAAAGCGTCATCAAGGACCTGCTTTTCCAGGACGTGAAGGTGCGGATTAACAATGGTCCGTTGCAGGAGTCTTATGGCGGGAATTTCGATTTGCGGGGGTGTCGCGACGTGGCGAAGGCGGTGTTCGCGCATGATATTCCGGCGTTTTATGGGCGCTATGTGGACGGGGTGAAGATTGACGGTTTGGAGGTGGAATGGGCCGAGGGTCTGCCGCCGTTTTTTTCGCACGGAATGCAATTGGAGGATTTTAAAAACATTGATATTGACGGGTTCAGCGGCGGTCCGGCGCATGCAGACGGCGGCAAGGCGGCCATTGCCCTTTCCAGGGGAGGGAAGGTGTCGATCCGCAATTGCAAGGCGGCGCGCGGGACGGGGGTGTTCGTGGCCGTGGCTGAGGTGGTGGATGGGGGCCTGTTCGTGAACAATGATCTGGGTGAGGCGCGAATGGTTTGCGAACCGGAAAAGCTTCCGTTTGTGGCGTCGGGGAATTTGATGCCGAGGAAATGAGGGCTGAAGGCTAAGGGGTGAAGGGTGAAAATTCGGTACCCTGCCGTTTTTGGAATCTTTGGAATCAAGGCAGGAGGCAAGGCAAAAGGACATCAAGGACGCGAAGGACTGTAAAGGACGCATTTCCAGGCGAAGCAGATGGGCCTGCGGGCGCCCGACCCTCCCGAGATTTTGCGGCCCGTAATTTGGAATCAAGGCGAAGCAGCTCGCGCAGAGGGCGGAGATTGTGCCCCCCAGAATCAAGGCGAAGCAGCAAAAGCAGGCGGGACGCGTGGCCCACTATTCTGCTCCGCCCGTACTTGGAATCTTTGGAGTCAAGGCGAAGGTTGGGTCTCGCGGGCGTTCGACCCTCCCGAAATTCTGGCGGGCTGTTTTTTTGGAATCCTGGCAGAGCGGTTGTTCGTAAGATGTTTATAATCAAATGATTATGCTAAACCCACGTGAAGGATCAGCAAGGATATGCCAAGATATGCCAGCATGGGGCGCTACAAGAAATTCGAGCTTTCGGTTTTTTTTTTACGATTCGTGAATTTTTTTGGGATCAGGGCAAAGCGGATGGGATTATGTGGTCTGCAACCCGAGAGTCTGCCTTGACTGTGGCAGGGGGCGGTGCATACTGGGATCGGATCAAGCCATCGGATAAAACATTGAAGGGCTTGCGCCGGAAAGCTGCAACCAAGTTGTATTCATGTCGCTCTTGATTAAAAATGGCGAGATCGTCACTGCCAGTGAACGTTATGTCGCTGATATTTATTGCGAAAAGGAAACCATCTCTCGCATTGACAAGAACATCTCGCCGCCTGTTGGCGCGGAGGTCGTTGACGCGAGCGGGCATTATGTTTTTCCGGGGTTCATCGACCCGCATGTCCACATCTATTTGCCGTTCATGGGGACGTTCGCCAAGGATACGCATGAGACGGCCAGCAAGGCGGCGCTGATCGGGGGGACGACGAGTTACATCGAGATGATCTGCCCCGGCCGGACGGAAAAGCCGCTGGAGGCTTTTGAACTTTGGATGGGCCGGGCCGTGGGCAAGAGCGCGTGCGATTTCTCTTTCCACATGGGTGTGAGCCGTTACGACGCGCAGGCGGAGCGGGACTTCCGCGAAATCGTCCGACGCGGAGTGAGCAGCTTCAAGGTGTTTCTGGCCTACAAAGGAGCGTTGGGGGTGAGCGATGAGGAGCTTTACAAAACGCTCAGTCTGGCCCGTGAATTGGGGGTCATTACCACCGCCCATTGCGAAAATGCCGATCTGGTCCTGGGACTCCAAACGAAGCTCCTGGCGGAAGGCAAGACGGGGCCGGAATATCATTATTGGAGCCGTCCGCCTGTCGTCGAGGCCGAAGGAGTGCATCATTTGATGACCTTTGCCGAGATGACCGGCGCGGCGGTCTATATTGTGCATTTGAGTTGCGAGGAGGCTTTGCAAGAAGCCCTGCGCGCATCCATCCGCGGCGCGCGGGTCTGGATTGAGACGCTTATCCAGTATCTGCTGCTCGACAAAACCGACGCCGAGAAACCGGATTTCGAGGGGGCCAAATACGTGATGTCGCCGCCGCTGCGGGAGAAACGCAACCAGGAGGTGTTGTGGAACGGATTGCGCAAGGGGCTGGTGTCCACGCTGGCGAGCGACCACGCGCCGTTCGATTTCAAGACGCAAAAGAAAATGGGCGAGGAGGACTTCACCAAAATCCCCAATGGCATCCCGTCGTTGGAGGACCGCGTCAATTTGTATTTCACTTATGGCGTCAAGCGGAACCGGATCGACCTGCATCAATTCGTCCACACCGCCAGCACGGCGGCGGCGAAGATCTTCGGCTTGTTTCCGCGCAAAGGCACGATCCAGCCGGGCGCCGACGCCGACCTGGTGGTGTACGATCCGGCTTACCGCGGAAAAATCTCCGGCACCGCCCAGCACATGAACCTGGATTACAGCGCTTTTGAGGGGGTCAAGATCGAAGGCCGCGCGCATGTCGTGACGGTGCGGGGCAAGGTGGCGGCGCGGAACGGGAAATTCGTCGGCGAAGCGGGCCGTGGCCAATTTCTGCGGCGCGAGGCGGGGGTCTATTGATTGGGTGCAGGGCCATGATTGGGAACGATTCACCAAATTGTACTGCAACTGATACGACATCAAGGACGCGAAAGACGTAAAGGACGAAATTCAAGGCAAAGCAGACGGGTTCGCGGGCGCCCGACCCTCCCGAAGTTCTGGCGCTCCTGCCGTATTTTGAATCAAGGCGCGCGACATTCGGGCGCCCAGTATAAGGCCGCGCTACGCTGCGGGCCTCAAGGTCGTGCCCGCGTCTCCCGCTGCCTCCACCTTGACCGTCCTTGCTCCGCCAAGATTTTCTCCTCTATGAATTGTGCGCTGCGTCGCTAAATCTTTTGCTTGCAGAGTATATCAATATTGTGATAAAGTGATCCGTGAATGGATTATGCCCGAAACGCGCGTTGTATTTTATCAGGAAGCTGATGGCCAAGCCCCGGTCGTCGATTGGCTTCAGGAACTTCTGGAAAGCAACGAACGGGCTTGGACGAACTGCCGCGCTCGCATTGAGCTTTTGGTCCAGTTCGGCCACGAACTCAGGCGGCCCGCAGCGGATTATCTGCGGGATGGAATTCATGAATTGCGCGCTAAACAAGGGCATGTCCAATATCGGCTGCTCTACTTTTTTCACGGGCGGCAAGCAGCCATTCTCGCACACGCCCTGACCAAGGAAGACGAGGTTCCAAAGGCGGACATTGAGCGGGCCATGAAGCGAAAGAAGCTGTTTGAGGCAAACCCGAAGGCACATACGTATGAAAGCAAAGACTGAAATCAAGAAAACATCTGATGCCGTGGCCATTTTGGACCGGATGGCTGGCGAGAGTCCGGACCTGCGGCGGCTGACCGAGGAGGCACGAATAAATGCCGCCGTCGCCCAACTCATTTATGCGACTCGCACCAAGGCCGGTTTGTCGCAGGCCGAATTGGCGGAGCGAATCGGAACCAAGCAGTCAGTTATCTCCCGGATGGAGGATGCAGATTACGAGGGCCACTCGTTGAGCATGTTGCAGCGGATCGCCGCCGCGCTGGGCCAGTGCCTTGAAATCCGATTCTTGCCGCCCGCCAAGAAGGGTCGAGGACGGCGGGCAGACACGGCGATTCTGGAACCGGTTGGTTGAGCATTTCGGCCAAATGCTGGAATCCTTGCGAAAATGGCGCTCGCCCTTCCGAAGTTCTGCCGCTCCTGCTGTTTTTGGAATCAAGCCAAAGCACAGAGCCGGGACGGCTCTGCCACTATCTGATTACGCGACGGTTAGAATACTGTCGGAAGCCTTTACACTCGGGCAACTGTAAAGCGACCCAGACACCATGACTCTGTGGCATGGGCCCTTCACATTTTGGTGGTGCCGCACGACTGGACGCACATCGGAATTGGCAGTATATTTGGCTGTGAGAGTTGTCAAAAGAGGATACCGATGAAGCGCCTGGGAAAAATGGCGCGATGGCCGTGCGTGATGCGCGGAGGGCTAAAGGCCTGCCTGCATAGGGGCCATGTGGAAAGGCAATTTAAGGCTCAATTCCACGGGCTCAACCTAGAAGGTCTGCGGAGTTCGACCGGGAGGCCGACGCTGGGAAGGGACGGAAGGGACCAAGGCGAGTGGGTCAAGCCAAATCAAACCGCATCAAACTCAGGGACTCGCAGGAGTCAGAACAAATTATGGGCGGCCCGCTTTGCGGCCTGCTCGCCTCTCCCGAAAGGTCAAACCTGGTCAAACCCAGTCAAACCCAATCAAACCTCCAGAAGAAGCCATGAATGAGTCAGCAAAGGCCCCTTTGGCGGGGAAAACCAGGACGCAAAGGACCCATGGGACGAAAGGGACGGATGAGACCGGATCAAGCCCAATCAAGGCGAATCAAACCAAATCAAACCGGATCAAGCCTGCTTGCTGGTCTGTCCTCCGCCTCCTTACGTCGGCGGCTACGCCAGAAGGTCTTGCGGGTGTGCGACTTTTGCGCCTATTCGCGGCTATGCCTTTTGCCGTGCGAGAATCAAGGTGAATCAAACCGAATCAAACCGAATCAAACTCAGGGACTCGCAGGAGTAAGACCTCCCGAAAGGTCAAACCTGGTCAAACCCAATTAAGGCGAATCAAACCAAATCAAACCAAATCAAACCTGTGAGGCGGAAGTATCTATGGCACATGGAGTTGCATGGGAGAAGAATGGGGTTCGGCGCGGTTTTAGGCTTAGATTAGGATGATTAGCCTCCAAGACAAAAATGTCGCCCATTGGGACCACAGACATGAAATTCGTAAGTTGTTGGAAATCAACGGTCCGTTTCCAAGGTTTGTGCAAAGGATTAGGATTAGGATTAAGGCAAGATGTCGGCGGAATGGGGACGCGGCAACCGTTGCTTGCCAGACAGGGTATGGCGGCATAGGGTAATGTTAATGATCGTGCTGACACAGCAAGCCATTCTGGAGGCGCTTAAGACGGTGAAATACCCTGGCTACTCGCGGGATGTCGTTTCGTTCGGCTTGGTCAAAGAGGTGGCCGTCAACGGCGGGGCGGCCAGTGTTTCCTTGCAATTGACCGGCGGCAACGCTGAAATCGCCGGGCGCATCAAGGGCGAGATCGAGCAAGCCCTGCGCCAGGTCCCCGGATTGGAGCGGATGCATGTGGAGGTGCGCCCCCCGGCCGGCCAGACGCCGCCGGTCCAGGCGGGAAACCCGATGTCGCGTCAGGCCAGGCCGAATTTGGGCCGGATGGTGGCCATAGCCAGCGGCAAAGGCGGGGTTGGCAAATCGACCGTCTCGGTGAACTTGGCGTGTGCATTGCGGCATCTTGGGGCGGCGGTCGGATTGCTGGATTGCGATATTTACGGACCGAGCATCCCGTTGATGATGGGAATTCACGACAAACCGACCATAAGCGCTGCGGAGAAACTTGTGCCGCCGGTCAGTCACGGAGTCAAATTGATGAGCATGGGATTCCTCATCGAGGGCGACGCGCCGGTGATCTGGCGCGGCCCGATGATCATGAAAACGATCCAGCAGTTTATTTCCGACGTGGAATGGGGCGAACTGGACTATCTGTTGGTGGATTTGCCGCCGGGCACGGGCGACGCCCAGCTTTCCCTCTGCCAAACGGTGCCGCTGGATGGGGGGGTCATTGTCACCACGCCGCAGGAGGCCTCTTTGGGTGTGGTGCGCAAAGGGATAGTCATGTTTGAGAAGGTCAATGTGCCCATCTTGGGGATTGTCGAGAACATGAGCTACTTTACCGCGCCCAACGGCGAGCGGATCGAGATATTCGGCCATGGAGGGGGACGCGCGGAAGCCGGGCGGCGCAATCTGCCGTTTCTGGGGGAAATACCGATCTACCTGGAAATACGGCGCGGCGGGGATGAAGGAATGCCCGTGGTGATGTCGAATCCGCAAGATGCTCCTGCTCAAGCATTTATAAGTATCGCAAAATCCTTGATTGACAAGTTTGTGTAGATTAGGTTACAAGGTGTTTTTATGGATTGTTCCGCAGACCAAGACAAAGTTCGGGACCAACCAACCGGAGAGGCACGGACCGGGCTGGAGGAATTGGTGTGGGGCGAGTTGAGGCAGTGTTTTGACCCGGAAATTCCGCTTAATATCGTGGATTTGGGTTTGGTTTATGGCGTTTCCGTCCGCGACAGCCAAGCCAATGTCAAGATGACCCTGACCTCGCCCGGTTGCCATTTGGGCGGCCAAATTGCGGGCAACGTCCAGGAAAGACTTTTGGCGCTCGATGCCATCCAGGAAGCCAATGTGGAATTGGTTTGGGACCCGCCCTGGCATCAGAGCATGATCAGCCCCGACGGTCGAAAGACCCTGGGCTTGGAGGCGGTTTAATTCGTGATGAGTGCCAACATCGTGACTCCAATGTCATCGCTTGCACAATAACCAACCCAACACGCGTTTATGTCGCAAACCCTAACACAAAGCTCCAACGGCCCTGACTTGGTTCGGAGGTCTTCCCTCTACCGCGAATTTGAAGCGGAAAAGGAGGAGATTATGAAACATAAGTGGATCGAATCGCAGAAGGCCGGGCACGATATTGGCTTTGAGCGGGCCTTAACCGATTGGATTATCAAACACCGGAGCAAATGGCGCCGCAGCCGACAGCAGCCTCCGCATTAGTCAGCGTCTTAACCCCGGATTTCCGGCTGGCCCTTTAAAGCGATCCTGTGAGGTCGCCAAGGCAATGACAATTCCATACCGAGCCTGCAATCAGCCCCAACCCCCTGGGGCGCTCCGGTCTTTTTTATGCCGCCACCGACCATAGTCCTCAACGCCTCGGCCATGCGCCGCGCCCTGACCCGCATCGCGCACGAAATCGCCGAACGCAACGAAATCAGCGCCGAGGTGGCGCTGGTTGGCATTCAGCGCGGCGGCGTCGTTCTGGCCCGGCGCCTGGCGGCGTCTTTGCTGACCATCTGGAATCAGCCCGTGCCGGTCGGCGAACTGGACGTGAGCATGCACCGCGATGATTTGGATCGTCACGCTTCGAGCATCAAGATGCTGCCCACCGTCATCCCGTTCGACATCACCGGCAAAACGGTGATCCTGGTCGATGACGTCTTGTTCAGCGGGCGCACGATCCGGGCGGCGATGGACGCGTTGAACGATTTTGGCCGTCCGCAGCGCATCCAACTCGCTGTGCTGGTGGACCGGGGCCACCGCGAATTGCCCATCAAGCCGGACTTTGTTGGAAAAAATGTCCCCACCGCCACCTCCGAACGCATCGACGTGCGCTTCCAGGAGGAAGACGGCGCGGATGCGGTGACGTTGGAGAAAGCCTAGCCATGGCCTGGGCACGAAAACATCTCCTGGACATCCAGTCGCTTAGCGCCGAAGAAATTCTGACCGTGCTCGACACCGCCCGCGCTTTCAAGGCGGTGGGCGAAAGGGCGATCAAGAAAGTCCCCGCCTTGCGCGGCAAGACCGTGGTCAATCTGTTTGTCGAACCTTCCACCCGCACCCGCATCAGCTTCGAACTGGCCGCGCAGCGTTTGACAGCCGATGTCATCAATTTCTCCGCCGAAGCCTCCTCGCTCAAAAAGGGTGAGACGCTCAAAGACACCGCGCGGAACCTCGAGGCGCTCAACGCCGACATCATCGTCATGCGCCACAGCGCCAGCGGCGCGCCGCATTTTCTGGCCCGTTTTCTGGATGCCAGCATGATTAACGCCGGCGACGGCGCCCATGAGCACCCGACACAGGCCCTGCTGGACGCTTTCACCATCCGGGAAAAGAAGGGCAAAATCGAAGGGCTGAACGTGACCATCCTGGGAGATATTCTTTACAGCCGCGTGGCGCGCTCCAACATCTGGGCCATGACCAAGCTGGGCGCGCGCGTGACCTTGTGCGGCCCCTCCACGCTGCTGCCGCGCATGTTCGAACAGATGGGATGCCGCGTCACCTACAACGTGGACGAGGCCATCGCCGACGCGGACATCATCAACTTGCTGCGCATCCAGCATGAGCGTCAGCGCAAGACCATGTTTCCGAGTATAGGCGAATATACCGGCCTATTCGGCCTCACCCAAGCCCGTCTGGCGCGGACCAAGCCGGAAGCCTTGATCATGCACCCCGGCCCCATCAACCGCGGCGTGGAAATCGACAGCGACATCGCCGATTCCAAACGATCCCTGATCATAGATCAGGTCACCAACGGACTGGCCGTGCGCATGGCGGTGTTGTTCCTGGTCACCGGCGGTCAGGGACCGCAAGGAGTCGCGGCATGACCTGGGAGGTGGTCAAATCCTATGTCTGGGTCGCCGTCGGCAGCATGTTGGGCGGGGTCAGCCGGTTCTGGGTTTCGCGCGTCGTGGCCGAGCGCGTGGGCGAATCCTTCCCGTGGGGCACCATAGTCATCAACGTAACCGGTTCCTTTGTCATCGGCGTTTTTGCGGCGCTGACTCTGTCCGAAGGGCGGTTAAGCACATCGCGCAGTTTTGTCGTGCAATTTTGCATAATAGGCATTTGCGGCGGCTACACCACCTTTTCCTCCTTCAGCCTGCAAACACTCAACCTGGCGCGCGCCGGCCAATGGCTTTGGGCCGGGGGCAACATCGCCATTTCCATCGCCGCCTGCCTGTTGGCGGTTTGGCTGGGCTTCATTCTCGGCGAAATTATAAACCGATAACTCCAAAACCGATAACTCGAAAATTCCCGAACACGAGAATCGTCCGCGCATAGCATCGTCTGTGAGGAGCGCGGTCGTCCTCGCGCCGTGTCCGCAGTCCCGCCGGACACATCTTTCAGAATTTCTTCTTCCTTCCCGAGCCTGTCTTTGATTCCCTCGGAACGATAGTATTGACAATAGTGCGGTTTGACTCCTTCCAATGGGAGACGCATCACGATTCGAGCTTGACTACTGCTCGGCATTCGCTAATCGTAAAAAATGAATTTTTAAGAATATGAATGCTCGCCCAATTGTGACGGCAGCCGCGGTCTTTTTCTTCCGGTCTCTGCCAGTCTTGGCCGCACAGACACTTCTTCTGGATAACTTTACCTCCGACACTGCCCTTAATACATCGTTGTGGACGAACCAATCTCCAGTGCTGGACGCCCTTCTCGCCAACTATGCGTCAAAGTGGGTGGCCCCAACGCTCAGCTTTGGACCCGGCGGAATGCAGATGTCCGGCGTCAACGCAGAAGAAGAATTTACCGGCCTGGCATCGGTGCGGACCTATTCGGCTCCACTGACTATGACAGTGACTGTAGAAGGCACCATCGCCAACGGGAATCCGTTTGAACTTCTTCTGGTCAATAATGATTTATCATCCCGGATGTCACTCTTGGGCAATTTGAACAGCGCCAACGATCCTTACTACGGCATTTGGGTCAATTACAAAGGCAGCGCGACTCCCTTCCACATGGGGGGCGATTTGTTTTTCTCCCAACCCACGACCAACACCCCTTACACCATGCAGCTTTCCGTGGACGGAACCGGCCATGCCACCGCGCGGCTGGCCGACACAAATGGGAACTTTGTTCGCACCGATCTCCTCGTGGGAACCGGGCCGTTTTACGTTGTTCTCGCGCAGCGCGAAGGCCTGCCCGTTACAGTGGGCACAAACATTGCCATCTGGCACTCGATCAGCGTGGTCACCGGGACAAACCCGCCGGTGCATCGAGTGGTAATCTTGGAGAAGTAGCATGACTACTTTGGTAATTGATAGCGCCGCCAGCAGGGCGACGGCAGTCCGATTACTTTACAAAAAGTCCCCTCGCAGGCACGAACGCGTAGCCGCCAACGTAAGGAGGCGGAGGACAGACCAGCAAGCCTGGTTACGCGAACGCTCGACGCGGTGCTCAGGATGACACCAGACGCGCCTGGAGTCTCACTTTGAGCGACAAAGGGATTGACCGTCCCGCCTCACGGGAACGCTTGACGGCGTGCGCAGGATGACACTAGGCAACCATGTCCAGAAGACTGACATCGTTCGCAAATTCATCATCCACCGCGGAACTTGCGGTGGTGCTGGCCAAAGTATTCGTCAACGCGGCGCTGCTCGACCTTGTGGCTGAACTCTTGGTTGAGCCGTCGCTCAGCGAAGTCGCCGCGCCTTCCTCGGCGCCGTGATATGGTTGACCTCCGTGGCCTGTTTTCGTGGAGGCCTGCTCTGGTTGCAGGTCCTTTTGCAATCTGGCCAAAGCTTTCTGAGCCGCGGAAAGGTCCCCGGATTGCACGGCCGCCGTCAGATTTTGATAGTCCATATTCGCCTGGCTGTTCATGCCAAATGGCGGATTGCCTTGCACATTTTGCTGAAACGTTGACAGCGCAGTTTGGGCCGCGGAAATACTTCCCGATTCGAGTTTGCTGCCGAGGACGCCCAAATCACTGGTCATTTTCGCATTGGCGACCTCGTTTGTGGTCACGTGCGGTATGGCTACCGAAGATACGGTGGAAATGGCGGATATGGCGCTCATAAGCAGTTTTTAGTTCATTTTACATTCACATTACAATTTTTCACTTCGTATCCTCTATCGGTTGGAACACCACCGGACTTTAGCGCGCGTTCCGAAAAGTGAAAATACAGATTCTTGCCGCGGCCACGATGGGTCCGCGCCTCCTCGCTGAACAGTCTGCGCGCCAGCAACGCCACGACAAGCAAGTCGCTCCCGGACGGCTCAAAAGCCGGCAAGGAGTGCTCGCCTTGCGCGCTGGACGACGCTGGGCGCGTTTCTCGGAAGCAGTTCTTGCCGTTAATTTGCCGGTAAATGCCCGTTAACTTGAGTTCCAATGCGAAAACATTTTTAGCCTTTAGCCTTCAGCCTTCAGCCTTTTGTCCCTACACTCCCCTCCGCCAATGTTGAATTTAACCACTTTAAATCCGGCGCAGCGCCAGGCGGCCGAAACGACCGAAGGACCTGTGTTGATTCTGGCCGGCGCGGGCACGGGCAAGACGCGCGTCATCACCTTTCGCGTCGCCCGCCTGGTGCAGAAGGGCGTCGGCCCGGGCCATATCCTGGCGGTGACCTTCACCAACAAGGCGGCGCGTGAAATGCAGGAACGCGTCCGCCAGCTTCTGGGCCGCGTCGCAAAATCAGAGGACGGAGAAAAACCGGCGCGCCCGACCATCTGCACCTTCCACTCGCTCTGCGTGCGGATTCTCCGGCAGCACATCGAACGCCTGGGCTACAAGCGCAATTTCGTCATCTACTCCGAGTCCGAACAATTGGGCGCGATCAAACGCATCCTGAGCCACATTTCCGACCAGGGCGGCAAGGCTGATCCATACGCCGTGCTCTCCTTGTTGAGCCGCTTCCGCAATGGCGGCGAACGGGCGTCCGCTTTTTCCGACCCGAATGCGGCGGCGCTGGCGCGGCACGTGCAGTTGCGCTACGAATCGGCCCTGCGCGCCTGCAACGCGGTCGATTTTGACGACCTGATTCTCCTGACGCTCAAACTCTTCGCCGAGCACCTGGACGTTCTCCAGGCCTGCCGCGAAAAATACCAATACGTGATGGTGGACGAGTACCAGGACACCAATGCGGCCCAGTTCAAACTGGTCCATTACTTGACAGAAGCCCATCGCAATCTGTGCGTGGTCGGCGACGACGACCAGAGCATATACGGCTGGCGCGGCGCCGAGACCGCCAATCTGCTGGAATTGGAGAAGCATTTCCCCGGAGTCAAAGTGGTCAAACTGGAGCAGAACTACCGCTCCACCAACACCATCCTCTCCGCCGCCAATGCTGTCATCAAGAATAACCCGCGCCGCCGCGGCAAGCAACTCTGGTCCCAAAACGGGCCGGGCGTCCGCATCGCCCTGCACTCCTGCACCAACGACGAGGAGGAGGCCCGCCGCATGGCGGAGGACATCGAATGCGCCCGCCTGGCGCGCGGCATCCCGTGGCGCGACCAGGCTGTTTTGTTCCGCACCAACCAGCAGTCGCGCCCGCTGGAAACCGCCTTGCGCCAGGCCGGCATTCGCTATCACGTGGTCGGCGGCCAAAGTTATTTTGACAGACGCGAAATCAAGGATTTCCTCGCTTACCTGAAGTTGATGGTCAATCCGAACGACGACATCAGCCTGCTGCGCATCGCCAATGTGCCGGCGCGGGGCTTGAGCGACGTGACCATGGAACGCCTCGTGCAAGCAAGCCAGCAACGCGGCGCTTCGGTCTATGCGGCCATGAAGCATACGGACGTCCAGGCCGGTTGCGTGGCCGCCACGCGCCAGGCGCTGCAACGCTTCATCGAGTGGGTCGAGCGCCACCGCGCCCGGTTGAGCGCCCGCCCGCCCGTTTCGCTCCCGGTTTGGGCGCACAGTTTCCTGGAGGAAATCGGTTACGAGGCGGAATTGCGGCGCGGGGAAAAGAACCCGGAAACGGCGGACCATCGCATTGCCAATTTGCGCGAGTTGATGGCTTCCCTGCCAGCCGCAGCGGACGATCCCGAATTGGCCGTGCAACAATTTCTGGATGACCTGAGCCTGGATTCGGACCGCAAGCAGGAAAAGGAAAACACGGGCGACGCAGTCACGCTCATCACGGTCCACAGTTGCAAGGGGCTGGAATTCCCGCACGTCCGGATCGTCGGCTTGGAGGACGGCCTGCTGCCGCATTCCCGGTCCAAAGTCGAAGGGACGCTGGACGAGGAGCGCCGCCTTTTCTACGTCGCCATGACCCGGGCCATGCAGACCTTGACCCTGAGTCATTGCGCGGCCCGCAAAAAATTCGGCGAACTCAAACCCTGCCATCCGTCCCCTTTCCTGCGTGAAATCCCGCCTGAACTCCTCGATGCGGCCGACGAGCAGGGCAAGAAGCCCGTGTCAGTGGCAGCGGGCAAGAATTATTTCGCCGCCATGCGAATGGCCGCCAGTTAAGGCGCCCTACCGATTCACACCGGCGTCCTGCAAAAGAAAACCATTCACCTCGGCGGGTTTGCCCAGCATACGGGTGTCTCCCTCGAAAACGATCAATCTCTTCTTGACTGTAAACCGGGTCTTATCCGCCAGAGCCACCGCGCGCAGGGCGTCCCAGCCGTTCAAATCGAAGGCGGCGAAACTGTGCCGGAAAAAGTGCCAGGAATCGTGCGAGCCGACGTGGGGCGTGATGTGCGTGTCCAGGTCGAAAGCCAGGATCGGTTCGACAAAATCCCAGGGGCGGTCATCGAACACGGCGTGCTTCTCGAAATGCTTGCGCTTGATCCGGTCCGCCGCGCGCTGGTCCTCAACCGCCGCCATCGGCTCCAGCGGGTCCTCCGCGGTGTGAAGAAGCAGAAAGGGCGCGACCACCGTGGCGCGCAGATAGGTCTGGTTGGTCAGGGCGATGACCGCGTCGAGCAGCGTCGGCGCGCTGTTGGAGAGTCGGGCTTGGGCGCGGCGAAAGAAATAGAATTCGTCGGTCGCGCCAGGCAGGAAGATCAGCGCCTGCACGGCCCCGTTGCGCTGGAAGGAATGCAGCAGGATGCGGACACAATTGTGCCGGTCCAGTTCGGAGACCTTCTCATTCAGCGGCATTTTGGCGAATTCCTCCTGCCACGCCGGCTGCGCGCGCAACGCCGTCGCCGCCGCTAGCAGCCCGCCGGCGAGAAGCAGGGACGTAAAAACGGACCGCGCCATTGTCAAAACGAAAGTTGCGCCAGCCGCTCCTGGATTTGCCCGCCGCAACGCGCGATGTAGCTGAGGGTCCGGCCGAACTCCTCCAGGCGCCGCAACGGCAGTGTCCCCGCGCGGAGAGGGGAAGGGGCGGGCGGAGCGGCATTCCAGGCGGCATTCATCGCGGGCAATTCTGCCAAAAGCTGGTCGCGCCGCAACTGGATTCGCTCTTGCAGCGCCTGCAGCCGCGTCGTCCATTCCAGCGCCTGCTCGAACATCTGCGCCCGCACTAGCGGCGACGCCGCCCGGCCCTTGGCCTCCAGAAACTGATCGGTTTGGCGGCAAACATCGCCAGTTTCCATCAGCAAATCCATCGTCTCCGCCGGGACGCTCTGCACGTTGGCGGGCGGCGCGCCCGATTCCAATTCCAGCAAATGCAGCAGCCTTTCTTTGGGTTCGCGCAAGCAGTGGTAGGAGGCGTTCAACTCCGCGAAGCGCCCCGTGGCGGCTGCCCGTTCTGCCGCGTTGGCGGCCTGGACACGGTCGGGATGAAGCCGGGCGGATTGCTGGAGGAAGGCCGCTTTGAGCGCAACGGCGTCCAGCCAGGGCTGGCGCGGCTGGCCAAGCAGGGCAAAATAATCCATGACAGCCACCGCCGCGTGCTATGCGCTGAAACTCTCGCCACAGGAGCAGGAACTGGCGGCGTTGGGATTCCTGACTTTGAAACCCCCCTCCTGCAAGGCATCCACAAAATCCAGTTCGCTGCCGGTCACGTAGAGCGCGCTCTTGGGGTCCACCACCACCCGGATGCCGGCGCTTTCGACCAGGATGTCGCGGTTGGCCGGCTGGTCCTGCAAATCCATTTTATATTGCAATCCCGAACAACCCCCGCCGACGACCGCGACGCGCAAAACCCCGTTGGGCCGCCCCTGCCTGTGCAGTAGGGAACTGACTTTCTGCGCCGCCGCCGGCGAGACTTTGATAAGCCGTTCATCCCCGACCCGAACCTGGGGCGGCGTGGCGGCAGAGGAGGCGGATGGTCTTGCAGCGATCATGCCCTAACATATCCGACCAGCCGCGAACCGTCAATAACAACCGCGGAGCAATAAAGGCCCCCCGCATCCAAATAATAAGCCGCGCTTGTCGGCGGATTAAAACCCGGGTACGTTATGCCCATGAAAATACGCTTGTTGGTGGAATTTGATTTGGACACCAAGCGCTGGTCCGCGTTTTTCCGGAATTGCCAGGTTGCGCCTCCGCCGGTGACACCGAGGAGGAAGCCATCGCAAATGCGAAGGAAGCCCTTTCCCTGTGGTTTGAGCCGGTCCCAGTCAAATTGAATAGGCGGGCCAAACTCTTGGTATTGTTCAACCATTCCCATTGGTACGCTTAAAAGCATTATTGACGGAAATGGACTGGAGATCGAGCAGTTCCCTGAAACCCGCTTCGAGCGTGGAACAATTGGATGCGTTCGTCCCGGGGACCAACGATGCCAACCTGTCCCGTGCCAGGTCAATTACAAAATAACTCCGAATTTATGCTGGCGAAGTGCGCCGAAAGGGAGTTGTCTTGTCCCAACGAAAGGAACACTCAATGAACGCGAAAACCTCAGTCAATCGATTTGCGGCCGTGTGCGCCGCCGCGCTGGTCATACTCACAGCTTGCCAAAAGAAAGAGGAGCCGGGCGCGCCCGCACCCACTTCCTCCCCAACCACACCCGCCATCGTCTCAGCCGAAAAGAACAGCTTCAACGAGGTCACGGCCAAGTTGGACAAAGGCGGCAACTTCTACCTCTACCTGAGCACCGAACAGACCTTGAGCGGGCTTTCCAACTACCTGGCCGCCGGCAGCAATTTCCTCTCTGCTCTGCCCAATATCCCCGGCGACGGACGGCAAATGCTGGATAAGGTATTCTCAGTTCTCGCAGTCATCGTTCAGGAAAGCGGCATCAGCCAGATCAGCGGCCTGGGCATGAGTTCCATCGCGCGCGAACCGGGTTTCTATTATAACAAGGTCATCGTTCATCACTACCCCGGCCAGGACGCCGGCCTGGCTTGGTCTCTCTTCGGCAAGTCGGCCCATCCGCTCAAGCAGCTGGACCTCCTGCCGGAAACCACCGTGCTGGCGAGCGAGTCCGATGTGGACCTGCCGCTGCTCTGGACCAACATCCAGCACGCGGTGCAGACACTGGACGTGCCCGAAGCCAACTCGGAGATGGGGCAAGCGCCGGCCAAATTCAAAGAAGTGACCGGGTTGGACCTGGATGCGGTACTGCATTCCCTGGCCGGGGAGTATGGACTGATAGTGACTCTGGATCAGCACAAGACCATCACCTTGCCCCTTGGGGTCACGACGATTGAAATTCCCAGTCCCGGCCTGTGCCTCGTTTTCAAGGTCAACTCCGACCTTATTTTCGACCGTGTGGACCAGCTCCTCAATGGCAATCCACTGCTCACCAAGGTCGATGAGCCGGATTTAAAAATGCGCAGTGTGTCCATTCCCATTCCCCTGCCGGTGGACGTGCGGCCCAGCCTCGCGCGCGTAGGCGATTACCTGTTGGTGGCATCTTCGGACAATATGGTGCGCGAGATCGTGGCCGTGAAATCCGGGAAAAAGAAAGGCTTCAAATCCACCGATGAATTCAAGAGGCTCTCGCAGGGCGTTCCCGACGACGGCAATAATTTCAGTATCGTCAGCGGCGCCTTGGCCAGCACCGTCGAGCAATTCCAGGAAAAAACCATGGACAGCCAGCATATCGATTCGGCAGCCTTCAAGAACTTTCGGCAAATTTTTCAGCACGGCACCAATTTCGGGACTTACAGCGTCGGCGTCAACGGCCCCGACGGCTGGGAAGGAATTGGCAACGGCGGTCAGAGCGGTCAGGCGCTTCTTATCCTTCCGGCGGCGGCCGTGGTTGGCCTCCTCTCAGCCATTGCCATCCCCAACTTCGTTAAAGCCCGCACCACGTCGCAGCAGAATGCTTGCATCAATAATCTTCGCCTGATTGACGCGGCCAAACAGCAATGGGCGCTGGAAAACAAGAAGCAAAACACCGACACGCCGGCCGTGAGCGATATACAGCCTTACCTTGGCCGGGGAGCGAATGGAGAAATGCCGTCCTGTCCCGCCGGAGGCGTTTACACAATCGGCACCCTTGGCGATAAACCAACTTGCAGCCTTCCGGGCCATGTTCTGCCTTAGCCTTTTGGCCAAGACCAATTGAGAGCATCGTCCCCGCTCAACTCGGCAGCGGCGCGCCGGGATTGATGTGGTGTTGCAGGCAGTAGGCGGCGTTAGCCACATATTTTTCCGCCCAATATCTCAAAACACTCCGCTCGTCCTGCGTCAAAGCCCGCACGACCGTGGCCGGAGCGCCCAGCACGAGCGAACCGGGCGGGATTTTGCTGTTTTGGGTGACCAGCGCCTTGGCTCCCACCAAACATTGCGCTCCCAATTCCGCGCCGTCCAGAATCACCGCGCCCATCCCGATGAGGCACTCGTCGCCAACGGTGCAGGCGTGAACAATGGCCGAATGACCGACGGTCACATATTGGCCCACCAGGCACGGAAAGTCATCGGCCAGATGCAGCACGGCGTTGTCCTGGATGTTGCTGCCGGCGCCGACGACGATGCGGTTGATGTCCCCGCGCAGAACGGCGTTGTACCAGACGCTGGCGCCGTCGCCAAGGGTGACGTCGCCCACCACGACCGCGCCGCGGGCGATATAAACGTTCTTGCCCAACACCGGCGACTTGCGCAGGAAAGCGTCGAGCCTTTCGTCCAAGGATGCAAACTTCTTCATGTTTGGGCAGCTTGTTTCAGCGCGGGCGGATGGAAGAACAACCCCAGCGCTACCGTCGCCGCCAGCGCCACTCCCGCGGCGATCAGGAACAGGCTGCGGAAATCTGTTATGCCCTTGGCCGTGTAGGCATCCGTCATCCAAGGGCAGATGGTATTGGCGGCGATGACGCCCAAACCGAGGATCATCACGTTGAACAGGCCCTGCGCGCTGGCCCGCACGTCGTTGGGAAAGTACTCATCGACAAAAATATAGACGGCCGCCAAAAAGAAGGCGTAGCAGATGCCGTGCAACACAAAGACCAGAATGATGAGCCACGTTTCCTGCGGAAAAAGCGCGAACACCGTGAAGCGGATGACGTGCCCGAAAATGCCCAGCATCATCGTCATCCTCCAGCCCAGCCGTTTCAACGTCCACCCCAGAATGGCCATCGTCAGAATCTCCGCCACCTGCCCTATGCTCATGATCGGCATGATCCGGTTGGTGGCGATGCCGACCTGCGGACTGCCCAGAAACATGCCCGCCCAATTGAAATACGCATTGAGAACAAAGGCGTCCACGAATGTGATGATCCACAGCGCCAGCACGAACGCCTGT
This sequence comes from Verrucomicrobiales bacterium, assembly GCA_003140095.1. Taxonomy (GTDB): domain Bacteria; phylum Verrucomicrobiota; class Verrucomicrobiia; order Limisphaerales; family Palsa-1400; genus Palsa-1400. The sequence goes on along the minus strand of PLIU01000245.1, from coordinate 8,960 downwards.
TTGAGCAAGCGCACGGCTTCGAGCCAGGCGAATTTGTCATCGGCGACCTCGGCCTTTTTCGGCGGCGTGTGCGGCAACACCAGGCTGAACCCCGCCAGCGCTAGCGAGGCCACGCCGGCGATGAGGTAGGTCCAGCGGGCGCTCTTCGTATCTGTCAAGATAAAATAGAGCGGCCACGCCGCCAGCACCCAGCCAATCGACCCGCCCATGCGAATAAGTCCAAAACCCTTGGAGTCCTTCAAATGGGTGAAGGCGATGGAATTGACAATGGAGAGCGTGGGCACGTAGAGGAGGCAATGCAGCAACATCAGCGCGAAAAAAGTCCAGAAATCGCGCGTGAACGCCAGCCCAACCATGGCCAACCCGCCGACGAATTGGCTGAAGGCCAGGAATTTCTCCGCCGCGAAATTCCGATCCGCAAACTGATTGCTAAAAAACATCGCTACCAGCGCCGCGACAGGGAAGGCGTTCAGAATGGCCGTCCTTTCCAGCGCGGAAAAACCGAGGGTGGGGAGGTAGGAGAAAATCAGGGGCAGCCAGGCGCCCCAGATGACATACTCCAACACCATCATCACGAAGAGACGAAATCGGACAGAATTGATCATGCGCGGCCAGCGTAGGAGTTTGCCCCCCCCAGTTCAAGGGCCAAAGTTTTTATCCTTTATGGCGTCATTTGCCCCCAAAAAGGCCCGAAAATATTTGCAAAAAAAACACTTGCGCCCTTTAAATCCTCTGGTATGTTCACCGTCCATCTTGCCAATTGGCGAGCATGGCGGCTTTGGCGCGACCGATAACTGTTCGCCCCGCTGGGCGCAGGATTAATGGCCGTCGCCGCTTTGATGCCGTTACTTATTTTGCTTTTATGCCAGTCAAATCGTACAGGCCCTTAACGCCTTCGACGCGCTACATCACTGTGGCGTCGTTCGATGAGATTACTAAGGATCATCCCGAGCGGAGCCTGATAAGCATCCGCAAGAAATCGGGCGGCCGGAATCATTTTGGCCGTGTCACAGCCCGCGGTATCGGCCGGGGGCACAAGCAGTTTTACCGCATCGTCGATTTCAAACGCAATAAACACGGTATCGAGGCCGACGTAGCGGCGATTGAATATGATCCGTTGCGCACGTCCCGGCTGGCTTTGTTGCAGTATAAGGACGGCGAAAAGCGTTACATCCTGGCGCCGGTCGGTTTGCAAGTGGGGGCGAAAATTGTCAGCGGTCCCGCGGCGCCGCCGGAACTCGGCAACTGTCTTCCGCTCAAGACCATCCCGGTCGGCTTGCCCATTCATAACATCGAGATCACCCCCGGTCGCGGCGGCCAGATGGTGCGCTCGGCTGGGGGAGCGGCGACCCTCATGTCGCGGGATGAGGGTTATGCGACCATCCGGCTGCCTTCGGGCGAAATCCGCCGAGTTCATGAGTCCTGTTACGCGACCATCGGCCAGGTGGGCAACATCGAGCATGAGAACATCGTTTTGGGCAAAGCCGGGCGGTCGCGGCATCGCGGCATTCGTCCGATCAACCGCGGGGTCTCGCGCAATCCGGTCGATCATCCCAATGGCGGCGGGGCCGGCAAGTCCAAGAGCGGCGGCGGCTGGCAGCAATTGACCTCCCCGTGGGGATTGCTGGCCAAGGGCTACCGCACACGGAACAAACGCAAACATTCCAACCGGTTCATCTTGGTGCGGCGGGATGGCCGTCCGATGAAGCAAAGGTAATTCGACATAATTCGACATAATTCGACAACGAAAACAATATGGGTCGATCCATTAAAAAAGGTCCGTTTGTTGACCAGCATTTGCAGGTCAAAATCGATGCGGCCAAGGCGGCTAAATCCAAGACCCCGATCAAAACCTGGTCGCGGCGCTCCATGATTACGCCGGACTTCGTTGGTTTGACATTTAACGTCCACAACGGCAAGATCTTCAACCCGGTGTTCGTCACCGAAAACATGGTTGGCCATCGCCTGGGCGAGTTTTCGCTGACGCGCACGTTCAAGAAGCACGGCGCGCACACGGCCAAGGCGGAGGCCAAGTAAAGAATTTATGGAAGTCCAAGCCATCGCACGCAACATCCGCATGTCCGCGCAGAAGATGCGCGAGGTGGTGCGCCAGATTCAAGGCATGTCCGCCGTCCACGCCCAAGCGGTGCTGGCGGTGGTTCCGCGCAAAGGGGCGCGCGTGGTGGCCAAGACGCTCCAGTCCGCGATGGCCAATGCCGAGGACCTCAAAATCCACAAACCCGAGTACCAGGGCCTTCAAACCGAGAAACTGCGCGTCAAATCCGCGGTGGCCGGCACGGCCGGGAGCGTCAAGCGGTTCGTGCCCAAGGCGCGCGGGTCCGCCGGCCCGATCCTCAAACGCAATTGCCACGTGAAAATTGTTTTGTCAGACGAATAAATCTATGGGCCAAAAAACAAATCCTATCGGCCTGCGGCTCGCGGTCAACAAAGACTGGGCCTCCAAGTGGTTTGCCGAGAAAAAAGATTTTGGCAAGCTGCTGGCCGAAGACCGCAAAATTCGCGAATTGCTCAAGACCAAGCTGGAAGGAGCCTCGGTTTCCAAAATTCAATTGGAGCGCGCGGCTTCCCGCTGTCGCATCACCATTTTCACGGCCCGTCCAGGCGTCGTCATCGGACGCAAAGGGGCGGAGATCGACAAGCTCAAGGAGGAGATCAGCAAGATGACCGGCAAGGAGGTCTATGTCGATATTCAGGAAATCAAGCAACCGGAGATGGACGCCCAATTGGTCGCCGAAAACGTGGCTGTCCAGCTTGAGCGCCGCGTTTCCTTTCGCCGCGCGATGAAGAAAGCGGTGCAAGTGGCGATGGATTTCGGGGCCGAAGGCATCAAAGTCCGCGTGGGCGGGCGATTGGGCGGCGCGGAAATCGCACGCGTGGAGAAATATCATCAGGGACGCGTGCCGCTGCACACCTTGCGGGCCAACATCGATTACGGATTCGCCGAAGCCAACACCATGTACGGGAAGTTGGGGATCAAGTGCTGGATTTGCCGGGGCGACACGCCGGTGGAAAAGAAACAGAAGACGGAAGCGCCGCCCGCGCCGGTGCCCGTTTGAAGATCGGAACAGCGAACATGTTTGGAGAAGACGCACTATGGCAATGAGTCCCGCAAGAGTGAAGTATCGCAAGATGCACCGCGGCAGCCGCTCCGGCCTGGCCTACCGCGGCTCGACGGTTGCTTTTGGCGAGTACGGATTGCAGGCCTTGCAACGCTGTTGGCTGCACAACAAGCAGATCGAGGCCGCGCGCGTGGCCGTGACCCGCTTTATGAAGCGCCGCGGCAAGGTTTGGATTCGCATTTTTCCCCATAAATCCTTCACCAAGAAGCCGCTGGAGACGCGCATGGGCAAGGGCAAAGGGCCCTTGGAATCGTGGGTCGCCGTCATCCGTCCGGCCAATGTCCTCTTTGAAGTCGATGGCGTGCCCGAAGCCGTGGCCAGGGAATCGATGCGCTTGGCGGCGACCAAGCTGCCCATCAGAACCAAGTTTATTTCCCGTCACCATTTGGACTGAACGAACTATGAAAATGTCCGAGATCAAAGATTTAACGCCGCAGGAACTCACAGCCAAGAGCAGGGACTTGCGGCAGGAGATCTTTACTCTGCGCTTGCAGCAGGCCAGCAGTCAATTGGAGAAGCCGGCCCGCCTGCGCCTCTTGCGCCGGGACATCGCCCGGTTGGAAACCCGAATTTCTCAACTCCGCCTCCAGGCGGCCTAAGCGATATATGCCAGAAGCCACACCCCCAACAGCAGAGCCAGCCGCCATAGCCGGCACAGCCGCCACACCCGCGGCGCGCGGACATCGCAAAGAACGGCTGGGCAAGGTGATCTCGGCCAAAATGGCCAAGACCATCGTCGTGGAGGTCCAGCGCCGTTTCCCCCACCCGCAGTACAAGAAGGTGGTCACGGCCTACGCCAAGTTTTACGCCCACGACGAAAAACGCGAGGCCAAGGTGGGAGATCTGGTTTTGATCCGGGAAACCCGGCCGCTCTCCAAGTTGAAGCGCTGGCGTCTGACCCAGGTCGTGGAGCGATCCCCCGAAGCCCCCGTCGCCGTCGCCTAGCCCGATTTATGTTACAGGTTCGTTCCATCCTCGACGTGGCCGACAACAGCGGCGCCAAGCGCGCCGCCGCCATCGGCGTCATCGGCCGCAACCAGCGTTACGCCGGCATCGGCGACATCATCAAGGCCCACATCAAGGAAGCCGCGCCCGACGGCACAGTCAAGAAAGGCGAGGTGGTCGATGCGGTCGTCGTGCGCACGCGCAAGCAGATTCGGCGGGCGGACGGCTCGTATCTGCGCTTTGACAGCAACGCCATTGTCATCATTGACAAGGAAAACAATCCGCGCGGCACGCGAATTTTCGGCCCCGTGGCCCGCGAATTGCGCGACAAACGGTTCATGAAGATCATTTCCCTGGCGCCCGAGGTTATTTAATTATGCCCAAAGCCCATGTCAAAAAAGGGGATGAGGTCGTGGTCATCGCCGGCTCCGAAAAGGGCCGGCGCGGCAAGATTCTCCAAGTAAAGACAAAGAAGCAGCGCCTTGTCATCGAGGGCCTCAAGATGATCAAGCGTCACACGCGCAAGAATCAGAACCAGCCCCAAAGCGCCATTGTCGAGCGAGAAGGCTCGATCCACATTTCCAACGTCGTGCTGGCCGCCATCTATGACGCGCGCGCCGGCGCCGCCGCCCCAGCCGAGACGCCGGAGCCTTGAAGAGCATGAAACCCAGACTTTACCAGAAATACATCGAGGAAGTGCGGCCCGCCTTGCGCGAAAAGCGCCAATACGGGAACGTCCACCAGATCCCGCGCCTGGAAAAAATTGTGGTCAACATGGGCGTCAGCGCCTCGCTGGAGAAAGGCGCGGTGGAGGACGCCACGCGCGACATGACCATGATCACAGGCCGCAAGCCCGTCATCAGCAAATCACGCCACAGCATTGCCAATTTCAAATTGCGCGAAGGCCAGCCCATCGGCTGCCGCGTCACCTTGCGCCGGGAGGTGATGTACGAGTTTTTTGACCGACTGGTCTCCACCGCGCTGCCGCGCATTCGCGACTTCCGCGGACTCTCCCCCCGGTCCTTCGACGGGCGTGGCAATTACACGCTTGGGGTGGGTGACCAGACCATTTTCCCGGAGATTGAATTGGACAAGATCAAACGCACGCAAGGCATGGACATTACCATCGTCACCAGCGCGCCCACCAACGAGGAGGCGCTGGAATTGCTCAAGATGATGGGCATGCCCTTTGCCGAAGCCAAATAGACAGAGAACATTTTATGGCCAAAACAGCCTGGATCCAACGCAACAACAAAAAAAAGCAGACGGTTAAGAAATTCGCCGCCTTGCGCGCCGAGCTCAAAGCCAAGCGTGATTACGCCGGCCTGAGCAAATTGCCCCGCAACGCCAGCCCCAGCCGCGTGGTCAACCGCTGCTCCATGTCGGGCCGACGCCACGGTTACTTGCGCAAATTCGGGTGCTCCCGCTTGACCTTTCGCGAGGCGGCGTTGAACGGATTGATTCCCGGAGTGACCAAGGCCAGTTGGTAAAACTATGAGCGACCCGATTTCAAACATGCTCACAAGCATCCGCAACGCCGGCCTGGCCAGGTTGCCGCATGCCACCGTGCCGCATTCCCGGCTCAAGGAGAGCATCGCCCGGCTGCTGCTGCGCGAAGGTTACGTGGCGGAGGTGGTCGTCGAAGGCAAGCCCTTCAAGTCCATCAAGATCAAACTCAAATACACCGGCCGCAAAAGCGTCATCGAAGGTCTGCGCCGGGTCAGTTCGCCCGGTTTGCGCCGCTACCTGGGCGCGCAGGAGGTCCCGCGCGTGCTGGGGGGCCTGGGCGTCTCGATCCTTTCCACCTCCTCGGGCGTTATGACCGGCGCGCAGGCGCGTCAGAAAAACGTCGGCGGCGAATTGTTGTGCGAAGTGTGGTAACATGGCAGAATATCCGAGCAAGAGCTTTTAGTTTATGTCGCGTATAGGAAAACAACCGGTGGTCGTGCCGCCGAAGGTCAAAGTGGAGATCAAAGGCCAGAAGGTCTTCGTCGAAGGCCCCAAAGGCAAGCTGGATTTTGAACTGCCGCCCCGCACCTCGGCCAGGCTCGAGGGTGCCAACCTGCTGGTCAGCCGCCAGGGTGACGACGCCGAGGCCAAAGCCCTGCACGGCTTGAGCCGCGCCCTAGTCAACAATATGGTCAAGGGCGTCAGCGATGGCTTTGTCAAAAAACTCGAAATCCAGGGCGTCGGCTTCAAGGCCGCCGTCCAGGGCAACAAAGTCAATCTGGCGCTGGGCTATTCCCACCCGGTCAATTATCCAATTCCCGACCAGATCAAAGTAACGGTCGAGGAAAACACCAAGCTGACCATCGAAGGCCCCAGCAAACAATTGGTCGGCCAAGTCGCCGCGGAAATCCGCAGTTTCTATCCGCCCGAACCTTACAAGGGCAAGGGAGTCCGTTACTCAGACGAGAAAGTCCGGCGCAAGGAAGGCAAGACGGTGCAATAAGCATGAGAACCGACAAGAAAGAAAAACTGGCGACCCTGCGCCACTGGCGCATTCGCAAAAAAATTTCCGGCACTAAGGAACGTCCTCGCATGAGCGTCCGTTTTTCCAACCAGCACATCATGGTGCAGTTCATCGACGACGTAGCGCGGGTGACGCTGGCTTCGACTTCGACGCGGGGCAAGAAGGCGCAGGCCGAGGCAAAACTGGCGGCCAATGTGGCCGGCGCGAAAAAACTCGGCGCCCTGGCGGCACAGATCGCCAAAGACAAAGGCATCATCCGAGTCGTTTTCGACCGCAGTGCCGCGCGTTACCACGGCAAAGTCAAGGCCCTGGCCGATGCCGCGCGCGAGGGCGGTTTGCAATTTTAACCTTGAAGAAAGAACACTGTGGCTGAACTAAACAAAAGTTTTCCCGGCAATCCAAGAGGCAACAGCCCCGGTCGCGGCCCCGGCCGCGGCCCGCGCCGCGCCCGGCCCGGCGGCACGGCTGAAGGCGCCGAACCGACGCAAGAAGCCGCCGCCGGTTCCGAGTTGAGTGAGAAGGTGGTTTTCATCAACCGTTCCGCCAAGGTCGTCAAGGGCGGCCGCCGCTTCAGCTTCAGCGCCTTGGTCGTCGCCGGCGACAAACACGGCCGCATCGGCATCGGCCTGGGCAAGGCGGTCGAGGTTTCTGAAGCCATCCGCAAAGGGGGCGACATGGCCAAACAACGGATGGTCCAAGTCTCTTTGAAGGATGCGACCATTCCGCACGAAGTTTTCTGCCGCTACGGCGGCGCCAAAGTGCTGCTGCGTCCAGCCTCTCCCGGCACCGGCCTGATCGCGGGCAAGACCGTTCGCGCTGTGCTGGAATCGGCCGGAATCAAGGACATTTTGAGCAAGTCGCTCGGCTCCAACAACCCGTCCAATGTCGTCAAGGCCACGCTGGCCGGCCTCCAGCGGCTCCGGTTGCACGAAGAGATTTATCGGAACCGCGGATTGGAAGTTAAGCCTCGAAAGGCCCCGGTCGCCGCCGGCCCAGTTGCTCCGTCTCCAGTTCCTTCTCCGGCTCCGTCTCCAGTTCCAGCGCCGTCACCCGTTCCGGCGCCGGTTCCACCTCCGGCACCGGCTCCGCCTCCAGCGCCGCCTACCGGAGAGGCTCCACCGCCTGCGACCGCCTGATTTTTATGCGCTTACACGATCTCAAACCACGCCCCGGTGCCAAGCACCGCCGCAAACGCCTCGGCCAGGGCGAATCCAGCGGCCACGGCAAGACCAGCGGTCGCGGCGGCAAAGGCCAGACGGCCCGTTCAGGCAGTTCCATTCGCATCGGATTTGAAGGCGGCCAGATGCCGCTGATCCGCCGCATTCCCAAACGCGGCTTCAACAATACCGCGTTCACCGTCCGTTATATTCCCGTCAATCTGGATGCGTTAAACCGCTTTGACGAAGGCGCAACGGTGGATGAAGCGGCGTTGCGAGGCTCCGGCCTGGCTCAAGGCCCAGTCAAGCGCGTTAAGATTCTGGACGACGGAGAATTGACCCGTAAATTGACCGTTAAAGCTCATGCCTTCAGCGCGACGGCTCGCGCCAAAATTGAAAAACTGGGCGGAGCCTGTCAATTGATTGAAACCAAGGCGCCGGCCAAGCCCGAAGCCGAGAAGCCAGCCAAAGCACCCAAAGCGAAAAAGACCGAATAAGTCCTTAGATGTTCACTTCCATCCTTAATACCCTCAGCAACTGCTTCAAGATACCGGAGCTGAAATCCAGGATCGTTTTCACCATGGTGGTGCTGGGGATTTGCCGACTGGCCTGCCTGGTGCCGGTGCCTGGATTGGACGGCCACACTTTGGGTCTTTTTTTTGATTCGAGCGCAGGCAAGAACATGGGCGGATTCGTGGGCACGTACAGCATGTTTACTGGCGGCGGCTTTGAGAATTGCGCCGTCGGCGCTTTGGGTATCATGCCCTACATCAGTTCGACCATCATTTTACAATTGCTTCAGGCCGTCATTCCGTTTCTAAGCAAAGTCGCCCGTGAAGAAGGAGGACGCGCCAAACTTATTCAATACGGTCGCGTGCTGACTCTTTTCCTCTGTTTGGGCCAGGGCTTTTTCATGGCTTTGGGCTGGGAACATGCCAGCACGATTTTCAAAAGTTTTCCCGCCGACCAAACTTTGGTTTTGATTCATCCCTTATGGTGGTATCGAATTCAGACCACCGTCATTCTGACCACCGGCACCATGTTGCTCATGTGGTTGGGTGAGCAGATTACCGATCGTGGCATCGGCAACGGTATTTCTCTCATCATCACCGTCAACATTCTGGCTCGTCTTCCGGCGGCCGGTCAGGGTTTGTGGGATATGTTTTTGGCCGGCGGAGCCAATTCGGACCATCGCCCGACCATCTTCCATTTCATCGCCCTGGTGCTGTTGCTCTTCGCGGTCAT
>PLIU01000446.1 GCA_003140095.1 Verrucomicrobiales bacterium | reverse complement strand
AGAATTCTGTCTCACGCCCATGGAAAAACGACGCCGTTTCTTGCAGGGGAATGTTTGGCAGGGGAATGGGAAAAAGACTCCTGACCACGAAGGACACGAAGTTTTAAGCAAGCCCATTTGAAGGGTTTTTCTTCGTGCTCTTCGTGATGAAAATTGGGTTGCGGCTTGCCGACGCCTGTGCAACCGGAGTCGATCCGGCTGGCGCGGGATTGGCGGACACGAGACTTTGGGGGACCGACACGGCGTCGAGCACAGTGCGAGGCGGAGTAAGCAAAGCGCCTCCTTCGGGGAACGTCAACTGGCGATAACGGTTCAAACGTCCGTTAAGGAGCCACGCAAAAACTAATTCGGCAAAAAGTCATTTGGAGTGGCCACAAAAGAACAAAGCCGCCGCCGCCGAGGCTATGGCGGCCCTGGAAGACCACCAAGAAGACGGGTCCAGCGGGTGGCGACTGCTTTAATTTAATCATTGACCGGCGGGGCGGCAGGTTGTGTCAAGTGGAAAATTATTTAACCGCAGATCGTAGAGACCGGGTGAAGAGTCCCTAATTACAATTTGCCGCAGGGCCAAGCAGCATTGGCGCCCTACGCCAGGGCAGGATTAAGCCTGGCTGGCATGCGCAATTACAAATCACGATAGACGTCCCGGCGGTGGCGGATAACTGAAACATCAATCGTCCGGTTGGAGTCTTGAATGGAGTAAAGACAATCCTTGAATCTTCGTCAGAATTCGAGCGGCCGATTCTTTGGGAAGCCGTTCCAACTCCTTGCGGGCCGAACGCGCGAAAGTGATTGAATAATCAGCCATTCCGCGCGGGTTTTCGCGTCAGACGTCGCCTGACGGACTCCAAGCTCTCACGCGGTTCATTGGCACGCGAGGCCGCCAAGAGCGAGTCGTAAAAGTCCTCCCACAGCCGTTCGTGTTCACACAGATCAATGACGGCTGCCGTTTTCCGGCGATGTTCGTCCACCATGAAACTGATTCCGCTCATCCAAACAACTTACCGAAATGCGGGCAGAAGTAAATTCGTAATTTGGGAATTTGGGGAAAAATCACCGGAAAACCTTCGCGCCTGAATGGCTCCATTCGCCCTTCTCCGTTGGTAGCCGCGTCAAGTTACGCTCGGGCATGGCGCTGCAAATGGACATCATTCCGGTGTCGCTTGGGCCTTTTTGCTATTTCAATGCCGAAGACGGCGTTGTCCTGGGCGACGCGCGGTTGCGGAGGCAACTGGCCCAAAGCTTCCCGGACCTATGGCAGGGCGTGCAGGCGCGCCGCGCGTTCATGCGGGACGTCCTGGGGATAAATCTCGACGACTCAATCCTCCCGCTCAGCAACATTGCCGGCTGGCTGCCGCCCTGGGCTTTGGACCTGGACACGGCCTTCATCATCCATAAGACGAGGGGGACAGACACGGCGTCGAGCACAGTGCAAAGCGGAGCAAGCAAAGCGGCTCCTTCGGAGAACGTCACTGGTTAAGCCTTAAAAAGGCATTTTTAGTGGCCACAAAAGAACACAGCCGCCACCGCCGAGGCTATGGCGGCCCTTGGAAGACCACGAAGAAAACAGCTCCAGCGGTTGGCGACTGCTTTAATCATTGACCAGGCGGGTGACGGAAATTGATCGACCAAGCTTTGGCAGGGGAATGGGAAAAAGACTCCTCACCACGAAGGACACGAAGAGCACGAAGTTGTAAGACAAAGAGGCCATTGGCAGGGGAATGTTTGGCAGGGGAATCGGGCTGGGTGCGTTCCTTTCGCCAGATTTCGACGATTTGACGCAAACGTCAAATAATCTGAATGGAATTTCGCGGGCCCTTTATGTTTCGGCAAAATCTATGCGAGCTTCAGGAAGAAGGCAGTTTTCGCAATGGTTCCTGGCTCGGTCTCGGACTTGATCGCGTAAAGCGTTTGAGATTTGGCTCACGAGGCGGATGCCAGGTGTTTCCAGGCTGGAGGCTTGATGAGCGAAAAAAGATGATTTAGAGATTCCACCGCATTCGGGACAGGCAACACGGGAACGCGGAGCGGGGGAAGTCCACGCCGATAAAAAGAGCGTCAAATCCTCGTAACGCGACTGCCGCGCCTGAATGCTTCAAAAGGAATGATATATGGCCTGAAAGAAGCGGACGGCGAGTCCCGTGAGATAGCCTGCGTCAGCTCATGGGGCGAGGTTTTGGGCTGAACCAACCATAGCGCGCCAACAAATCGAAAAGATCAATATAATTTGCTATAAAGTTTATTTATTTTAAAAATAAGGGAATCATTGTTTTAAAAATAATCCTGGCGGCGGCGTTTGTTATGTGTTAGGTTATTTGGTAGAGGTTTCGTGAAGGGATTTACCGGGATATGCCGGCATAGCGGCATAGATGGATAATTTCGCGTATTTCCGAATTTTCCAATATGAGGATGTTCGAGGAAATTCGAGAACTCGGCCAAAAGGAAAGCGGGGAACATTGAGCGCACCGCCGATCCCGCGGATAAGTTGAACCATTCGGATAGGCCCCTTCTGCGTCTGTTCAAGACCTACTTCACGAAAGACAAGCAGTTCTTAACCGCAAAATAGGGTGCTCAGCCTAAAAAGAACTCTAATGGCAACGACAATCGCAATACGTGCGACGGCGGGACCGGTCCGCGCCGTGTTGCATGGATCCATCATGAAGGTATTCCGGTACCTCCTGCTGTTCTCACTTACTTTGGCCGTCTCTGATTTGCAGGCCCAAGATGTTGCCCCATTGAAACCAGGCCCCCCGTTCGACTATTCGAAATTCGCCTTTCAGCCGGAGTCCTGGAAAAAACGCGGCCTCAGTCTTCAACTGACCCCTTGGACAGGCAAGAAGGTCATTTTCCTGACCACGGACGACACTCTGGATCCGGGCTTGATGGGCATCTGGGTTTCCCGACTTGACGCCGGCTGGCAAGTGTACGCCGAGCTGACCGGCCAGGTGCCAAGTCCCTCGCAACAATTTGAAAGCAAAGTCACCATCGCGGCGGTTCCCGGCTACGATCTGACTTGTGGAGCCGGTTGTGGTTACGTCGGCGCCACGGGGATTGAACTTGCGATGTTCTACGACAGCAATTATCCCGAACTCAAAACCAATCCCAAATCGATGCCGCACTACGTGTTCTACGAAATGGGGCGAAATTACTATACCTTTGGCGACCGGCATTCCTGCTTTATCACGGGCTTTGCGGTTTTCATGCGCTACGTGTGCATGGACGCATTGAAATGCGAGGATACGGATGCGCAAACGCGGAAGATAATTGAGGGAGTGGAACCGCTGTTTTCCGCGAGCAGCCTGACCTTCCTGGATCTGTTCACCACCGTTAAAATGGGCGAAAAAGTGAGCCGCATCAAGGACGGGAACGGGAATGTAATCGAGCCGTCCGACCAACCGGTGTGTTACGCCTCCGCCATGTTGCGCCTGCGCCGCGAGAACGGCGGAGATGACTGGGTAAGGCGGTTTTTTCACGAGTTGGCCGCCTGTCCTAACGCCAATCCGGACATTAAAGAGGGAGCCTTGAAACAGGCTTGGTATTGGCTCTTGTGCTCCAGTATAGCGGCACAAAAGGATCTTAGCCCAGTGTTCGCGGGGGAGTGGAAGCTGCCGATTGCGCAGGAGACTCGCGCGGCCTTGGGAAGGATCGACTGGAAAAAGGAAGGCCTGACGCTCAAAGAGGTGGCCGAGACGGTGGCTCCAGCGTGGAAAGGCTCTGGCACGGGCCAGCGGACAATCCCGGCGAAAGACGTTCCACAGTTGGTCCCCCTGCCGAAGACACTGACCTTGGGCCATGGAGTTGTGACCTTGAACAAGGAGTGCCGGATTCTGGCCGCGAACAAAGAACTGGAGCCGCTGGCGAAGGTGCTGGCCGCTGAGATCCAGCAAACTACCGGAGTGGAGCTTTCCACCGCCGCGAGAACGCCGGGCGGCGCGCCGGAACCCAAAACCTCTGAGCCAGCCGATGTGCTCCTCCGACTGGAATCCACGCTGCAGGGCGAAGCCTACACCCTGGAGGCGGACCATTCCGTCACTCTGGCAGGCGGCAGCTACCAGAGTGTCGCCTCGGCCACGGTGACGTTGCTCCAATTGCTGCGATCCGAAAATGGAGCGCTCACCCTTCCACAGGTGAGAATCGTGGACGAGCCGGCGTTTCCCTATCGCGGGGCGCTTATTGACCTCGCCCGCAAATACCATTCGCCGGGCGGCATCGAGCAGGTGATCGAACTGTGCCGCCTCTACAAGATACGTTATCTGCACCTGCATCTTACGGACGACCATTTGTTCATGTTTCCTTCCACAAAGTTCCCGCAGCTCGGCAAGAGCAACACCGAGTTCGCCCGCTTCGAACCGGCGTCGAAGCCGCACGTCGCGCCCTACACGCTCGATGAACTTCGCAGCCTGGAACGCTACGCGCAGGAGCGCGGCGTCTTCCTTGTCCCGGAGTTGGACCTGCCCGGTCATTCCGGCCGCCTCGTCGCCGATGCGGACGCCATCTTCGGCATCCCCGGCAACGGCTCGACGGTCAACATCGCCAGTCCGAAGACCCTCGAAGCGCTGACCACGCTCATGAATGAAGTCATGGACGTTTTCCAAAGCACGCCCTACGTCCACCTGGGCGCGGACGAAGTCGGCCTCGACGGCCTCGACCAGACGCCGGAATACAAGGAGGCGCAGGCAAAGTTCGGCCTCAAAAGCGTTCACGACCTCTACTGCAAATTCATCGCTGATATGTGCGACGTCGTCAAGAAGCGCGGCAAGAAGGCCATCGTCTGGGAAGAAGCCTGGAACCCCGGCGGCGCCTATCCGCTGCCCAAGGACACTCTGGTCATGGTCTGGTCGCAAGACCGCAACCCAAACGACATCGCCCAAAGCGGCTATGCGCTCGTCAACGCCACCTGGACACCCCTCTACATCGTGCGCGACAATAAGAAATCAATGGAGTTTCTGTTCGACTGGGCACTCCCGAAATTCGGCCGGGAAGGTTCCACCGATTACACCCTGTTGGCCGACACCTCGAAGCTGATGGGCGCGCAGCTCTGCTCATGGGAAAACTCCGAGGCCATCGAAATTCAAAGTATGCGCGACCGTCTTGCGCTGGTCGCCGAACGCGCTTGGAATCCACAAGCAGGCGGCTCCTTCGCCCAGTTCAAGTCGCGGCTGGCGCACACGGATGCCCTTCTCGAAAGGCTCGTCGACCCCATCAGCATTCTGGTGCAGGGCAAGTTCGTTGGTGACGAAAACACGTTCGTCCAACCGCTCACGCTGACACTCAAACCGAAGCACCCGGGCCTTTCGCTAAAATACATCTTCGACAACAGCCTGCCCAACGAGCGATGGCAGAACTACACCGGTCCCATCGCCATTGACCGGACAGTGCATCTGCGCGCCGGCCTCTTCGACAACGAAGGCAGGCAGCAAGGCTATCTCGTCGGAAGCTGGTTCCGCAGCCGGATTGCCGCCAAGCCCAACCTTGCCACGCACAAGCCCGTGACGGTGGGGCCATCCCCCGACCGCGACGATGCTTGGTCCGCCAAGGTGGCTGTGGACGGAAGCTCCGACGACGCCGACAGGCACTGGGCCTCGATAGGGCCGGCGCCGCAGTGGCTGCAAGTGGATTTGGAAAAAGTCTATCCCATCGACTTTATTAACGTCATCACTTACTGGGACGGCCTCCGTTACTACCAATTCATCGCCGAGGTCTCCGTGGATGGGCAAACTTGGAAGAAGGTGTTGGATTTTTCGGGCAACCAGACCCCGGCGACCGCGAGCGGTTACTCGGAGAAATTTCCGAAAACCGAGGCCCGCTATGTCCGCATCACCATGCTCAAGAACAGCGCCAATTCGTTCGTCCACATCGTCGAACTCATCGTGGACGAGGCGAAGCAGAACAAGACTTAGACTTGGAGTTCCCAGCCTTTGCGATATTCGCGGGTGAGGTGGAGGTTGGCTTCGGGGAGGTTGGTGATTCGCATGGCGGGAGCGTCAAAGTCCAATTTCCGGCCGCCCAGACGCAGCGAAACAGCGGCGAGGTTGAAGGCGTCGGAGATTGGCCCTCCTTGCAGGAAGTTCCCGTAAGTTGCCGGGCCGCCTTTGCAAGCCGCTACCCACCGGGCAATCGCGCGACGCTGGGCTTTGCCTGGGTCACGAGGCGATGGAGGCGGCGCGGAAAGATTCCTGGCCTTCAGATAATCGCGCATCTTCCCGGCGGGAAGGATGTGCGGGTCTTCGCCGCGAAAATCAGCCAGGATATTTCCTCTGTCGCCAACAAACATAAGGCCTTCGGCCGGGAGTTCTTCGGTTTCCAATCCGTCGGGGGTGGGCGGTTTCATCGAACCGTCGTGCCAAAACAGATCGATTGCCGGCCGGGGACCTTTGGCGGCAAAGTGGAAGCGGATAACGCACGCGTCGGGAAAGGAGTAGTCGTTTTTGATTTTGATGGCCACGTGACCGTCCAGCGCGCAGACGTGGCTGGGACGCGATTCGACGCAGATCGGGGAGTCAAGATCGAAGAGCTTGAAGACGGACCAAAGGCTGTAATGACCCATATCGGCGAGCGCGCCGCCGCCGAAATCATACCAACCACGAAACACCATGTTGGTGTAGTGGGGATGATATGGACGGTCGGCGCACGGCCCCAGCCACAATGACCAATCAAAATCGGCCGGGTCTGGAGGAGTGTCGGTCGGGATGGTCGCGTATTGCGGCCAGACGGGGCGGTTGGACCAGTTGTGGATTTCGCGCAATGTGCCGATGGCGCCGTCGTCAATCCAATTTTTGATGGTCTGAACGTCGGTGCCGTCGTTGGCCGCCAGGAAATGCGTGGCCACCTTGGTTTGGCGCGCGGTTTCGATGACCCATCGGGCTTCCTGCAATCGATTGGCCAGCGGTTTGTGCATGAGCACGTGCTTGCCTTTCTTCATCGCGGCCATGGAAATAGTCGCATGAAGATGATCGGGCGTCATGATTTTGACGGCGTTGATGTCTTTTTCCTGCTCAAGTAATTCGCGGAAGTCGGAATAGGCGCGGCAACCGCCGAATTTTTCCGAGGATCGTTGGCGGGCGTAAAAGGTTTCGATGAGTTCTTTGGCGACCTCGCGGCCTCCTGGAACACCGCTTATCCCGCGCCGCCAATCCGGCTTGCCCATGGCCTTGGCGATAGAAGCGCGCAAGCCGTCCCTGGACCAGTCCAGGTATTCGTGGCTGTCCTTGACGGGATCGCAAACGGCCACGATTTGGATTTCAGGGACCGGGAGCATGTCAACCATTTCTCGAAGCCCCTGCGTGCCGCAACCGATGTAGGCCAGGGTAATTTTCTCGCTGGGAGGAACAAATCCCGGTCCGCCCAGAACGTGGCGCGGCACGATGGTAAAAGCGGCCGCGGCGCCGCCGGCGAACATAAATTTGCGGCGCGAAAGGCCAACCGCGCGCGAGACAGGATTGGCGCGCTGCATCGTCCCTGCCATCAAAGGAGATCGGGTGGTATTTCGGGTTTTCATGATTTGCCAAGGCTGTGGAGTTTGGCGAGCGCCTGGCGTGGCACATCAAAGCCGGTGCCATCGTTGCCGCCCATTTCGACGATGTACCATTTGGTCGCGCACGTCGTTTCGCACAGACGGAATACTTCCTTGTAAAAATCACTATCGAAGGTCTTGTCCTGGTATTCCTTGATGTGAACGGTCCAAGAGCGGCCCGGAAATTCCTTGAACATGGCAATCGGGTCGCCGCCACCGGACAGGCAGTTGCCGACATCGAGCTGCATATTGATTTCGGGTTTGAGCTGGCCGAAAAGGATTTCCAAGGCGAAATGGCCATTGATTTTGGCGAAGTCGAAGGCGTGACAATGATAGCCGGCCACCATGCTTTGCGCTTGGCATTCTGTGGATACTTTGTTCAACAGCAACGCCAACTCGCCAATGCCCGACTCGGATTTCATCAGGGCCGGAGCCATGACGAGGTTAAGGTAGATATTGCCGAGGGTTTGGTTGTTCTCGATGGTGCGCTTGAGCTTGTCATCGGACAACGCCTCCAACGTCACGTGCATGCCGCAACACTTCAGGCCATTTTCATCGAGGATTTTGCGCAAGTCGGCGGCGGAATAGTGCTGATAGACGTTTGGCGTGCCTTTGTAATCCCAAAACTCGACTCCGTGGTAGCCGATTTGCGCCAGCGTTTTGATCGTGTCCGGGACGTTCCCGGCCAATTCGCCTCGCACAGTGTAGAGTTGGAATCCGATCGACACGGCTTGTTGGATTTCCGCAATGGCTTGGTGCGCCCGGCGTTTGGGCTGATCATCCGCCACAGCGAGGTCCGGACTGACTGTCATGCTGGCGGCACAAATAAGCCCTGATTGGATAAACTGACGGCGTGTGGTTTGCATAGGGTTCGAGGAATTCATGCATGATGGCTGGAGAATGAATCGTTCTTGAGGGAAAGTCGAGGATAAATGTGAAAGGTGAAGGCTGAAAAGACAATCCTGTTTGCCATCGGAAGGGACGATTGCTAAAGTCGGACCGGATCGCTTAAGGCGATGCAGTTTCGTCCTGAGTCCACGAACGGTGGCCGGATTTGAACAGCCGGTGATCCGAGTTTATTCAACCTAATCATGACTGGGAAGAAGGATCCGAAGTATGAGCATTGGCGCCGGAGGATTTTTGGCGTCACTTGGCTCGCGTATGCGGGATTTTACCTCACGCGCAAGTCATTTTCCGTGGCCAAGAACGAGCTTAAGAAACCGGCCGTCCTGGGTTTGACGAAGGCGCAGATGTCCGGAATGGATGGGGCTTATTCGGCGGCTTACGCGTTGGGCCAATTTTTTTGGGGCACATTGGGCGACCGCTATGGCACGCGAAAGGTGGTTTTATTCGGCATGATGGCTTCCGTCGTGACCGCGTCTCTCATGGGGACGTTGAGCGTCGCTTTCTGGATGGGATTGCTGTTTGCTTTGCAGGGGATGTGGCAGGCCAGCGGCTGGGCGCCATTGGGC
Organism: Verrucomicrobiales bacterium; assembly: GCA_003140095.1. Classification (GTDB taxonomy): domain Bacteria; phylum Verrucomicrobiota; class Verrucomicrobiia; order Limisphaerales; family Palsa-1400; genus Palsa-1400. The sequence goes on along the minus strand of PLIU01000446.1, from coordinate 11,666 downwards.
AAAAACATGGGCGAGTTTTTTTCTCAGCAAGAACGGGGTAGCGTTATGGGGTTTTGGTGTACGAATTACGCCTTGGGGGGGTTCGTGGCGTCGATCATCGCGGGGTTTGCCGCAAAGTGGTATGGGTGGCGTTATGCGTTCTTTGTGCCAGCGGGCCTTTTGGCGGTGATATGGATTTTATTCTTTCTGCTCCAGCGGAACCGCCCCGAAGATGTGGGCCTGCCTTCCATAGAGGAGTATCACAGCGAAAGCGACACGGTCATTGACGCAAAGGAGGCGCCCGCCGCTGAACAGGAGGGAACCTGGCACGTGGTGTCGGCGGTGTTGCGAAACCGTATGGTTTGGTACTTGGGGGCCGTCTATTTTCTGGTGAAGCCGACGCGCTATCTACTGTTGTTTTGGTCGCCGGTTTACATTGCCGAACGAATGGGCACGGATACGGCGCAATCCGGGTGGTTGAGCAGCATGTTTGATCTGGCAGGGCCGATTGGGACATTAGTGGGAGGAATCGCGTCGGACAAGGTCTTTCAGTCCAAACGAATGCCGGTCGCGGTTATGGCGTTGCTGTGTCTGGCGGCCCTCATGCTGGTGTTTCCTTTTATTCCATTATCACGCCTGGGAATGGGCATCGGGATGTTCGCCATGGGTTTCTTGGTGTTTATTCCCGATTCGTTGATTTCAGGCACGGCGGCGATTGATTTTGGAACCAAGAAGGGCGCTTCCACCGCCAATGGAGTGATTAACGGGATGGGCTCTATCGGGCAAATGCTAGGCGTATTGCTGCCAGGTTCAGTTGAATCCCTTCTCGGCAAAGGGCAAAACATCTGGACCGCGATATTCGTTGGGCTGGGAATTTCCCTCGCGGTGGGCGGGCTGATGCTGGCGCCACTATGGAATCGGTTGCCGCCAAAAGCGGCGTGATGGCCGGATTTGGGGATTGCTTTTATATGAAACAATCGGCGAGATTATAGCCCGCGATGGATCGAACAAACGACTCTTCACTTTCGCCGCGAATCCGGGATTTAATCGCCCGCCAGCCGGACGGGCACGCCATGCTCCGGGAATTTTATTCCGATGAAGAAGTGTATCAAGTGGATTGCCAACGGATCTGGCGGATGGGCTGGATTTTTGCGGGACATTCCTGTGAGATTCCAAAAGCCGGTGACTATTTCACGCTCGAAGTGGATAGCGACTCCATCATTCTGACCCGGGACGGAAATGGCCAGACGCGCGCGCTTTACAATGTGTGCCGCCATCGCGGCTCGCTGATTTGCGATCATTCTGAGGGCCACGTCAAAAAGCTGGTCTGCCCATACCATCGCTGGACGTACGATCTCGACGGCAGATTGCTCCATGCTCCAGGCATGCAGGAAGAACTGGAAAAATCGCGGTTAAGCCTGCGCCCCGTTCATGTGCGCGAAGCGGAAGGGTTGATTTTCGTCTCGCTGGCCAGCGAGCCGCCGGACTTTGAGGCGGCGCATGACGTGCTGGCGACGTTGGCCAAACCGCAGGGGTTGGCCAAGGCCAAAGTCGCCAAAATGGTGGATTATCTTGTCAGGGCGAATTGGAAACTGGTCTGGGAGAACAATCGGGAGTGTTACCATTGCAATGCCAACCACCCGCAATATATCAAGGCGAATTTTGACCATTACAACGCCGATGACACCACACCGCGCGTGCGCGAACAGATTTCCGCGGCCGTGAGCCGCAGCGAAGCCAAATGGGCCGCGTCGGGTCTGGCCGTCAGCCACAAACAAACCGGCATGACCACCTTTCCTGATGCCGAGCGCAACATTTGGTATTCGGCGAACCGGACGGCGTTGGTGGATGGCTTCTCAAGCGAATCCATGGACGGCGCGCAGGTTGCCCCGCTGATGGGGGATTATCCCGATAGCGATGTGGGCACGCTGCGCATGCGGACCTTGCCTAATTTTTGGAATCATTCAAGTTGCGACCACGCTGTCAGCACCCGCTTGCTGCCGCAGGGGCCGCATCTGACGGCCGTCCGAGTGTGGTGGCTCGTGGAGCAGGGGGCCGTTGAAGGCCGGGACTACGATTTAGCCAAACTGATGCCATTTTGGCAGCTCACTTCCGAACAGGATTGGGAAATCTGCGAACGCCAGCAACGGGGCGTCAATTCCCACGCCTACGTTCCCGGCCCATATTCGATCTACAAGGAATATAACGTGGACGCATTTGTCCGGTGGTATCTAACCCAGTTGCAAGCCGAAAAACCATGACCCAGGTTTCCGACGCGGAATTCGTCATCATTGGCGGCGGGGCCATCGGCTGCGGCGTGGCTTACAGTCTGGCGCGCGGCGGCGTGACGGACATCCTGCTGGCAGAGCGAGCCGCGGACGTGGCCCAAGTCACCACCGCACAAGGCGCCGGCTTGTGCGGACAACCGCGCCCGACGTTGGAACGCACCCTGCTGGCTATGCACTCGGTGGCCACTTTCCGCGAACTCCAACGCGACCCCAAGGTGCAACCCGAATGGCACGAAACAGGTTCGCTGCGCATCGCGCTCTCGGAAAAACGAGTGGCTGAATTGCGCCAGCTTAAATCCGTTGCCGACCAAGCCAAGCTAGAAGCGGAATTGATCGATAACGCCGCCGCGCGAAAGCTCTGGCCGGCCATGGAATTTGCCGACGTCAAGGCGGTTCTTTGGTGTCCCTCGGACGGTTACATGCGGCCTTACGCCGTGGCGAGTTCTTATGCTTATCAATGCCGCAAGCTCGGTGTCCGCATCGCCACGAGTACGGCCGTCGAAGAAATTCTTAGCCGCAATGGGCGTGTGTCCGGCGTGAAAACCAGCCAGGGCGCCGCCTCGTGCCGCTACGTCATCAATGCAGCCGGTGCCAATGCGTATCACATCGCGAAATTGGTGGGTTTGGAATTACCCATTGTGCCGGTGCGCCATGAATACTTCGTTTCCGTGCCGGTGGAAGGGATGGTGCCGGAGCTTCCGTGTTTTCGCGTCCCGGAATTGACGCTCTATGGGCGTCCCTGCGAAGGCGGCCTTCTGCTTGGTGGTTGGGAAGCGCAATCGCTTCAGACGGATCCTCGCGAATACGGTTTGAATGCCGAACCTCCTCCAGTGGAGCCGGACTGGACGGTGTTGAATAGCTTTGAGGAAGAGTTTTCCCGGCTTCTGCCGCAAACCAGGGGCGTCAAAAAGACCCGGGTGGGACGCGGCTGGCCGACCTTTACGCCGGATGGGCGTTTTATCATAGGCGAAAGCCGCCGGGTTCCCGGGTTTGTCATGGCGGGGGGCTGCAATGCCCACGGCATCAGTGGTTCGGCGGGGATTGGCCGGCTGGTTTATGAATCCATTTTCGACCCCAAACCGTCGGTGTATGTGAAGAGTCTTAGCCCGGACCGCTTTACGGAAATCCCGTGGAATTGGAAGGATGCCCGCCGGGAAGCGGCGCACGTTTACGAAACCTACTATGGAGTCTAATCGCTCCCTGCCGGCGGAGGCGAAGGTTGTCGTTGTAGGCGGCGGCGTCATCGGTACCAGCGTCGCGTACCATCTGACCAAACTCGGTTGGAAAGACGTTGTGTTGCTGGAACAGGGCCAACTCGGCGGCGGAACCTCATGGCACGCGGCCGGTTTGGTGGGCCGCCTCCGCACGAGCAACAGCATGACCCGCATCAACAAATACACCGTCGAGCTTTACTCGCAATTGGAGCGGGAAACCGGGCATGCGGTGGGATGGAAACAGGTCGGCAGCTTGATAGTCGCCAAATCCGAAGACCGCATGATCCAACTTCGCCGCACGATGGCGATGGCCGAATTGTTCGGGGTCGAAGCGCACTTGATCAGTCCGCAAGCTGCTTTTGAAAAATGGCCGCTCTTGCGCGTGGACGATGTCCTGGGAGCAGCGTGGTTGCCACACGACGGCAAGGTTATTCCCAAGGAGGTGCCCGTTGCCCTGGCGCACGGCGCCAGCTCGCGCGGCGCGGGAATTTTTGAGAACGTGCGCGTCCATGGAATCGAGAGCAAGGACGGGCGCGTGACAGCGGTCAAGACCGATCAGGGAGGCATCAAAGCGGATTATGTAGTGCTGTGCGGCGGCATGTGGACGCGCGAACTGGGGTTAAGTTGCGGTGTTACCATTCCGCTTTATCCGGTGGAGCATCATTACGTCGTGACCGAACCAATCGCCGGGGCGTTTGATGAATTGCCGGTCGGGCGAGACCCGGACTTGTGCATCTATTTTCGCGGGGAAGGAGAGGGCGTGATGCTGGGGGCGTTTCAGGAATCCTCCAAGCCCTGGATGGTGGACAAGGTCCCGGAGAAATTTTCCTTCCAGTTGCTGGAACCGGACTGGGAGAAATTTTCCGTGCCGCTGGCCAATGGGAAGCACCGCATCCCGTCGCTGGCGAATTGCAAGTTCGCCAAGTTTGTCAATGGGCCGGAAAGTTTCACGCCGGACAATAATTTCATCATGGGTGAAGCTCCCGAACTGCGCCACTTGTTTGTAGCGGCAGGATTTAATTCCGTGGGTATCGCCAGCGCTGGCGGCGCGGGGAAGTATCTGGCGGAATGGATGCTGGCCGGAGAGCCGACGCTCGATCTTTGGTCGGTGGACATTCGCCGCTTCGCTCCCTGGGCCAACAACCGGACCTTCCTGCGCGAGCGTGTGACCGAAGTGCTCGGCCTGCATTACCAAATGGCGTGGCCGAATCGCGAGATGGAGAGCGGTCGTAATTTGCGCCAGACTCCATTGCATGACCGGCTCGCGTGGCGGGGGGCATGTTTTGGGAGCAAGAATGGCTGGGAAAGGCCCAATTGGTTCGCCACCCGCGGCGTCAAGCCTGTGGTGGAATATTCCTTTGGCCGCCAAAACTGGTTCGACTGCCATGCGCGGGAACATCGCGCCTGCCGTGAAAACGTCGCCATTTTCGATCAAACCGGATTCTCGAAATTCCTGGTGCAAGGCCGGGACGCGCTCGATGTGCTCCAACGCCTTTGCGGAGCGGACATGGATGTGCGGCCCGGCAAAGCGGTCTATACCGGCATGTTCAATGCCCGCGGCGCCTTCGAAAGCGACATCACGGTAATTCGTCTTGATATGGATGCGTTTTATCTCATCAGCGGAACATCCCAAACCATGCGCGACCTGGATTGGATACGCCGGAATGTGCGGGCCGGCGAGCAAGGCGTATTAACCGACGTGACCGAAGCGCACAGCGTCCTGGGCGTGATGGGGCCCAATTCTCGAGCGTTGCTGAACCGCGTCAGTGACACCGATCTTTCCAATCAGGCTTTTCCCTTTGGGACGGCTCAATTCATGGATATTGGAATGGCAACCGTGCGCGCGGTTCGCATCACCTACGTCGGCGAACTCGGCTGGGAACTCCACGTGCCGGTAAGTCAGGCCGTGCTCGTCTATGAATCACTGATGAAGGCCGGGGAAGTTTTCGGGGTGGTTAATGCGGGCCATTATGCGATCAACTCGCTTCGGCTGGAAAAAGCCTATCGCGCCTGGGGCGCGGACATCTCGCCCGACGACACCGCCCTGGAGGCGGGTCTCGGTTTTGCGATTGGCTGGAAAAAAAGCGCTCCGTTTCTTGGAAAGGAGGCGTTGTTGCAGCAGAAACAGGCCGGGTTGAAGCGCCAACTAGTGACTTTCGTCCTGCAAGATCCCGGTCCTATGCTTTGGGGCAGCGAGCCCATTTACCGCAACGGCGAAGCGGTGGGCTATACGACTTCCGGTTCTTACGGCCATGCACTCGGCGCCGCAGTCGGCATGGGCTATGTGAAGTGCCAGGACGGCGTCACACCTGAATTCATTCGGGACGGACGCTATGAAATCAATGTTTCCGGCACGCGCTTTCCAGCCGCTCCTCATTTGAAAGCGCCCTACGATCCCGAACGCAAAAAAATCTTGAGTTAGCAAGGTGAATGCGGACGTCAAAGCGCTGATCCCCTTGATGCCCTGGCTGGACGGCAGGGAGTTCAAAGTGCGGCCGTTGAAGGGCGGTCTGACCAATCGTAATTATTGTATTGACAGCGAGAGCGGCCGATTCGTGCTGCGCATCATGGGAGAAAACTCCGGGTTGCTGGGCATTGATCGCCAGACCGAACATGCCTGCGCCCAGGCCGCGCAGGCCGCCGGCATTGGGCCGGAGGTGGTGGCGTTCTTTCCCGATCACGGGGCCTCGGTGGCCCGCTTTGTGACCGGACGGGCGCTGACTTTTAAGGCGGTGCAGACCCCCGCCATTCTGCGCCGTCTGGTCGCGTCCCTGCGCCGCTATCACGAATGTTCCAATGGCGCGGGAAAATTCTCCGCGTTCGAGACGGTGCGCCGTTATGACGCGGAGGCGCGGAAGCGGAAGGTCCCGTTTCCGCGAAAGGTCGTTTTGGCGCTGGAGACGCTGGCGCGGATTGAGGACGAGGCCGGAGTGCCCGAACATGTGTGTCCTTGCCACAATGATTTGTTGCCGGGCAACTTGGTTGACGACCGGCGCAAGGTCTGGATTCTGGACTGGGAATACGGCGGCGCGGGAGATTTATATTTCGACCTGGGCAATCTGGCGGCCAACAATCTATTTAACCGCGAGCAGGAAACGGCGCTCCTGCAGTATTACTTCGGCAAAGCGCGCCCTGCCGATCTCCGGCGATTGCGGTTGATGCGGCTGGCCTCCGACATGCGCGAGGCGATGTGGGGATTCATGCAAATGGGGGTTTCCAAATTGGATTTCGATTACCGGATTTATGCCCACCGCCATTTGCAACGTTTTCTGAAGGGCGCGGACCGCGCGGGCCGCGAGTACGGATGGGATTAACGCCGCCACGCATGGAAAACCCTCGATTTTCGCGGCGGATCGGCCACGATGGCCGTATGTTATTAGCGCCGCAAAAAAATATCCAAATATCCTTTGACCCTTACGTTACGTGCCGCCCGAAAGTGCAAAGCAACTGCGGTGGCCCTGGTGGTCTTCGCGGGGAAAAAACGATGTCTTACACAGTCAAACAAGTGGCCGCGGTGTCGGGCGTCAGTGTGCGCACGCTTCATTTCTGCCATGAAACGGGCCTGCTGGAGCTCCAGCAAATCATGTGTTACCCGGAACTGGGGTTCGAGCAGATCTCGATCCAACCGCTGCGCGAATTATCCGCAAATCTGAAAACTCCAAAATTATGAAAACCCATATTAAACATCTCCTCATCGCGCTGTTCGTGCCGGCGCTGCCCGCGCTCGTTCAGGCGACGTCGAGTTCATTTCGAACGACCCCATGGCTAAAGACGAATCCTATGAAAATCCTTTTTATGCATCTCGAACTGGTTGCTGTTTTGCTGACGAGTTTCAGTTTGGTCGCGCCAGCCGGCGCGCGGAGCCCGACTCTATCAATGACCAACGATAGTGTCCTGGGGCCCAGGGTCTTCTGGCCCGTTGCCAATGCCGGATACTCCCTGCAGTGGACTCCCAGCCTGGCTCCCATTTCATGGCAACTGTATCCCGCAACGCCAGCCCTGAGTGGAGATGGAAACAGTCTGGTCGTCAATGTTTCCTCGCTCGAAGCCAGCAACCCGGTGGCGTTCTTCGTGCTCGTTTCCAATTACGTCGCCGTGTCGGCGCCCCCGTCCGTGGTCACGGTCGCGGCCAGCCCTGTAAACTATACTGACGCTGAACTCATCGGCACGGTACTGGCCAATCTTCTGGATACCACCTGGTGGTTCCAATGGGGTCTGGATGCCACTTACGGTCAGACCACCGCATCGTCCGTAGTCAGCGGGTCCAACACCACCGCGGTAACCGTGCAGATCGGGATTACGGGCCTTTCCCCGGGCACCACTTACCATTTCCAACTCTACGGATCCAACAGCGATGGCATCAGTTCTGGAGGGGACCTGATCTTGACCACCCCGACCGCGCTGCCGGATGCGATCGTCCAGACGTTTGCCGCCAGCAACATTACCAGCACCTCGGCGCAGTTAAATGGGAGCGTCAATCCCAACGGCACCGAACTCGTCGGCTGGTTCCAGTGGGGCACCACCACTAGCTACGGAAACGACACGCCCAATTTCTACGAGTCTGGCGACTTTCAGGTGGTGGGCGAATCCTACACCCTGACCAACCTGACTCCCAACACGACTTACCATTATCAAATTGTGGCTTACAACAGCGGGCCGACCGAGGCCCTGGGGAACGATGTGGTGTTTACGACTTCCAGCCCCGTCCAGCAGTCGCCCCCGACGGTGACCATCCAGGCGGCCAGTTCCGTAGGCTCGAGCTGCGCGACGCTTAATGGGAGCGTCAACCCCAACGGCGCGGCAACCACTTATTATTTCGTTTATGGCAGTGGCGGCACCGTCAGCCAGACTGCCACGTTCTCCGTCGGCAGCGGCAGTTCGGCTGCCAGCGTGCAAGCCACGGTTTGCGGGCTGACTCCGAATACCCTCTATGGATGCTTCCTTTACGCTGCCAACAGCGGCGGCAGCGCCAGTTCCGGGACTGACGGTTTTACTACCACCGCCGCTTCCCAGGCGCCTCCGACCGTAACCACCCTGGCGGCCAGTTCCCTTACCCCAACCAGCGCCACACTTAACGGGGACGTCAATGGCAACGGGGACAGCTCCACCTCCGCCTATTTCGAGTGGGGCACCACCACGAGCTACGGGACAATCACGATCCAGACTGGAGTCGGCGGCGCGGCGCAAAGTTTCACCGCCACCCTCACAAACCTGGCGCCCTCGACCACTTATCACTATCGCATTGATGCTGCCAACACCGGCGGCACCAGTGATGGGTCGGACGCCACCTTCACTACGAGCAGCGCTCAGGCCCCTCCCACTGTCCTGACCCTGGCCGCCGGCGGCATAACGGACACGGGTGCAACGGTGAACGCCTTCGTCGATCCCAACGGCGCGGACACCCACGCTTATTTCCAGTATGGCACAACCACCAGTTACGGAAACACAACTGCATTGGCTGATGTTGGCTCGTCCACCAACCAACAGCTTTTCCAATCCATAGTCAGCAGCGTGAATCTTAACACTACTTACCACTATCGGATCGTCGCCTATAACAGTGCCGGAACCAGCTATGGCGCGGACGCCGCGTTCACCACCCTGCCGCTGCCACCCAGCGTCACGACCGAGGCGGCCACCGGCATCCAAGGTGCAGGCAACGCGACCCTCAACGCCAGCGCCAACCCGAACGGCGCCAGCACGACTGTATATTTCCAATATGGCTTGAATACGAACTACGGGAGCACGACGAGCGGGGTCAACATTGGCTCAGGCGCATCTACGCAGCAAGTCGCCACCTCCATTGACGGCCTCCAATCCTATACGATCTACCATTTCCGCGCTGTCGCCGCCAGCGCTGGCGGAACGGTCGCTGGCGCGGACATGTCCTTTAACAGCACGGGTATCCAGTAATCTGGCGGTTCTGGATAGAGCCAATGTCACGAACACTGAGTGGGTCAAGGACGCGTGTGGCATTTTACACGGCCAAACGGGGGTGGACGATTTCGTTCAAAAATTGCGAATAAGAAACACAATTTTACAATCATAAAAAAAATCACGAACATCGTGGTGGAAGCCCGCACCGTTCCTACCGCGTCCAATCATCGCGCTAAAGCTCGATGCTCAACCCAAGTCCATCCAGATAACAATTATAGACTTTTTCATATGAAATCCAAAAACGCAGACTCAGGAAAAATACTCGATTTTCGCAGCGGATCGGCCGTGCCGGCCGTATGTTTAGCACGCCGGTGCGCTATTGGCGCGACAAGCAAGGCCATGAAGTGGATTTTATCCTGTCCCATCGCCGCGACGAAGTGGACGCCATCGAATGCAAATGGAACAGCGATTCCTTTGACAGCACCGCCGTTGAGATCTTCCGCCAGTTTTACCCCAAGGGCCGCAACTTTCTCGTGACTCCATTGGGAACGCCGGCCTATATGAAGCGATTCGGCCAACTCGAGGCAAAGGTTTGCACGCCCGGCGATCTTTGTCCGCCGCCAGAATGATGGAAACCAGCCTGGGAGCGGACTGAAGTCCCTCGGTGAGGACGAGGCCGTCATTAAGGGAAAGCAAGGGCACGGGCAAAAGGGAAGGGTTCGCGGGGATCGCGCCAAAAAACCATCCTTTATAAGAAGTTGATCGAAACTCGTGCGGCCTTTGGGTGTTGTAACTGATCGACAGTCGTGAAACGTCACATCACCATGCAAATTCGCAAACAGTGCTGGGCCTTCGCTGGGCTTTTTCTTCTCGCATTCTGTTGGCTTGGCTTCGCTGCGGTCAGCTTCGGGGCACTTTTCAAAGACCTTGGGGTAAAGTTGCCCACGGCGAACAAGTTCGCCGCCGATTATGGGCCGATTGCGTTCCCACTTTTTGGTATCGTTGGCGCCACTGCTTTCATCCTCTCAGATGTTTTGGTCCGCAGCAGATGGGTGCAATGGGTTTTGGTCGCTGTGTTCACGCTTCTCCTAATATGGGCGATCAGCAGTATGCTCCCGGGGATAGTTGACGAAACTATGGCGCCCACTTACAAGCTGTAGGACATCGGAAACGGCTTTGCAACAAACCGTTACCTTGCATCCGTTCACTGAACCTGAGGCCGCAGATGGCCAGACTTTTCTAAATCCGGATCGCAAATAAAGACCGAGCAGGCAAAATGATCTGAAAACAAAAAGAGGATGCATCGTTTGACCAAAGTGTTTTGATACGAGATCAGCAAGAGCGAGTTAAAGGCGTCAACAATGAATAATCCTCTGATCTTGAATTCGGTTTGTGGGCTGCTCATTATCAATACGTTGATAGGTATATTTACCTGGATTATTGCTTATAATAAAACTCCTCTACGAGATCTGCCGCGGCCTAATCGATACCGCTATAAGACGGGCGATTGAAAAAGCCCGACTCATGTTACTCGGCATAATCTTTCTCGTCGAAATCGCTGCTCTAGTCATCGTTTTTAGATCGGCAAACGTTATGAGAGGTCTTGAAACTGCCCAGTTTTTTTTCGGCATCGGATTTTGTCTGGGTGGTGTTGCCCTTTTTTTTTGAAGAAGGGTTTGAGTCGGAGCCGTAAACAGCGTATTGTGTGATTGTGAGCGCACCCATGAGGGCAATTATTATCTCGCTGGTCAGCTTGCTGGCTGGCATCGGACTCGGATGGTATTGGACGAGCGTCAAACTCGAAGCAAAGCAACAGCAACTGGATATTTACAGGGGTAGGGAGCAGGCAAGCGCAAATCGCGAACGCGAAATGCAACAGGGACTGGACATTTACGCGGGTATGGACGAGAGCGATCGCGCAGTGGCTGCCTCGTTTTCTCTGAACGCGATTCAATGCATTGATTCCGGCGATCCCCAAAAAGCCGTCCAGTGGATTTCATTCCCCATAGCGATGTATTATCGTGATTATGGGAGTCGAGCCGGCACCAATGCGCAGCGAATAAAAATGGGTGCTCGTATTGAAGAGCTTGCCCAAACGAATCAGATCGTTGCTGCTTGTATAAAGAGCAAGACGGGTTACTCCGAAAAGACCAATGCGCCGCTGGCATTTTATATCGTTAGTGAGCAGAGGATTGAAGGCGGGCGATTCATCGACACCACGAACTTCCCCAAGCTAGGTTACATAGCAGCCAAACCCGACCTTATGGTCACGAACCTGGCAGCCGTATTGTTCCGCTTCAATCGGAATGAC
>PLIU01000252.1 GCA_003140095.1 Verrucomicrobiales bacterium | reverse complement strand
ATTTGGAGGCGGAGATACAAATGCTGGAAGCCCGGCAAAAGGAGTTGACCGTTGAATTGGAGAATCCGGCCAGTTACGAGAGGCCCGGCGGCGCGATGGAGTTGAACCGCGAATGGCTGGAGATTGCCGACGGCCTTAAACGGCTGGGCCAGCAATGGGAACAGGCCGCGGCCAAACTGGAAGAGGCAAAGTTAGTGAGCACCGAGGGTTGAATGATGAGCGTGGAGTTGATCACACAAATTCCAGCTTGGTCGTGGCTGCTTCGGGGTCCCAGCCGCGAGGCGGTTTGCTGGCGATGGCGCCGACCTCTTTGATCGATATCTGCCGGCCGCGCGTTTTCGGGCCTTTGACTTCCACGTCGCCGGGCTTGCACGTCTGCTGGCTGATCTTCTGATACGCGGCCGGTTTGTAGCGGATAAACAATTTCACGGGCGTGTCCGGCTCGAAGAACAGGATTTTCGACTTCGGCGGAATGCAGAAGTATTCCTTGTCCAGAATCGCGCCGCCGAAGGTGAAGCGCTTCAGATAGGTCGCGTCGCGATTGGTGTAGGCCACCGTCATCACGCGGTCCCGCTCCGGCACCGCCGCATAAACCAGGTCCGGCCCGACAAACATTTTCTCCGGCAACTCTGAGACTTTGTAATGGCCATCTTTGAAAACCATCAGCCACTTGTCGAATTTGGTGCAGTCGCATTTGAATTCCTCGCCGGAAACTTTGTGGCCGATATAGCCGGACTCGCGGTCGTAAGCGACCTTGAAAGATTTGAAGGCCACTTCGCGCGCATCGACTTCGTCGTAGCGGCTGGATTTGGTCAGGCGCGGATAGAGAGGGCCGTATTTCTCCAGCAACACCTCCAAATGGGCCAGGGCGTATTTGGTGACGTTCTTCAGGTATTGGCGCGTTTGTTCGAGGGCGGCCTTGACCTTCTCCATTTCCTCCAGGTGCTGATTGATGTCAAACAGAGAAATGCGCCGGATTTTGATGCCCAGCAGCATGTCGATATCCTCATCCGTCAAGTCGCGATGCATCTGGCGGCGGTGGGGACGGAAGCCCTCCCGCACCGCCGCGACGACAGCCTCACTGGTGCGGGCCTGCTCGATTTCCTTGTAAATGCGTTTTTCCACAAAAAGGCGGACGAGCGTTTTGAAATGCAGTTCCTGCTCCAGCTTCCGCTCCTTAAGCTCCAATTCGCGCTTGAGGGTGGCCACAAGCTGTTCGGTGTTGTGCCGCAGCACTTCGGAGACGGTCATTTCCACGGGCCGATTCTCCCGCACCACCACCAAGCGGCTGGCAATGGTGACTTCGCAATCGGTGAAGGCGTAAAGCGCATCGACCAACTGCTCCGCGCTCACGCCGCCAGCCGCGCGCACCTCGATCTCCGGCTCGCCGGCGGTGAAGTCGTTGAGGCTCTTGACCTTGATCTTGCCTTTGCGCGAGGCGTCTTCGATGGAGGCGATCAACGATTCCGTGGTGGTCGTCGGGGGAATCTCCTTGATGACGACAGTCGAATCGTCCTTGATTTTGATTTTGGCGCGAACCTGGATCTGGCCGGCGCCGTCGCGGTATTCGCGCGCGTCCATCAATCCGCCCGTCTGGAAATCGGGCAGGACCTTGAAGGGCTGCTTTTTGAGGATGGCGATTTGCGCCTGCAGCAATTCGGGAAAATTATGCGGCAAGATGCGCGCGGCCATGCCGACGGCAATCCCCTCGGTGCCGAGCATGAGCAGGAGCGGGAGCTTGCTGGGCAGAGTGACCGGCTCCTTGGAGCGTCCGTCGTAACTGGGGACGAAATCGGTGATTTCGTCGTTGAAAAGCTCCTGGCGCGCCAGGTCGGTCAGACGGCACTCGATGTAGCGGCCGGCCGCCGCCGCGTCGCCGGTGAAGAGGTTGCCGAAATTGCCCTGGCCCTCGATGACAAAGCGTTTGTTGGTCAAAACCACCAGCGCGTCCATGATGGAGGCGTCGCCGTGCGGATGATATTGCATCGTCGCGCCGGCGATGGTGTTTACTTTGATGAAATGCCCAGCGTCCTTCTCGTGCAACGTCCAGAGGATGCGGCGCTGGACCGGTTTGAGGCCGTCGCTCAGGTTGGGAATGGCGCGGTCGCGGATGACGTAAGAAGCGTAATCGAGAAAATTGCGATCCACGCGCCGGTGCAGGGCCGATTCGATGTTGCCCGGCACAAAGGGGTGGGGCGGGGCGGTCTCGACTAGTTCGGCCGTGACGTGCATCGGGTTCTGGCCGTTGCCCTGTGCGTCCGGCTTGGGGCCGTCGATGGGCAATTCGGGTTGTTGCGGAGTTTCCTTGCGTTTGGCTGCCATATTTACATGTCGCGCCCACCATAGCCTTGGCACAACCGGCGCGTCAATTCCCGTTCATGTTCAATTGGCGCATCCGCACTTGATTTAAACTCATTTGGGGGGGATGATAGTGCTGGACATGAGCACCGCCGAAATGCTTTTTGAGAAGGCGAAGCATCTGCCGGAAAACCTCCAGGCAGAAGCGTTGCATTACGTTGATTTTCTTTTGACCCGCCGCGCCGCCGAAAAAGAGGACAAAGAGTGGAGCCAGTTCTCTGCGACGCAGCTTGCCCGCCAGTATTCGGCAGAGGACCGTTTACGATGACGAGTAAGTTGGGATGAATTTTTCTCCCGGAGACGTTCTTCGACGGTGGTCAAGAAAATGGGCCGACTCGCGCCGGATGATTGGGAAAACGTCAAAACCGTCCTAAAACAGTTTTTCGCGTGCATCCCGGCTCGGTGACGCGAAAGTGCATGGCACCAATCTGAACCGCCACGTTGGCAAGTGGCATGGGCGGTTGACTGAAGGGGTGCCACCGCGACACTGGCGGAGTTCGGCATTCGTGCGATAATGTTGCTGTGAGAGATTTAGGCTCATCTGAACCAAGTGAATGGAACACCGGCGGTGACGAAGGCTTGCTGCGGCGTCAGCGGAACTGCGCCGCCGTCGCGCTATGGTTGCGCTGGGCATGGCTGGGGTCTTGGCTTTACGCAACGGGTCGGAAAGGGAACAAAGGGGCGGATCGGACCGGATCAGACGCAATCAAGACGAATCAAACCAGATCAAACCTGGGGACCTACGGAAAACGCGGCACATGCCACAGCCGCGAACAGGCGCACCAAGCGCAGAAGTTCCTGTGTTCGTGCGATTTATGCGCGTTCGCGGCAATGCCATTCCCGAGTGAGAACCAAGCTGAATCAAACCGGATCAAACCAAATCAAACNNCACGGGAGCGGAATGGGGTTCGGCGGGGTTTAGGGTCGAACCAAATCAAACCAAATCAAACCTGCCGGGGCGGGGGCGAGACAAGGATGAATTATGAATAATGAAGGAAGAAGCGTGAAAACACTTCAAGGCGGCATAGTCCAAACGGGTCAAACCCAGTCAAACCCAATCAAGGCGAACCAGACCGAATCAAATCAAATCATAGGGCTATGCGCTTTATTCACCTAACCGCCACAAATTACCCAGCGTCCACAGGGCCAGAGGGAATGAAGTGCATAGGCCTATCAAATCAAACCTGCTTACTGGTCTGTCGTCCGCCTCCTTTACGTCGGCGGCTACGACGGAAGATCTTGTGGTTGTGCAACTTTTGCGTCTTTTCGCGGCTATGCCCTTGGCCTTC
>PLIU01000368.1:30442-37254 GCA_003140095.1 Verrucomicrobiales bacterium | reverse complement strand
ACGCCACTGCTCGCTCCTTCTTTTTTGCGCCCTTAGACTTCGCGCCGGCGGCAGCAGCGTGTCCTGCTTGTAGACCCGATGAAACTGTTCGTGCGCCCCGTTCTGGTCGGGACGGCCCGGCATAATGAACTCCACCTGGATGCCCAGTTTGACCCACCAGGCGCTCAGACGCGTCAGCCCCAGCGCTCCAGTCGCGCCAAAGGGCGAGCCATTGCAGTGGGAGCGGCGGGATAACGACCGTGCATGTCGGATTGCGATCTGCACAAAGGCCCAGATTCAGACGGATGCTCAAAACGAAAAACTTCTTGATTGGGCTGCGCAAAAGGCAGTTGCTCTCCACAAAGCGTTTGGTCCAGAGTTCCCGCCCAGGCGATAACCATGAGCAACCTCAAACTTCATTCCTACGTAGTCGAGGACTACCGCGATTTCGTTCGCTCGCATTCTTCGTCGGCAAAACGATACGAGTGCTCAAGGAAAATGGGCCGGCCAAATGCGGCGAATACGGCGCCCACCGCCTCGTGTTGGAGGCGTCGAAACGGTTGGGGCGAAAACAGGAAGACACAGCGAGTTTTTGGACTTGTAACGCCCCTGGCCGAGGCACATATTATGTTTGAATTTCCGGTCGGTGAAGCATCTAATCAATCTGTGATTGTTTGTTTCACCATTGCAAAAACGCGAACATCAGATTAACTTATTGACCTATGGGCAAAGTCACCATGTCCTTTGAACAGGGGCGAAAGGAGTTGCTAGTTAGGATGTCGGCACGGTCGCGCAAGCAGCCGATCAAGAAAGTGATTCCTTTCCGCAACGACGACGTGCCGAATTATCTACGAGAACTGGACAAGTTCGAGGAGAAGTCCCGGCAGGCGAATCATGTGGTGAGTTAATCTGGTCTGCCGGTGGCGGCGGGTTTTTGTCTCCTTCGGCCCCACGGTGGCCGCCCTGTGAATCGTTACGCCAGAACTTGTGCCGGTAAGTCGCTCGAAATCATCCCCATCGAGCGCCCGTATTCGTTTTTCCAACTCATCGGCACGAGATTCGCCGGCTGCCAGCCGCTGCGGCGGTTTTTCTCTCAGGTTAGGATGCACCAGGGCCGGACAATGGTGATTGAGAAACTTGGCGCTCCAGAGGACTTGCGGGAAGAAAACGAGGATTTGCGAATACGCAATCCTGCAATGGCTCCCCTAGCAGCGTATCGGCTGAGTTTTTTCACCTCCAAGTTCACAACACGTCGCGGTCTGGCAACAGCAGCCGACGATGACTTCATCGGTTACGCAATCGTGAAAGAGGACGAGAACCCTCCGTTGGGAAGCACGCGCCGCGTTTACGAATCCGTCCTCCGACCAAGCCGGATGGTGAACAACTTTGTGCGCGGCGGTCAGGACTGGCCGTGCCAGGCGGGCGGAAAGACATTCAAGGTGAATGGCTACCTTTATGCGCAGCAAAACGGGCTGACGAATGTGTGCGCCCATGTAGCCTTGCGGTCAGTAGCGGCTCGTTTTCATCCAAATGGGGATATGTCTTATCGAGAAATGAATCGGCTATTGGGAGTAGACCATCTGAATGTGAAGATCACCGGGTTGACATACCAGCAGATGCAGGCGGTGTTGGAGGCCGCCGGAGCGAAGTGTTTTCCAGCCGACTACACAGAGCCAAGCGCGAATCCGCCACCGTTCCAAAAGTATATCTACGGGAGCGTTGAGTCTGGTTATCCCGCGATTGTGATTTTTGGCACGATCGCTGCTGATGGTAGCCTGCACGCCGTGCCAGTCTTCGGCCATACGCTGAATCAAGACACGTGGGTTCCCAGCGCCGACCTATCCTATTTCAGGATTGGCGAGGGTACAAAATACATCCCCAGCGAGTCTTGGTTAAGCATGTTCGTGGCGCATGACGACAACTGGGGATCGAACTACTGCATCCCGCGCCATTACTTGCGGTCGCAACCACCGCCCGTGCCTGGGCAAAGCAAACCCAAGCCGGAGGACGCGGTTTCTCAATGCGTGGCGCATGTCATCAGCACGATGCCCAAGGAAGTGAAATTGAACCCGGTGCGCGCCGAAATCATCGGTGCGGATTACTTGTTCACGATTCTTCCACAACTTCCGCCAGACAATAATCCGTGGGCGCAACGGTTGGCACTTTATGCCAAAGCGCACCTGTTAGTTCTACGGCCTTACCTGTTGGACCCTGCAGAATACACCGCGCATCTTGCAAAGGTGAAAGACTGGCAAGGCAAGCCTGTGCGCGAAACGCTCATTCGCGATTTGAAAGCGAACCTCACGAAGGAACGGCTTTGGATGATTGAGTTGTCGGTGCCGGAATTGTTCTCCGCCAATTTGCGCAAGGTCGGCGAGGTCTTGATTCGTGCCGAGCTTTTGCCCGCAGTGGATCGTGATTTGGCCAGTTTCGTTTTGGCGCGACTGCCGGGCTACTTTGCGCTCTTGGAAGGCGGGGCTCCAGCCGACCCGCAATATCAGTTCATCCCCTCTGGCGCGGAAGGCCACGTGGAGCTAATCGGTTGTGAAGGCAAAAGATGAAACGGTATTAGAGATGATCAGAGCAGATGAGCATTTTCAACCTCCACTCCAACCTCCTCAGCGAATACCGCAATTTCATTCGCTCGTTCTTCACTGTGGCCGCCGACCGTGCCCGCGAGTTCATTGACCATGAATTGTTGGACGAGAGGCGCCTCTGGCCGGCGGCGTTGCTCCAAGTCAGTCCGTCGCATCAAGGCCGGGTTGGATCGCCATCCGTTCGCTCCAATTTCACGAATCAAGCCTTCTGGACGCGGCGATTCCGGCGGGTGAGGCTTTGAAGTGCAGAGTGAGTGCAAATTCTCGGCGACTGCGGTGTTCACCACGAAGATCACGAAGGGGCCGGACTCTCCACTCAGCACTCCCCACTCGTCACTCCAAGAACTCTGCACTTAAAAAATCCCTGTTTGCATCATGCCCATCACCGCTTAAAATCAAGCCAAGCCTGCGAGCCAAATTGTCGATACCATTTTCGATAAATGTTATTTATTTTTAAAATAATTGAATATTATTTCATTATTTTCAAAATAATCCTGTCGGCGGCGTGTGTTATGTGTTAGTTTACTTAAGTGGAGGCTTCGTGAAGGCCCCGTGTGAGATAGCTTTGGCATCTCACGGGGTAAGATTGGATTTACAGGGATATGCCGACATAGCGGCATAGAGGGATAATTTCGCGTATTTCTGGGTTTTCCAATTCAAGGATTTTCGAGGAAATTCGAGAACTCGGCGAAAAATTGTGGCCGCCGGGGGTGCAATGCTTGCATCATGCCCATCCCCGATTAAAATCTAGCCATGGATATTACGAGGACTGCTTTCGGCGCTTGGAATGGCGGGCGCTTTATGAATTTTGGCGAACCGCTCCCGGATGAACGCTGGATTCTTTTGGTTCGCCACGCTTTTGAGCGCGGCATCCGCACCTTCATCACCGCCGATGTCTATGGTGCCGGCGCGGCGGATGAATTGCTTGCTAAATCCCTTTCCGGCATTCCGCGCGATGAGTATTGTCTTGTCGGCGCGGTCGGGCATGATTTTTACAAGGGTCAACGCCAGGGCTCCCGCGGCTATCCGCGTTTTACCGATCCTTCCCTGCGCGCGCCGGCGGAGTTCGCCGATTATCTTCGCATGGCCGCGGAAAAATCCCTGCTCCACTGCCGCGCCGACAAATTCGATCTTCTGCTCCTGCACAATCCCGATTCCATCGGCTACGGCAGCGACCGGGTCTGGTCGGGCATGAGCAAACTCATCGACGCCAAACTGACCGACCGCATTGGCATCGCGCCGGGGCCGGCCAACGGATTCACGCTGGACCTAATCCTCTGCCTAGAGCGATTTGGGCCGCTCTTGGATTGGGGCATGATCATTCTCAATCCGCTGGAACCGTGGCCCGGCCAGCTTGTGCTGCCCGCCGCCGCGCAGCATGAAGTCAATCTGATCACGCGCGTGGTCGATTACGGCGGACTTTTTCACGATGACGTCAAAGCCGGGCACAAGTTCGGCGCGCAGGATCATCGCGCTTTTCGTCCCGCCGGCTGGGTCGAAGCCGGGAACAAGAAGTTGGACCAGATGCGGGCCATCGCCGAAAAACACAAGTTGACTCTCCTCCAACTGGCCTGCATCTGGAACTTGTCGCAAGCGCCGGTCCAATCGGTGGTGCCGACGCTGATCCAGGAAGGCGGGAGCGACGGCAGGTCGATTGAATCCAAGGCGGACGAACTTGCGCTGCTGCCTAAGGTGAAGTTGGATGAAGAAGAAATGGAGGTTATAGCCCGAATCGGCGACAATCGCGGCTGTATGTCCCTTAAAGGCGCCAACCGCAGCCACACCGCAACCCCGGAGGCGGATCGCTGGGGCTTGTCGCCTGATTTGGAAGCCATCGGCAAAAAATGGGGCATCGATCCCGACCGCGACCTGGTCTTGACTCATTCGTTCTGAGGCCGCCTGGCTGGACCAGCGTCGGACCGACCCGTCATGAAGACGATTTATTTTGATTACAACGCGACCACGCCGTTGGATCCCAGCGTCCGACAAGCCATGCTCCCGTTCCTGGACGAGATTTTCGGCAATCCATCCAGTGTCCATCACGTAGGCCGGCGGGCGCGGGCGCTTTTGGATGACGCACGTGAGCGGGTGGCCGGCGTCTGGCGTTGCAAGCCAAGCGAGGTCGTCTTTTCCAGCGGCGGCACCGAGAGCAACAACCTGGCCATTTTGGGCACGGCCCGCTTGTTCCGCGAGAAGGGCCGCCACCTAATTACCTCAACCATCGAACATCATGCCGTTCTAAATTGCTTCGATTATTTGGAAAAGCGCGAAAAATTTGGAGTAACCTATTTGCCAGCCAGCCCGGAAGGGCTGATCTCTCCTGAGGATTTGAAAAAGGCGATTCGGCCCGACACAATCCTGGTTTCCCTCATGTCAGCCAACAATGAGACGGGGACAATTCAACCGGTGGCTGAGTTCGGAGAGATTTGCCGTTCACGAGGCGTGCTGTTTCACACCGACGCTCTGCAATCCTTTGGCAAGGAACCATTTGCGGGCATGGATCAATTTAATGCCGATTTGGTGTCTTTCTGCGCGCATAAGTTGCATGGCCCCAAGGGCGCGGGTGCTCTGTTCATAAAATCTCCGCTACATCCTGAGCCGATAATGCTGGGCGGTTCGCATGAGAATGAACGCCGAGCCGGCACGGAAAATGTTCCCGCCATCATCGGAATGGCTTATGCCATGGAACATTTTCTGACTCCTCCTGTTTTTCCTGCTGAACATCTGAACCGATTGACGACTCATTTAATCCAGTTTCTTCATTCGCTGGAAGACGTTCAATTTCGCGGCTGCAAGGCCCGCCGCCTCCCCAATACCGTTGCCTTCACCGTAGAGGGGTGCGACAGCCCCACTCTCCTCGCCGGTTTGGACCTGGAGGGCATCTGTGCCTCCAGTGGTTCTGCTTGCGCTTCCGGCGCCCTTGAACCATCCCATGTCATGTTGGCCATGAGTGTCGAAAAGCGGCTGGCCAGTTCGCTGGTTCGATTTTCTCTCGGTCGGGATTCCACGATGGAGGAAGTTTTAACGGTGGAAAAAGCGCTGCAAACAGTGATCAAACAAGCGCGAAGACGCTGAATGGAATGTGAATACTTTGTGCCGATTGCCAATAACCATGCCTTTTCCTCGAGCCGGGCGCTCCTTCGCGGGGTTATTCACCTCAAATTTTCCCTGCAACCCGCTGTCAGCGACTTGATAACGACGAATGCTTGCATTATTCCCAACCCTTAATAATAATGTTTCTTTTAAAAGACAAAGAATATATTAAAGGTCGCGCATGAATCTGAGCGTTGCAAAAGATCAATTGATTCACGGGCTGCAGTCTGTGCAAAACATTGTCAGCACACGAACCACCCTGCCCATCCTTTCCAATGTCCTCCTGCGGGCGGGGGACAATAAACTGGAATTTACCGCCACAGACCTCGATGTCAGCGTGGCGTGCTCGGTGGAGGCAAATGTTAAGAAAAAGGGGGCCAGCACCGTGCCGGTGAAACGATTCTTTGGCATTGTGCGCGAGTTGTCGAGTCCCGAGATCGAGTTGGAAGTCGATGAAAAACATTCTTGCAGCATTAGTGCCGGAGCGTCCTTTTACAAGATTCACGGCCTGAGTGCGGATGAATTTCCACCGGTTCAGTCTCTGAAGGACGATAAGAAAATAACTTTGTCGCAGGAAAAATTCAGGGGCATGTTGCGCAAGACCTCCTTCGCCATCTCCAGCGACGAATCGAGATACGTGCTCAATGGAATCTTCATCAGCCTCAAAGAGCATAAGATCACGCTGGTGGCCACGGACGGCCGCCGGCTGGCGCTGGTCGATGAGGAAGTCGATATTCCCGAAACCAGCCAGGGCGAATTCATCATCCCAACCAAAACCGTCAATGAATTGAACCGGTTGTTGGGCGAGAAAGGTGACATTGAAATCTGTTTCACAGAAAACCAGGCCTCGTTCACGCTGAAGGACGACAAAGGCTTTTCGGTTCTGATTATTTCCAAACTGGTCGAAGGCAATTACCCCAATTACCGTCAAGTCATTCCTGGCGAAACCAAAGAGCGCATCGGCTTGCCGCGCGAAGAATTTCTCGCCGCCACTCGCCGCGCGCAGATCATGACCAGCGACAAGGCCAATTCGATCAAGATCGCCATCAGCCGCAACAACCTGGCTATCACCGCCAATTCGCCCGAAGTGGGCGAAGCGCGCGAAAGTCTGACCATCAATTACAAAGGCAAGGACATGGCCAT
>PLIU01000368.1:0-30419 GCA_003140095.1 Verrucomicrobiales bacterium | reverse complement strand
GTGAGCAAGAATTAACAACATTGTCGTGCTCCCGATTATCTCGGCGCTAACATGGCCGGGAAATGAGTGATTTTCAACGCGTTCTCGACACCACCGAACGGCATCTCCTTGCGCTCAGGGCGGCAGGCGTTCGTTTTCTTTCAGTTCAGCCCGAAATATTGAGCCAATTGCGCGGACCGCCGCCCGTTCTTGAAATTAACCCCGTCGTCCCGATCCAAGCGCCGCCGGACCAACAGCCTCAGCCATCAGAGGACATGGAAACGGCCATGGCGGTGTTGCGCGAGCGGGCGGCTGCCTGTCTGAAATGTCCCCATTTGGTTAAAAGCAGGAGGAGCGTGGTTTTTGGAGTCGGAAACATTCACGCGTCATTGATGTTCGTCGGCGAAGCGCCTGGGGCGGACGAAGACGCGCAAGGCGAGCCATTTGTTGGCGCGGCCGGCCAATTATTGACACGCATCATCAAGACCATGGGGTTGAGCCGGGAAACGGTCTATATCGCCAACATTCTCAAATGCCGGCCCGACACGCCCGGCCAGTCCGCCGGCAATCGCAAGCCAACCAGCGACGAGATGAAAACGTGTCTGCCGTATTTGCTGGAACAGATTGATCTGATTCGGCCCAAGGTTTTGGTGGCGCTTGGGGCGACAGCCATCGAAGGATTGTTGGGCACGGTCAGCGCCATCGGCAGGCTGCGCGGCCACTTTCAAATCTTCCGGGACATTCCGCTGATGCCGACTTTTCATCCGGCCTACCTCCTTCGCAACCAGGCGCTGCCCGAGAAGCGCAAGGTTTGGGAGGACATGTTGCAAGTCATGGGAAAACTGCAAATGCCGATCAGCGAAAAGCAGCGGGGATATTTCCTCAAGCCTTAACGCGAGGGGCGATGTCAAGAAAACGCAAGATTTGGGTCGTGGTGTCTGTGGCGGTGGCGCTGGTCATGCTGATTCCACTATGGCTGCGCTGGCAGGCGCAATGGCATCTTAACGCCTATCGCAAAAAACTGATTGCGTCCGGCGAAAAATTGACCGTGGAGGAATTCGCGCCGAAAAGGAAATCGCAGGCCACCAACACCGCGCTGTTTCTGAAGTTAGGCGCGACCCTGCCGTCCTTTGGGGATCTTTCTCCATCGGCGATGCAGCCGATCAAACCCGGCGTGGCCCGTGTCGCCTGGCGCCAACTCCAATGTTTGGAGAAAACGGACGAAAAAAAGCCGGCCATCGATGTTTGGCCGGCCATCAGGGACGCAGTGCGGACGAATGAAGCAACCCTCGGCAAGCTGCAAGGTCTGCTGAATGCGGGCGGCATTGAATTCATCCAAGATTACAGCCAGCCGGACCTCGTTTTCGACTCCCATTTGGTTACCGCCAAGGAATTGGTCAGAGCCTTCATAGCCACCTCCGTGCTGGCCTTGCACCAGGGCCAAACACAGGAAGCCTTTGAGGATCTCAAATCCTCCGGCACAATTTCCCAACTCTTCGCGAATGATCCGCTCATGATCGACCAATTGGTCCGTTACGCTTGCATGGTTATCGCGGCCTCAGTCTTTTGGGAAGCCTTGCAAGCCGGCGGTTGGACGGACGAGCAATTAGCGCAACTGCAACACCAATGGGATGGGCTGGCCATTCTGGCGGATGCGGGGTCAAGCCTCGCCATGGAACGCGCGCGGGCGCCAATGGGTTTCCAACAAGCCCGCACAGCTCAGGAAGCCAAACCCGAAATCTGGAACGATTTTTTGCTGAATACACGCACCGGAGCAAGGGAACTTCTCACGGAATATCCCCGCTACTGGGGTTGGCGGTGGATTTGGTCTTATCAGGATGAACAGCACTATTTGGAATTCATGCAAACCATGATTGAGGCCACGCGTGAGGCCCAAAAGCGCCACTCGTTTCTCGCCTTGCTTAAGGACCAGAATGCGGGCGGCTTCCTTACTCAGATGATTGCGCCAAATTTTGATTTGTTGGGATCAGAAATCGGAATCACCGAATCATTCGTCAGCCAGGCCTTGCGCGCGCAAACGGTGGCCAACTTGGTGACCACAGCCATCGCCTTGGAGCGATATCGTCTCACTCATCACGCATACCCGGCGGCTTTGGCCAACTTGGCGCCGGAGTTCGTGCAGGCGGTTCCGGTTGATTGCATGGATGGCCACGACCTTCGTTACCGGCTCAATCCCGACGGCACCTATCTCCTCTACTCCGTGGGCGAGGACGGCGTGGATAATGGAGGCGACCCAACGCCCGAAAAAGAGAAGAGGCTGTATTTTCTCAACGGACGGGACTGGGTCTGGCCCCGCCCCGCCACCGACGAAGAAGTGCAGGCTTACGAAGCCGAACAAAACAAACCGAAAGCGGTGCCCAAGCGCCCATAGTGTTCACAGCTTGAACAAGTCCGCCGGATTCTCGGAGGCCGGGAGGAAGCGGCCGCCGGCGAAGCAATTTTCCACTTGACTGCCGGTCCAGCGGCGCAGGCGGAAGAGTTGCGCGAAAAGGAAAGCCGGCGCGGCCCCGCCCTGGCCGCCTACCAATTCCGCCCCGCGCCGCACGTTGTCCATCATCCAGGCCGGAATCAAGACGTGATAGGGATTGCGCTGGACTTCCCCGATGTGAAAGGAGGTCGCCGCCACCAAATCCGCCACATCTTCAGCGGTGTATTCGACCATGAGATTGGGCGTTTGCATCTGGCCCCAAAACTCCGTTTCGACAAGGTGGCATGGGAGAGCGGGCGTTGCTTTCAGGGCGTCCAGCGCCAGAAAATGCACACCGACGTGCGTTCCGTTCCAATCCAATTCGTGCGGGAAAAAAATCACGCTGGGGCGGTGTTTCTCCAGCAGCGCGGAGAGGACGCCCACCATCCGCGACCAAGCCGCGGGGTCATTCGCGCGCGTGGCGGGGCGGACGCCATCCAAACCGTCGGGCGCGGTTGGTTCCAGGCCGAAGCCGAGGAATTGGCAGGCATTACGCAATTCCTGCCAGCGCCCGGCTTTGCGCCCCTTGAGACTGCCGAGTGTGACGGCGACGTCGATCACCTTCCATTTCGCCTGGCGCAACAGGCGCAGAGCCAGGCCGCCGAGGATCGTTTCATCGTCCGGATGGGGAGCGATAAACAGCGCCGTTGGAGCGTCCGCGGCAGGCGTGGGACGCGAAGCGGGGGCAAATCCGCCCAGCGGAAAGGACTTGCCTTCAGCGACGAGGCGGGCGAAGTCGGAAACCAATTTTGAATATGGATTCATAGAGAAGGTGAAGGCCTAAGTCGCGGGCAGGCTGGCGGCGGCAATGGCCTGGCCGTGGCGCTTGTCCTTCTCCTCCGGTACGTGGAAAGCGATGCGGCCGGCCAGTTCCGGGAATTCCACCCGCAAAACCTCTTTGGCGTGACGCAGAATCACATCCCCGCCGCGGCCGGTAGTGACGCGCCCCAAAACCAGGATGTGTTTGAAATCGTAGAACTCGGCGTAGTGGGCGACGCCGTAACCGAAACAGACGCCGATGGTGTGATAAATCTTTTCCGCCCGTTCGTCGCCTTTTTCCATCAGGGCCTGCACGTGCTTCAATTGCTCCGGCAGCGGCAGGCCGGCGGGAGTTTCAAGGCCCGCCGCGGGCAACCACCGCCCGAGGCATTGCTGCGAAAAAAACTGTGCGCCGCAGCCGTGGTCGCCGGACCATTCATCGACGGGAGCGGCGGGGTTGTAATCGACGGGAGCGAAGGCCAGTTCATTGAGCCAGGAGGTAATGTTGCCTTCGGGCGTGACAAAACCGGCCGCCAGGCTGGACCCCATGGCGATGCCCAGCACGGCGTCCTGCTCCAGCGCCATCGAGCCGGCCAGGGCCGTGACCTCGCCGTCGTTGACCACTTCGAACGGAATGCCGCCCCAGGCGCGCTTGAGTTCGAGAAAAAGAGTATTGACGCGCGTCTGGAACAGAGGCGCCGGCACGCCTCGAAAAAGGGAGGCCACGCGGACGCGATTATTGACATAGACGCCCGCCGCGCTGCCCCCGATGGCATCGACGCGCGGCAAGTGTTCCGCCGCCCGTTTAAGGGAATCCATGATTTGGTCAAAGTGCCATTGCGGGTCGGCCTGGGGCACGGGATTCCAGACCGTTTCCTCGGAAAAAACCGCCCGTCCCTCCTGGACGGCGGCGGCTTTCCGGTCGCTGGCCCCCAGGTCGAAGCCGATGCGGCAGCCCTTCCAATGGCGGCCCAGCGGCGTGGTCGTGGCGCGCGGCGGCGGGAGGTCCTTGGTTGTGACGACCGTGAAGGGGCGCTCGTAAATCCGTTCGCCCATGATGTCGGCATCGAATCTGCCCGTGGCCGTTTCCTTGAAATATCGCTCCAGCCGCGCGCCCAAGTCAGGCGGCCCGTCAAAATAAACGCGGAAGCCGCCGCGGGACCAGAGCAGGAATTTGAGCAGCCGTTCCAGGTAGAAAAAATTGCATCCGGCCGCCGCGTGATGGGGAGGAAGGATGTGTTTGGTGAAATGAAAAACCGAGCCGTCCGCCTGTTCCAGAGCGATGCAAACGGGCACGGAGGCCTCGGCCGCGAACGCGCGGCAGGCCAGCGCGGCCGGGCGAAAGCCCGGTTCCAAGGGCGGCGGAAGCAGCGGCGCCCGGAGCATAAAACCTTCGATACTCACGCACGCCATTGAGCCATCGTTTTTGCCGGGCGGCAAGAATCCTTTGCGCCACATGGCAGTGGCTGGATGGAGCGGGTTGACAACCCTCGCATTATCCAGCACTATAGGAGCGTGAGCGCAATATCGAGCAAAGCGATTCCCACCAGGGAGCGATTGATATTTGCGATGGACGTCCCCACCCACGATGAAGCCAGGAGACTGGTCGAGCTTCTGGGCGACTCTGTGCAGGTTTACAAACTGGGGCTGCAGGTGTTTTTGGCAGGCGCCTATTATGAATTGATTGAATGGTTGACAGGCAAAGGGAAGAAGGTTTTCGTTGACCTCAAATTTTTCGACGTTCCCGAAACAGTCAAGCTGGCCGTCGCGCAATTGAAAAACAGAGGCGTCTCCTTCGCCACGGTGCATGGAAATGATGCCATGTTGCAAGCCGCGGTTTCGGAGAAAAACGGGATTAACATTTTGGCTGTCACCGCTCTCACAAGCCTTGACGACAAGGATATGAAGGATTTGGGGTTCAAGTGCAACGTCAAGGAGTTGGTCTTATCCAGAGCAAAGCGAGCCTTGAGCATGGGCTGTGATGGCGTCATTTCGTCAGGCTTGGAAGTGGAGGAATTGCGGAAAATCCATGGGGACAAATTCTTGATTGTTTCGCCAGGGATTCGTCCGGTGGAAAATAGAACGGTGGATGATCAGAAGAGAATCACCACGGTGAAAGAGGCGTTTCGCAAAGGAGCGGACTACATCGTGGTGGGAAGGCCGATCAGAAATGCCGCCCATCCCAGACAGAAAGCGGAGGAGATTCAGCAAGAAATTGCAGAATTGTTCGCCCTCCCCCATGTGAGCGGCAAACCGTAGCGCGTTAAGTCGGCGCATGCCGCCTTTCGATGATCGACCTTCACTGGACTTCCAGCACCACCACCGACTTGGGCGGGAGCGTGACGGAAAGTTTGCCGCCCTCAATTTTGGCGCCTTCCAACACCGCGGGTTGCACGGTGTTGGGCGCGGTGAACGAATTGTACGAATAGATCGCGGGCGCGGTCAGGAGACGCCCGGAAACCGACGTCGCCTCCATTCCGTCCAGGACGCCCGAAAGGTTAATTGGGTGATGCGGATCGGCATTGGTGAGCGAAATATGCACTTTGCCGCCGTTATCGCGCGAAGCCGAGGCCGTGACGGCAGGGATCGCCTGATCGTCCAGGGAGTATTCGGGCGAGGCGACATCGGCTGGCAACAGGCTGGCGTTCTGGTGGACGGAATACATTTCGAAGACGTGATAGGTTGGTGTCAAGATCATCTTCTCCTTGTCGGTCAGGATCATGGCTTGGAGAACGTTGACCAGTTGGGCGATGTTGGCCATTTGCACGCGGTCGCAGTGGCGGTTGAAGATGTTCAAGGTCAGGCCCGCGACCAACGCGTCGCGCAGGGTGTTTTGCTGGTAAAGAAAGCCGGGATTGGTCGCCGGCTCCACGTTGTGCCAGGTTCCCCATTCATCGACGATCAGGCCCACTTTTTTTTCCGGGTCGTAACGGTCCATGATTTGCGCATGGCGGCTGACGATTTCCTCCATGCGCGAGGCGCTGTTTAGCAGGTAGATCCAGTCGCCCTCGGAGAATTGGGTGGCGGAATGGCTCACGCGTCCGGTGCCGCAGTAATAATGCAGCGACAGGCCGTTGCAATGGCGGCCGGCGGCGGCCATGAGCGTCTCCGTCCATTTGTAATCCGTGCCATTGGCGCCGCAGGCGATGCGGTAAACGCGGTTGGCGGAATAATCTTTGACGAAGGTGTTGTAGCGGAGAAAATTCTGGGCGTAAAATTCCGGCGGCATGTCCCCGCCGCAGCCCCAGCTTTCATTGCCGACGCCGAAGAAGCGAACCTTCCACGGGTCCTCGCGGCCATTCTTGCGGCGGAGATCGGCCATGGGGGATTGGGAGCCGGAGGTCATGTACTCCACCCATTCCATCATTTCCTGCACCGTGCCGCTGCCGAGATTGCCGCAGATGTAGGGTTGGGCGCCGATTTGTTCGCAGAAGTCCATGAATTCGTGGGTGCCGAAGGCGTTGTTCTCGGTGACGCCGCCCCAGTGAGTGTTGATCATGGAGGGCCGCTGGTCGCGCGGCCCGATGCCGTCCTTCCAATGATACTCATCGGCAAAACATCCGCCCGGCCAGCGCAGGACCGGCACCTTCAACGCTTTGAGCGCGGCCACGACGTCGTTGCGAATGCCGCGCGTGTTCGGAATCGGGCTGTCTTCGCCCACCCAAACACCTTCGTAGATGCAGTGGCCAAGGTGTTCGGAGAATTGGCCGTAAATGTTGCGGTTGATGAGGGCGCCAGGTTGGCGAGTCTTGACCAACAACGTGGCGTTAAGGGGTGATTCGGTGTCCTGGCCCAGCAGGGGGGTAAGGCCAAGACTCAAGGCGGCAAAAAGGCACACGAGCGATTTCATTCCGCTTTTATATGAGGGCGCGATTATTTAGTCCAAGTCAAACAAGCGGTGTCATGCAGCGGCTTGGGACGGCGCCCCGGCTTCATCCAGTCCCAACCGGACAGAACGCTAGTCGCCAGTCGGGATGCCCGGCAATTTGTAGAAACAGACCCAGCCACTTTCCGCGCAACCTATGTCAACCGTGCCGCGCGCGTTGTTCACGTTGAAGGGGTACCATGTAACATGCCCGTCTTCAAAGAGAAAATTGCCCCCTGTCGGCACGTCTCCGTGGCTGGTATCGGGATGGTTGGCGCTGGCAACCGTTATATTATTGTCGCTATCCCTCCATTGGATGTCAGATCCTTTATTGGCGGTGGCACTCCATGTTCCAGTACCCTGCAACCGATCACTCATGACAGGGGCCAGATGGTAATTTCCCCCCATTTTCTGGCGTGTCGCCCAGCCGGACAACTGGGGCCAAGGTTCGGAGTAGCTCCAGCCGTCGCTGGCAGGATCTGTGCGCCCCGGCAGGTAGAAGTAGCCGACCAACTGGGGCAGGGTTGGATCCAAATCAGTGGTGGACTCATCTTCGGCGAGTCGATGCCATTGATCCGTCGGACAAAAGAGCACGTCGGTCAAGGCGCGGGGCGTCTTGACCGTGCCCGGATGGTCTCGCGTCAGATAGCTGGGGTAAAAGTTACTCACGATCAACGGGGACATCCAACTCAGGTCCACCCCCCGGGAATTGTCCGGGAAATAATTGCGATTATCGCCCGCGTACATGACCAACGCGTCACCCCATTGCTTGAGATTGCTGGTGCATTCGGTTTTGAAGGCTTGATCCTTGGCTTTGCTCAAAGCGGGCAGAAGCAACGCCGCCAGGATGGCGATAATCGCGATGACGACCAGCAACTCAATCAACGTGAACGCCGCCTTAAACCCGCGATCGGGACGCGACAGCACGTCCGCCGCCGATGGGTTCTTTGTTTTTGTCATCCGACTCATTTTGAATCAGCCTCTCTAATGAGAAGCATAAACCTTATTTTTGTGGGCGAACTCTATCATTGCCAGGAATGACATACAAGGAAATATTGGCCGGTTTGGCGGATTTTTTGGCCAAGGCCCTTTTGTCCGCATTCCTTCGCAATGCGAGACCGAACGGCTCGGAAACGAAAAAAGGCTCAAATCTCTGCCGAAAACAGGCAGACCACGTGGGAAGGGCCGAATTCCTGCAACGGTGACAGTTTTCCATCGCTTACGAAACCCGTTTTGTTTCTTATAGCGGGCGAGCAGTATCGAATATGAATTTGCGCAATTGGACCATGATTGGAATCACCTTCGCCACCCTGGCCACGCATTCCCCGGCGCTGCAAGCGCAAGAGGCGGATGCGAAATTACAGGCCTTTTTCAAACAGTATCTGGAGGAGCATTTCCGCCAGCAACCGACCGATGCCACAGGCCTCGGCGACCATCGCTTTGACGGCCTGCTGGAGGACGTTTCGGCGGCGGCGCGCGCACGCTGGCTCGAGCTCGACCGCGCCACCCTCTCGCGCCTGGCGCAGGAGGTGGATTTCGCCAAATTGACGCGCGACGGGCAGATTGATTTCGAGATTTTCCAGCACGAATTGCAAACGGGAATATGGTTGACGGAAAACACGCACCCTTTCGAGGAGGACCCGCGCACTTACGGCGCTTATATCAACGACAGCGTCTATCAGCTTCTGGTGCAATCGACTCTGCCGAAGGAAACCAACATCGCGCATTGCCTGGAGCGCATGTGGCGGATTCCCGGCGTGATCGCCATCGCGCGCCAAACCTTGACGCACCCGCCGAAACCGATCCTGGAGACGGCCATCCTGCAAAACCGCGGCGCCATCTCCTTTTTCGAAACGGAGATATTCCAATCCGCCGGTGAAACACCGCAACTGGACAAGCTGAAGGCCGCCGCCGCGCCAATCGCGGCCGACTTGAAGTCCTACCAGCAATTCCTGGAGGGCGATCTAATGGCGCGCGCGACAGGGGAGTGGCGCTTGGGACGGGAGAAGTTTTCGCGCAAGCTGGACCTGGTGCTGGACGCGGGCGTGACGGCGGACGAAGTGCTGGCGGACGCGGAGGCGGAGTTCGCCCGGGTGCAACGCGATTTGTATGTCATCGCGCGCCAGCTTTGGAGCCAATACTTCCCGCCAAAACCGCTGCCGCCGGACGACCCGGCGGGCCGGCGGGAGACGATCACGAAGGTTATCGACGCCGTCGATCAGGAGCACGGCAAACCGGAGGAGTTGGTCGGCGACGCGCGCGCCACGGTCGAGAACATCAAGAAATTCATCCGCGAGCACGACGTGCTGCGCCTGCCCGAGCCGGACCGTTGCCAGGTGATCGAGATGCCCGAGTTTCGCCGGGGCAATTCCGCGGCCTACATGGACAACGCGCCGCCATTGGACGCGGAGGCGGCCAGTTTTTACGCGGTCAGTCCGCCGCCCTCGGATTGGGACGCCAAGCGGGTGGAGAGTTTCCTGGAGGAATACAACCATCACATGCTGCAAATATTGACTATTCACGAGGCCTATCCGGGCCACTACGTGCAATTGGCTTATGCGGCGGGCGTGCCTTCGCTGATTCGGAAGGTCTATCAATCCGGCGCGTATGTCGAAGGGTGGGCCGTCTATGGCGAGCAGAACATGCTGGATATGGGCTACGGGAGCGGCGATTTGCGGCTGCGCCTGATGCAGTTGAAGTTTTATTTGCGCGCGGTGGCCAACGCCATCCTGGACCACAAAATGCACTGCGACAACCTGACCGACGAGGAGGCGATGAAAATGCTGGTCGAGGATTGCTTCCAGTCCGAAGGCGAGGCGCGGCTGAAAATCATCCGGGCCAAGCAAAGCTCGACGCAGTTGAGCACTTATTTTGTGGGCCGCATGGGGCATTACCGGCTGCGGCAGAAAACAGAGCGGGAGTTGGGGGAAGAATTCAGCATTGGCCGTTATCACGAAGCGGTGGTTTCGTGCGGTTCGGTGCCGTTGAAGTACTTGCCCGAATTGGTCCAAAGGCGCTTGAGCCAGCCGCGATGAACCGAGGCGGCCTTGGAGGCTGACACCTGAAGAGCTTGGTGATCCCACCGCCGGGGATGAACTGCTTCCATTGCCGTTGGCGCTTTAGTCACGGTTCGACAGTGGGTGCGCTGGGAGTCAAGATTGGTTCGTGTCTTCAACCAGCGCCGGGAACAAATCGCACTGCACGCATTGGCCGAACCGGGCAAATTTACCACCGACCCGCTGCACCAGCATTCGCCGTATCGGCACGTCATTCACCGCAATCTGGATTACCTGTTGGACAGGTCCCGGCTGATTCGGCAAACACAACGGGACGTGGGCCGAAGCGATGATTCAACAACGCGGCCCCGTCGGCACGCGAGTATTGCATGGCCTGTTGGCCCTGGCTGGCAAACATCCCGTGACCAGCAACTGCCCAAGAACTCCGGCGAGCATCTTTTTGAGGTGATCATGCGCCGGTATGAAAACCGGTCCACTATCATGACCAGCAACCGGCCCCTTGAGGAGTGGGGCAAACTATTGGGCGACGTGCCGACGGCGGGCGCGATCCTGGACCGTTTCCTGCACCACGCCCAGACCATTGCCATTGCCGGGCGGAGTTACCGGCTTAAAGACCACGCCGCCATTGCCGGGAAAGAGGATAAAAACAAAAAGGCCAAATCCAAGCCCAACGAACCTTCGGCCGCAGAACCGGCGAGCTAAATGGCTCGCTTTCCGGTTCTGCTCGTTTTACCTCGCTGCTTATGATTATGGAAAAAGGTCGATTCTCGCCGCCAAGCGGCCATGCTGGCCGGATGAAAATCGTTCACTTGTCATGGTTGGTTTTTATTCTGGGGACTCTGCTGGTTTCTGCCGGGGTTACGAATTTGGACTCTTCGCATTCTTCTACCCAGCCACACCGTGATTGGGAGTTGGTCAGGTCTGTCCCTAATGATTTCGGCGGCACAATAGATTTCGTTTTGATTCCAATGGGGAAGATTCGCGATCTTACGAACTACCAAGCTGCGGCAGTAGTGATAGCGGGGACAAGAGACAGGTGTATGATTTATTTCTGGACGGACCGCGCACAGATTCCGACGTCGGCGTGGATTCCAGTGACAAACCTTCAGGTAACGACAGCCGAATACGAACGCTCCCCTGATTACAAGACGCCGCATTTTGCCCTGGCTTGCTGGCTCTATCCCAGTATGGAGGCCGCCAAAAGCGCGAATGCTTTTTTTATGCCCGGAGTTACAATGCCTAAATCGGAGACAACAACGAACAAAACATCAGAGGTTATTACCAAGCCACAAAAATGATGCCTAACAAATCGCTGCGTCCAACTTGGGATGGCCGTTCCAGTTCCGATTCGCGGTTCACGGGTCTTGGTCGAGCGCGGTTGATCTCTGGTCAACCGATCCGCCCTCCGCCATGATGCGCCGCTAGGGAATTGCGTTTGGAATGCGTTTGGTGCGTCCCGAAGGCTCGCTGCTCGGCCCTGGCTCGCTTATTTTGCTGCGCCGGTCGAGAAGAACACTCGATTTTCGGTGCAGTATTGCGGGCGAGTTGGCGCTGGCGCAATTTCTAACTTTCTACTTTACGCTCAGTTTCGCAGCCGCCTCCGGAAAAAGTCGGTGCAACGCGTTCGTCGCCTCTATGCGCGTCAGTTCATCGGGATCCGTCAAGCAGCGCGTGATCTGCGATATTGACACCCATTGGGTGGCGGCGCGGCCGAAGGCGGAGATGCCCAGAAGGGCGGGCAGGCGCGCCAAGTAGTTTGATGATGAAAGAAATTGGGTCATTGCCGGAAGACACAAATCCGGGTGCGCGTGAATTCCGGCCAGCGCGCCAAGCGCAAGGGCCTGGGTTAGTTGGTTGGTGTTTTGCAAGTTCGCCAGCAGCAACGGAACGGCTGGCGCCGCGTTTGTGCCCAACTCACCCGCAACCTCGCAGGCCAGACGCCATTCCGTAATGTCCGATGGGTTTTTTAAAGGCCAATGGCTGAATCAAGTCCCTCTCCGCTGATCTTGATGCGAGCGGCTTTTGCCGATGCAATTGCGCCCGATGGTGGTTGCGAGAGCAAAGTGATTTGGGGGAGGGCCGGCCGCGCCGCTGGACCCATTTCGCCCACGGCATGCAGCACGAAGTAAGCCTCCATTTGCCAATCGTCGGCCGATGAGTTCGTTCGACAAAGCGCATTCAGGCGCTTCTCCAACGCAGGCAGCGCCGCAATGTCAGCCGGACCGATGAATGAAAGGGCGGAAGCGGCGGCTGCCCTGACTTGGGCATTATCGTCCTCGAGCGACGCCATAAGCTGCGGCACGGCAGATTTGGCGGCAGGACCAAGGACCCAGAATCCATAGCTACCCAGCTCGCAGAGATAGTCTGGATCGCGTCGGTCAATCGGAATCCATCTGTGGTTTTGCGCAAAATCGCGGAGTTTCTTCCTTAACGGTGTGTCCTTGGCGCGAACCAGGCTGAGTAACAGCGGAAGCCCGCGGGGCCCAATGGCAAGGACCGCCTGCGCGGGTTATGAATCGCGCCCACGGCTGCCAATCCCAATCTCGATCCAACTGGTATCTCCGTTACGCCAGGCCTCATCGAGCCAGACGCTCAGCAGTTTTCCCTGATACGACGGTTCGGAGAAATGGCGAACCATCCACACCGCCGCGCCGGCGGCAAGCACCGCCGCCGCGATCTTCAACGCAAGATGCGGTTTCGCCATGCAACAAGAATGCTCAATTCGCCGCAGAAATCGAGCATTAGCTCATTTTGCTGCTTCGAGATTTGTTTTAAAAGGGTTGGTTTGGATCGTTTTATCGAATTCAGCTCTTCGCCGATTTCAAATAGCTGATGCCAGTCATTGTCAATAGCGGAAGGATGTGCGGCATGTCGTCTTTACCCACGACGATGACAGTAGTTTTACCAAGCGCAATGCTGTATCGATCGACAACTTCATATTTTTCTCCGGCGGCCATTCTAATTAAAAAAGGAATGCCTTCGTTGATAGCCGTCTGAATTTTATCTCTCGTCACGACTCGTTGAATTCATCCGCCAACTGATTTTAGTCAAGTCCAGAATCATCACAATGAAGTCACCCGCAAACGTAAATCAAAATCTCCTTGTGGCCGGCGTCGGCTTGTGAGTCTATGAGCGCGCTGGATTTTGGGGGAACGCCCCGAATCCGCGATTTTGGCGTGAAACTTTCTGTCAAAAGTGATTATGCGGCCCGCGCCGTTCTCTGGCTCTGTCAACATTACCAGGACGGCGTCCCGCGCCCCGTGGAGGAAATGGCCTCCGCCCAGGGCATTCCCCACAATTACCTCGTCCAAATCCTCATCGAACTCAAGTCGGCCCACATCGTCAAGAGCCAGCGCGGCAAGGAAGGCGGCTATTTGCTGGGCCGCGCGCCGGCCGAGATCACTTTTGGCGACGTCCTGCGCAGCGTCCACGGGGAAATCTTCGACTCGCCAGCGTTGGGCGACTCGCAAAGCCCGCCCGCATTGCGCCAGGCCTGGCGCCAGTTGCACGAAACCATCAACAATGCGGCCGACGCGATCACCTTCCAGCAGTTGCTCGAATCGACCGTCGAGAAGGGGAAGATGTATTATATTTAATGGCGCCGAGCCCTTTCCCCAGCCGCCCGTCGGGACTGGACCACCGTTTATAAGGCATGACGATTCTGCCTCTGGTCGAGCGCGAATTGCGCGTCCGGGCCCGCAGCCCGGCGTGTTATTGGGCGCGCTTTGCCGCCGCGCTGGGCGGAATCCTGGTGTGCCTGCCCGCGCTGACGATGTTCACCGGCATGAGTTCCACCCAGGCGGAAAAGGGTGCGTTCGCCTTTAACGGCCTGGTCATCGCCGCGTTCATCCTCTGCTGCTTCTCCGGCTTTCTGACCGTGGACGGCATCAGCCGCGAGCGGCGCGAGGGGACGCTTGGTTTATTATTTTTGACTCGCGTCAGGGTGTTGGACGTGCTGCTGGGCAATTTCGGGGCGGCGGGCCTGGCCGGCTTGTGCGCGCTGGCCGCCGGGGTGCCCGTGCTCATCGTCCCGATCCTCACCGGCGGCGTCAGCGGCGGCGAGGCCGTCCGCAAAGTGCTCGCTTTATTTGACACGATGATTCTCTCGCTGGCGGCCGGGCTGTGGGCCTCGGCCCGTGGGCGGGGATGGTGGTCCTGTGCGCGTTCGGCCGCCTTGGTGTTGTTGGTCGTCGTTTTTGGTCCACTTTTGCTGGGAGCGTTATTCCCGCGTTTCTCGCCCCTGTATGTCTCCTGGCCGGGGCCGCTGAGCGCGCTCGCGGCGGCGGACGACATCACCTATCGAAAGTCCGCCGGGGCCTACTGGATTTCCATCGTGGTCATCCACGCCATCTCATGGCTCCTGGTGCTCGGCGCGGGCGTTCGATTGCGGCGCGCGTTGCGCGAGGAGGATGAATCGCCGCCTCGTTACGCCAGCCTCGCTGCGGGGCGCAAAGCGCGGCCGGAGTTTATGTTCGCCGACATCAAGATCACATTTCGAGGGCTCAAGCCGCTGGCGGAGGGCGAAGCGCCGCTGGCCTGGTTGATGCGCCGCCGGAGAGGAGTCAGGATAGTGGTTTGGGCGGGGGCGCTGCTGGGAGCGCCTTTTTACATCGGTTTGCTTTTTCCCAGATTACTCGGCCGCGGCATGTGGGGATATTATTCCATGTGGGGGATCCACCTGGCTTTTACCATTGTGCAGGGCGGTCTGTTCGCGTGGGTGGCCAGCCGGTTTTTTGTCGAGAGCCGGCGCGGCGGCGAATTGGAACTGCTCATGACCACTCCGGAGGGAGCGGCCAACATTGCCGCCAGCCAATGGCAATGGCTCAAAAATGTGTTCTGGTGGCCGACGGTGGCACTGGCGGCGCCATCGGTGGTGGTGCTCCTGCTGGGAAATCTCTTGTATCAACGGTGGGATGGGCACACCCTCTACGCCCTCTCTTCGCAGGTGATTTCTTGCGTGAGCACAATCGCTGGCATTGTGGCGCTGGTGTGGGTTGGGATGTGGTGCGGTTGGACTGAGCGGTCGCAAGCCAGGGCCATTGTTCGCACCGTCATCCTGGCCAAAGCCGCGCCTTATCTTATTGGGATGTTTGGACCATTTGTCATCCGCAGAATTGTTCCGATTGGCTTTTATGCCACCCCCCCATTCAGTGCTTCGCCCTTTCTGTTCGCTCATGTTCTGGTTTTGGAAATCCCGCAAATTGTCCTTCTACTCTTTTACCTCTATTTGTTCCGCTGGGCCAGGCGCCAGTTGCAGGCCCAATTGGGGCATCCTTCGCCAAAAAGTGGTTTGGATTCGCTGTTGAATTCCATTTACCAACCCGGTTAGCCTTGGCCCCAGCATGAACAAATTGAGTGTCAATGACCTGAACGTCAAAAGCCAGCGCGTCCTGGTGCGCGTGGATTACAACGTCCCGATGGAGGAGAAGGACGGAAAAATGATCATCAATGATACGACTCGCATCAAGGAGACCCTCCCAACCTTGCTCATGCTGACGGCAAAAGGGGCCAAAATCATCCTCGCCGCCCACCTCGGCCGCCCCAAAGGCAAGCGCGAACCCTCCATGTCCCTTCGCCCGGTGGCGAATAAGCTTTCCGAAATGATTGGCCGCCCGGTGGCCTTTGCCGAGGATTGCATCGGCGATCCGGCGGAAAAAGCGGTGGCCGCGCTCAAGCCGGGTGACATTTTGCTGCTGGAAAACGTTCGCTATTACAATGAGGAGGAAGCCAATGATCCGGCTTTCGCGGAAAAACTGGCGCGCCTGGCCGATCTTTATGTCAATGACGCCTTCGGCGCCGCCCATCGCGCCCATGCCTCGACGGAAGGGGTGCCACGCGTCATCGCCCGGCGCGGCGGCCAGTGCGCGGCGGGCCTGCTCATGGAGCGGGAATTGCAATTCCTGGGACGGGAATTGGAGAAACCGGCGCGCCCCTTCGTGGTCATCCTCGGCGGCGCGAAAGTTTCGGATAAAATCAAAGTCATCGACCGGCTGCTGGAATTGGCGGACACGATTCTAATTGGCGGCGCGATGGCTTACACCTTCAAACTGGCGCAGGGCTTCAAAGTCGGCAAATCCTTGTCCGAACCGGACAAACAGGACGTGGCCCGCGCCGCCATGGACAAGGCCAAGGCGCGCCACGTCCAGTTCCTGCTGCCATCGGACAATATCATCGGCACGCCCGTGGACACCGGCAAACTCAACAAGAAAGGCAAGCCGATCATCGAGATTCAAAACCCGCAGACCAACCAAGGGCCGGATATTCCTGCCGAGGCGGAAGGATTGGACATTGGACCGGAGACGGCCCGGCGGTACTGCGAAATCATCCTCAAGGCCAACACGATTATTTGGAACGGCCCGATGGGCATGTTCGAGGACGCGCGCTTTGCCGAGGGCACCAATGCCGTCGCCCGGGCCGTGGCCGAAGCGACCGCCCGCAACGGAGCCAAGAGCATCATCGGCGGCGGCGACAGCGTCAAGGCGCTCAACCAAGCCGGCTTGGGCGACAAGGTCACTTTTATGAGCACCGGTGGCGGGGCCAGCCTGGAATTTCTGGAGGGCCGCGTCCTTCCCGGCGTGGCGGCGCTCTCCGACAAATCTCCATGAACAAGGAACGAAAACTCATTATCGCCGGCAATTGGAAGATGAACAAGACTGCGGCCGAGGCCCTGGCCTTGGTAAAGAGCCTGAAACGGGATTTGGCCAACGTCAAGGAAGTCGATGTCGTGGTGTGCCCGCCCTTCACCGCCCTGGCCTTTGTGGCCAAGGCCGTGCTGGAGAGCAACATCCGTTTGGGCGCGCAAAACATGAGCGAGCACAACTACGGCGCTTTCACCGGCGAAATCGCCGCCGGCATGCTGAAGGAATTTTCCGTCCGCTACGTCATCCTGGGCCATTCCGAACGGCGCCATCACCAGAAAGAAAGCGACGAGTTGATTGCCAAAAAAGCGCACGCCGCCCATGCCGCCTCGTTGCGGCCCATTGTCTGCGTCGGCGAAACGCTGGCGGAACGGGAAGGCGGCCAGATGGAAAAAGTCCTGGAAACACAGATTCGCGGCAGCCTGGCCGGATTGAAGCCGGAACAAATGGATGAAACGGTCGTCGCCTACGAGCCGATCTGGGCCATCGGCACAGGCCGCACCGCGACCACCGGCCAGGCACAGGCCGCGCATGCCTTCATCCG
Organism: Verrucomicrobiales bacterium; assembly: GCA_003140095.1. GTDB lineage: Bacteria > Verrucomicrobiota > Verrucomicrobiia > Limisphaerales > Palsa-1400 > Palsa-1400. The sequence goes on along the minus strand of PLIU01000368.1, from coordinate 13,129 downwards.
TTCCTTGCTGGGGGGAATCTTTGGCGAGACGGTGGCCAAGCGCGTGCGCCTTCAGTACGGTGGCAGCGTCAAACCGTCCAACGCCCGCGAATTGATGGAGCAGCCGGATGTCGATGGGGCGCTGGTGGGCGGAGCATCGCTGGACACGCGCAGTTTTTCTGATATAATCAAGAACTCGATTTAAAAAGAAATTATGACATTCCTACTGTATTTTTTAGGCGTTTTGATGTTTCTGGACTGCGTCCTGCTGGTCTTTCTGGTGCTGCTGCAGTTGCCCAAGAAAGAGGCGGGCATGGGCGGCACAGCTTTTGGCGGCGCCGCCACGGACGCTCTTTTCGGGGCGGGGTCGGGCAACGTGCTGACCAAGATTACCAAGTATGTCGCCGGCGTGTTTTTTGTGCTGGCCCTTTTGATGGCGTGGATGGACGCGTATAAGCCCGAGAGCAGCGCGGTGTCGCTGGCGAAAAAGCTGAGCCAAGTCGTCGGCGCGCCCCTGGCCCCGTCCGCTCCGCCGGCAACGGCCCCCGGTGCCGCGCCGCCTGATAGCGGGTTGTTGCAGTTGTCGAACCTCGCGCCCGCGGCCACCTCCAACGCCGGCCCGGCCCCGGGCACCACAGTCAATACAAATAGATAATCGGCCATGAGCATGGCGTCGCGCAGCCGGGAACAACCTCCTGGGGCGGGGCTTCGTCTTTTGGCCCTTTGGCCGGGGTTGATGTTGCTGCTGGCCGGTTGCACCGGGGGCGAACCCAAGGCCGACCTTGTCATCATCAACGGCCCGGACCCGGAAACGCTGGACCCGGCCCTGGGCACGGGTCTGGAAGATTTGCGCGTCATCGGCGCCCTCTTCGAAGGCTTGGCCCGCAACGATCCCGTCACCGCGCGTCCCATTCCCGGCCTGGCCGAAAGCTGGGAGATGTCGCCTGACGGCTGCGTCTATACTTTTCATCTGCGCGAGAATCTATCGTGGGCGCCGGGCCAACCGATCACCGCCGGGGACGTGATCTATTCGTGGCTGCGCGTGCTTGATCCGCGCACGGCCTCCGAATATGCCGGCCAGCTCTTCTACATCAAAAACGGCGAGGCCTACAACAGCGGAAAAATCCAAGACCCGTCGCTGGTCGGCGCGCAGGCCCTGGATGCGCGCACCGTGCGCGTGGAACTGAATCACCCCACGGCCTTTTTCCTGGACCTTTGCGCTTTCCAGACACTGGCGGTCGTGCCGCGCCAAGTCATCGAGAAATACGGCGAGGATTGGATGCGGGCCAGGCCACTGCCGACCAGCGGTCCGTACCTTTTGCAGGAGTGGCGGCTTAACAACAAAATCCGGCTGGTCAAGAATCCTTTTTATTGGGACGCCGCCCACACGCGTAGCGCGGTGGTGGATTGCCTGCCGATCAGTGCCCCCAACACCGCCCTGAACCTTTACCAGACGGGCGGGGCCGACGTTATCTGGGACCGTGAGAACATTCCCAATGAATTGCTGGACGTGCTCTCGCGGCGGCCCGATTACCACACCTTCCCCTATCAAGGCACTTATTTCCTGCGCTGCAACACGACGCGCCCGCCCCTCAATGACACCCGCGTGCGCCAGGCGCTGGCGCTGACCATTGACAAACGCCGGTTGGTGGAAAAGGTCCTGCGCGGGGGCGAGCCGGTGGCCGATCATCTGGTGCCCGACGGCACGGCCAATTACCAGCAGGCCGCGGGGCTTGGCTACGACCCCGCGCTGGCGCGGCGCCTGCTGGCGCAAGCGGGCTACCCGGACGGCAAGGGCTTTCCCCATTGCAGCTATTTGTTCGACGCCGCCAGCGGGGGCGAAAAGATCCACGAGAAAGTTGCGGTGGAACTGAAGGAGATGTGGTCGAAGCAATTGGGGATCGACATCGAACTGAAGCAAATGGAGAAGCAGGTATATCAAGCCGCGCAGAAGAATCGCGACTACGACTTGAGCCGCAGCACGTGGATCGGAGATTATAACGATCCGAACACCTTTCTGGATTTGTTCCGCGGCGACAACGGCAACAACCGCACGGGTTGGAAAAACGCCCGCTACGACGCCTTGATGGACGAGGCCAACAACCAGGTCGATTTGACCCGGCGCGCCGCGCTGCTGCGGGAGGCGGAAACCATCCTGGTGCGCGAGCAAACGCCCATCATCCCGATCTATTTTTACGTGGGCTTCAATTACTACAATCCGGCACGGATCAAGGGCATTTATCCCAATATTCTCGACGATCATCCGCTCAACGCCATTTGGAAAATCGGAGGGGAAAAGGACTGACGGCGCCATGTATTTCATCAAGCGCATTTTGTTTCTCATTCCGTTGCTGTGGTTGATCAGCTTCCTGGCTTTCTTGCTGGTCCACGCCATGCCCGGCGGGCCGTTTGATCGCGAGCGCACGCCAGCCTCGCCCGAAATCGAGCATCATCTGCTGGCCAAGTACCATCTTGACGAGCCAATCCTTAAACAGTATGGGCGCTATCTCAACGGCCTTCTCCACGGCGACTTCGGGCCGTCCATGAAATACCGCAACCACTCGGTCACCGACATCATCGCGGCCGGGCTGCCGGTTTCGTTGAGCCTCGGTGTGCTGGCTTTTTGCTTCTCCATGGGTGTCGGGCTGCCGCTGGGATTTTTCACCGCGGTCCACAAGGCGCGATGGCAGGATTACCTGGGAAGTTTGGCCGCCGCGGTGGTGATATGCGTTCCGAGTCTGGTCCTCGGGCCGATGCTCATCATGCTCTTTGCCATCAAATGGCGCTGGTTCCCGGTCGCGCTGTGGGCCTCGCCGTGGCACGTCATTCTGCCGACGCTGACCTTGGGCCTCTATTTTGCGGGCCGCGTGGCGCGGTTGATGCACGAGGGCATGCTGGCCACGCTTCACTCCGAGTTCATCACCACCGCGCGCGCCAAGGGATTGAGCGAAACGTCGATTCTCCTCAAGCACGCCTTTCGCCTGGCGGTGCTGCCGGTACTCTCTTATTCGGGACCGATGCTGGCGGATTTGTTGACAGGGACGTTTGTGGTCGAGAATTTGTTTCAAATTCCGGGCCTCGGCGTCTCCATGGTGAACAGCTCGCTCAATGCCGACTACACCATGGTCGTCGGCTTGGTCTTGCTCTACGCCGTGGTGCTGCTGGTGTTGAATCTGGCGGTGGATTTCACGCACTGCCTGCTGGACCCGCGCGTGCGTTATGAATGAGCGACTCCATCTCAGCCCTAACCAAAGAGCGTGGCGGCGATTTCGCCGCAATCGCGGGGCCGCCGCGGCGCTGCTGGTGCTGCTCGTCTTGATCGCGCTGGTTTTGCTCTGGCCGCTGGGCAAGCTGGCCCCGGCCGCCACGGTCCTGCCCAAAGCCATGACGCACCTGCCGGACTCCATTTCCGACACGCCCTTCGCGCCGCCCAGTTGGGAACATTGGTTCGGCACGGATGCGCACGGGCGCGATCTCCTAAGCCGCGTGTGCCACGGCGCGCGGATTTCGCTGCTGGTCGGTTTGGTGGGGGCCGCTGTCAGTCTGGTCATCGGCGTGCTGTGGGGCGCGGTGGCCGGTTACGGCGGCGGGCGGTGGGACAGTGTGATGATGCGTTTTGTCGATGTGCTCTATGCGATGCCGACGGTTGTCTTTGTCATCGTCCTGGTCACGGCCATTAACGCCAAGCTGGAGAAATGGCAGGCCGGCCCGCACGGCCTTTCCGAGCGGCACGCCCAGTTGCTGCAAATGGCGGGCTTGTTCGTGGGCCTCGGAGCCGTCTCGTGGCTGACCATGGCGCGGATCGTGCGCGGCCAGGTCCTATCATTGCGGCGCCGCCCGTTCATCGACGCCAGCCTGGTGCTGGGGGCAAGCCACGCGCGGATCGTTCGGCGGCACATTCTGCCCAACGTGTACGGAGTGATCATCGTATATTTGACGCTGATGATTCCCTCGATCATTCTCTACGAATCGTTTCTGAGTTACTTGGGGTTGGGCATCCAGCCGCCGCAGGCCAGTCTGGGCTCGCTCATGGCCAGCGGCGCCGAGCAAATCAATCCGATTCGGATTTACTGGTGGCTGATCGTCTTTCCCGGCGCGGTGCTGGCGCTGACGCTGCTCGCCCTGACCTTCGTCGGCGACGGCCTGCGAGATGCCTTTGATCCGCGTGGGGAGAGCTAGATTGTGGACAGTGGTTAATCACCATGAACACTGAGAACACATCAATTATCCAGGCGAGCTTGGCTAAATTGTGCTTCAGAGGTTCACTTCTGCCGCGTGAAAAAGGCTGGATTCCACAATGCTCCGTCGCCACGAACCCACTTTTCTTGAGGGTTCACCTCATGCTTGAGTTTCAATTTGAATGAAGTGCGGCCCATGGGAATTTGAACCCGAAATTGGTCAACGCCGCCGAGACGCGATTGCGCGATGCCTTCACCACCGCATCCGGCTGGCCGACGATGACCGCCGTCGTATCTCCCCAGCCGGAATTGACTTCCACCTCCACGGGGAAGGCTTCGATGCCATTGACGGCGACGGACAAGACACGGGCCAGCATGAGTGAATCTTGGGCGAAGGCGGTCGCAAGAACGATGCGGAAGCGTACATTCCCGTGCCCCAAATGGAGCAAAACTCGCTGAATAAGTTTTCGTCGACCATTGGCAACATGATGCAAGTTGTTTATATGCAACGTAGTACAAATTGAAAATAATCTGTTGACATATCTCTATTATGTCTATAGAGTTAGTGCGTATTGATTGCGGCTCCATCAAAGCCGAAATCAGTGCAACCGGCCACCAACGGGTGGTCAGCTACCTCACCGAAGGCGCGTAAAACAGACCAGACTCAGGAACACGAGTGTGTTTTTGAGGCCACGCTGGGCCGGATCATTTAACGCGCCTTATGAAAAGTATAAATTCAGTCAAAGGCCTGTTCCGCTCGGAACGGGAGTCCTCACCATTGCATCGCGGTTTCACCTTGATCGAACTTTTGGTTGTCATCGCCGTCATCGCCATCCTGGCAGCCCTTCTCTTGCCCGCGTTGGCGAAAGCAAAGGACCAAGCGAAAGCGATTAACTGCACATCCAACCTGCACCAGTGGGGAGTGGTTTGGAATCTCTATTGCGGGGACTATAAAGACTCTTTTCCAAGCGGGGCAAATCCCGACGGCACCATCGACGAGAACGCCCGCGCGAATTGGTTTAATGCGCTGGAGTTAAGCCCAAACCAACGCCATGGCATCGTCCTGTGCCCGACTGCCAGTTCAACAAATTACAATTTCGGTACGCCGGCCGGTCTGGGCGGATTTGGCGGCTTGACTCTTGCTTTTCTATTCCCGATTCAGAACTCCGGCGGCACGTCCACCTCCGATGAATACGAAAATGGTGAACCAGGCAGCTATGGAGCCAACCTATGGATGTATAACACTCAGGTCGATATTCAGGGCCGGGTTTGGCAAGACCATTGGGGCAAGTTAAGCGCCACACCGCTACCCACTCAAACGCCTTTGATGCTGGACAGCATGTGGCGTGGCGGCGGCCCATACTGGGAAGGTGGTCCGGAAACTTATGCGGCGTCAGCTCAACCGGGGGTATCCTCAGCAGACGCAGGCCGTGAGATGGAGCATTTCACTGCTCCTCGGCATGGCTCTGGCAAGCGAACCCAGATCGTGTTCTACGATGGTTCAGCAAGCGCCATCAAAATCAAGGATCTGTGGGGGCTAAAATGGCACCGCGAATGGAACCAGACTTATTATATCGACAACTATGTCATGCCTGGTTGGGTCCGCCAAGAATGAGCGACTGTAACTCTGACCACTATCCACTTGCATTCATATAATCCTAATCTTTAATGAAAACCAAATTTCATCGCGGCCTGTTGCTTTCGTTGTTGCTGGTGATTGCCTTCGCGCCAAAAAGCCGGGCAGGATCTGCCTGGCAGCTTGTGTATGATGGTGACTCCGACGCTTCGGAGCCTACGGCATTTCGTGAAAGTGTATCCACACTGACAAATTTCGACGCCTTTCCATCCAGTCCTTATTTTGGTGAGCAGTTGGATGATTGGTATGTGCCGGCGGGTTCGCCACCGCTTTTTGGCCTGCAGGGCAGATATAGCGGCCCAAGTGTCGGAACGGATTACGGAACTTGGCTTTTTGGTTACATTGAGGCGCCGCTAACGGGTCAATATCTGTTCTGCATTGCCAGCGCCGACAATTCGACGCTCTTGCTCAGCACCGATTACATCCCGTCAAACGAGGTGCAGATCGCTTACGAACCCGGAACCGGTGAGCCGCTCTTTTCCGGGGATCGGCTTGACACTAGAGAGTCCGCGCCTATCAGTCTGGTGCAGGGACAGAAGTACTATTTTGATGTCTATCAGCAAGTCGGACCGGGGCCGGGTTATGTGCAGGTTGGCTGGATTCGCCCGGACGGCGTGCAAGAACTCATTCCAGCCTTGCATCTGGCGCAGTACGAAGGGTATAACTACTACACCGGTGTAGGTCCGATCCAGGCGCCCATCCTCAATGCCCCCGGCGACGGCAATCACGGCGGATTAGACGGTGGCAACATCACCAACCAGGCCGACCTGCTCGAAGGCAACGAGCTGCTGCTTCAGCTTGATGTCATTGCGCAACAGCCCACCACCTTTGTATGGACGACCAACGGCGTGGTTGTTCCAGGTCAGAATTTATCTTATTTTCAGATACCACGCACTCCCGCAACCTACAACGGCCTGCAAATTCAAGCCATCGTCACCAACGAATTTGGCAGTTTGACCAGTGCAGTTTGCAACGTGACTGTCACGCCCGACACAACGCCGCCAACCATAGTAACCGCTGATACCGCGGGCAATCCCAATCTTGTGGAGATTCTCTACAGCAAGCCAGTAAACCCGGCTTCCGCCATCAACCTGTCCAACTATCAAATCAGCATCATAGGCGGCAGCGTTCTGACCATTAACTCGGCCACCCTCTCCGCCGATCAGCAGACGGTCGATCTCTCCGGTGCCTTCAACTTTGAATCGGGGACCAATTATCTGCTGACTGTGCGGAATATTATCGACCAGGATGCGACGCCGAACACGCTTTCTCCGAATCCTTCCACGGTGCCTTTCGTCTTGAGCGCTCCACTCGGCGTGACTTATAATTTCCAGTCAGGCCCTCCCCCAGGCATTAGCTTCTTCGGCAATGCTTATATTGAAACCAATGCTTCGGTCAATCCCCCCTCCGGTAGCAGCTTTCTGGCTCTGACCGATGCCGCTGAAAACCAGAACGGAGCCATCCTGCTGACTGCTCGCAATAGTATTGATCAGGCGCACATCACATTCAGTACCCGGATCAGTGATGGGGCTGATCCAACCGGCGGGGGTTCAGTAGGTGGTGATGGCTTCAGCGTTAATATCTCTGCCAATTTGCCAGTCTCAACGTTCAGCAGTCCCCAGTTTGGCTACTCACCCCCAGTTCCCGAGCCTCAATTCACGGTGTATTTCAACGCTCATAGCAACAGTGTTCTCAACCCCGTGGAAATAGGAGTTTCTTTGAATGATCAGGTTTTGACCAATGTGTTGGCCGGCACGAACTATCAGACCGTTAATGGCATTCCTCCCATCACCAGTCAAGACGGCCACTGGGCGCCCGTGGACATCAACCTCCACAACGACGGCACACTTGATCTTTCCTTTGATGGAGCCATTATTCTTACCAATTACCAGACCGGTTGGGTCGGCATACAAAGTGCGCAACTCGGTTTCGCGGCTGCCACGGAATCCTGGTATGAAACCCACTGGATTGACAACCTATACGTCAATTATGAGGAGGGCAATGTGGGCGACGCCGGTCTGGCCACCAACAGCATCCTCGGCGGGACCTTTGCAGAAGGTTCGACCGTGCAACTGGTAGGGGTGCCAACGGGCGCGGGACCAGATACTTACCAATGGTTTGAAAATGGATTGGCCCTCGACGGCCAAACCAATCGTATCCTCACGTTTCCCGCCATCGTGGGTTCTGGCGGCAGCTTTTCTTTGGCAGTCAGCAACGCCTTCAGCGGCTTTGTCAGTTCCCCGCAAAACGTCATCATTCAGCCGAATCTGACGCCGCCGGGCCTTGTGTCCATCCGGGCCGTGGCGGGCAGTATCAACGAGGTGTTTCTCACGTTTAATCAGTCACTGGATCCCGCCACCGCAGCCGCTGCATCAACCTATTCCTCGCCGTATTTTACGGTGTTTTCAGTGACTTTGGGCGCGAGCGGCAGCAACGTCATTTTAAATACCAGCCAACAACGTTACGGAACAACGTACCCGCTCACCATTAGCGGCTTGGAGGACAATTACGCCGCGCACAATGTGCTAAACACCAACGTTACATTTGTTTCAGAGTTGAGTTATGACGATGAGGTGTTGGGTGACAATCCGGTCCGCTACTATAAACTGAATGAAACCAGCGGCACGGTGGCCTATACACTAACCACTGGTGGTGACACAGCAAACACGAACGGGATTTATCACGACCTGCCGATTCTTGGTGTCCCGCCTTTGGTGCCGTCCGCCACCAATGATTTTGCAGTAACCTTTGTGACGGCCAATTCCAACCAGGTCTCGATTCCAAACAACGGGGATATAAACGTAAGACGCGGCCCCTGGCCTCAAAGGACGATTGAACTTTGGTTCAACGCCAACAGTTTTCCGATCGGAGCGCAACCTGGAGACAGCGCCGTTAATGCTCAAACTCACGCTGTCTCCGGACTTTGGGAGGAGGGCGGAAATCTTCGCGACATCGGCATTTATCTTTGGAACAGTACTTCTATCACAAATGCCTCCCAGGCGCTGCTTAGTTTCACGGCCTATAACTCAACAGACGATGGTCCAGGATCCCCCTTTGGGTTGTTGCTCAATCCTCCCGTTTATATCACTTATCCTGTCACCACCAATGTTACGTATCACGTTGTGGGCGTATTGGATGGAGACACTACGGGCACCAATGGCGAATTGCGCTTATACTTGAACGGGCAGTTGGTTGGCCGCACCACCAATGGAGTGGGTCAGATTTACGATCATAACGGCGCCATTCACATTGCCGGAGGCAATGGACGGTCACACCTGAATGTGAGTGGCCTCTGGGGTTACTTTAACGGCACCATGGAGGACGTGTCGATTTACGATGCAGTGCTTTCGTCCAACGACATTTCGGCCCACTATCAGGCCGGAACCGGAGCGAGTCTGACGACAACCGTTCCGCCCACGCTTGTTACGAAGGTTAATCCGCAAGGCGACCCATATCAGCTTGAGGTCGTATTCAACCAACCAGTGTCGGCTCAAACAGCGACCAATCTGGGAAACTATGTACTGCAAAACAGCACTGGCACGACGTTTACCATCCAATCGGCCCAACTGGCAAACGACTTGAAAACGGTCAGTTTGAATTTAAGCGGAGCGTTTTATTTTGTGGCGAGTAACAATTATAACGTAACTGTAAGCGGCGTGGCTGATATTCTGTCCTCGACAAACGTCGTTGTTGCGACCAATCTGGCCTTCACTTTTACGTCAGCCGGTCCGGTGGGCATTTCCAGCGCCAGCAGCCTTGGAAACGAGGCGGTGACGGAAAATCAACCCGCGGAATTCTCGGTCGTCGCCACGGGCCAGGGTCCCTACAGCTATCAATGGCTTTATAACGGGGACGCATTGACAGGGCAAACTGATTCGTCGTTGTCTTTCACGGCTCCCTGGAATGCCGGCGGTGATTACACGGTTGTCGTCAACAATCAATTTAGCTCGATCACCAGCAGCCCGCCGACCCTGTTAACCGTTGAACCGGATGTCACGCCTCCTCAATTGACAGGTTTGCTTGGCTTGGCGGGAACGCTCAATGAGATTGTGCTCAACTTTAGCACGCCGATTGACCCGGTGACCGGCACCAATCTAGCCACTTACAGCATTCCGACTTCTGCTGTGACAGGACTATCCGTGCTGGGAGCATCCATCTCGACCAATGGATTGCAAATCACGCTGGCCACCACTCCCCAGGTGCATGGCCAGACCAACGAATTAACGATCACCAATCTAACAGATCGCTCGCATGTTCCCAATACACTTAACGTCACGGTGCAGTTTGTCTCTACCATCAGCTACAGAGACGAAGTGCTCGCCGAGCCCGGCTTGGTCCGCTATTTCACGTTTGACGAAACCAATGGAACAGCCATTAATTCGTTAGTATCCAAGTACGATACCTCGCCGCTTAATATCGTCGGGACGATTAAGGGTAATCCAGACTTACCCGTTTATGTGCCGGGGCTGGTTCCGAATGTGCCAGATGATACAGCGCTGGCCTTTAACGGCATTGGTCGCACTAATCGCGTCGCGCTTCCGAACGGCGCCGACATCAATTCCACACTCGGGCCGTGGTACCAGATTACCACCCTCTTTTCCTTTGAAGCCAATGGTTTGCCACAAATTGAAACCAATGACGATGGGGTCGCCACAAACTATCAAGCTCCGGTCATTTTCTCGGATTATCAGTATGCGATTTATCTTTATCCTACCGAAACGAGCAATAACCCTTCGCAGGCGCAATTGGTGTTTGAAGCTCAAAACACCTCCAGTTCCGGGCCGGGTTCGCCTTGGGGGGGCAACACCGCGGCCACCGCGACATATATCGCCTACCCGATTCTGACCAATCAGGTCTATAATGTGGTCACAGTTTTGGATGGAAATGCCGGATTTGTCAACGGAGAGCTCCGATTATACATCAATGGCGCACGAGTCGGCACGGTGGTCGGAGCGGGGGCCATTTACCAGAATCCGAACGATCCTCCCGGCTTTGGACAGGGCTACCTGACTGGCTATACTGGATACTCGAAGACCATCAACCCAGAATTGGTATCCGCCACGACACTCTTTGATGAGCCCTTGAACGGCGTGATTGATGAGTTTGCCTACATCAATCAAGGCACGCTGACGGATGCTCGCATTGCGCAGTTGTATTCGTTTAGTCAAACGAATTGGGCGGCTACGGGCTTTTCCATTGTGACTAATAATCCAAGTTCCACACCGCCGAGCATTAGCTTCACAGGAGTTTCCGCTGGCGCATTCAACTTGAGCTGGCCCAGCTCCACAAACGGCTATTATCTGGAATACACGACCAACCTGGCGTCCGGCATCTGGATTTCCAATCCGGTCCCGCCTGCGACCGTGAATGGATTCAACGTCGTGACGCAGGCTGTTGGCGGCCCCGGAAGCATGTTCTTCCGGCTGTCGCAATGATCTCACAATAGAGGCAACGACACTTATGAATATAAATGGCACACGTGCAAAACAAGACTACGGTTCGGACCGGCCTGGACTTAATCTGGACTTGACCAACGCTCGCGTTGGCGTAGCGGCGCTGCACTCGGCTTTTCTTCTTCAAAAGCTCGCTCCGCTTCAAAGTTCAACCCGCGCGCAGTTGAACCCCCAATCACCTCGCGCGGGCATTTTTCCGGCGCGGCATCCGGTTCGCGGGGCCCGAAACCGGCCCAAAATGCCAGTGCGGGCGATACTATGGGCGCTCATTTTGGTCTTTCGATTTTCTCCCACCACCTTCGGAGCGCCATCCGCTAAAATCACGCCGGAGCAGATCGAATTCTTTGAGAACAAGATTCGTCCAGTGCTGGTGCAAAATTGCTACGCCTGCCACTCGGAAGAGAAAGGCAAGAACAAGGGCGAGCTCACCCTTGACACGCGCGATGGCATCCGAGCTGGCGGAGATCGGGGCCCGGCCATCGTTCCGGGGAAGCCCGACGAAAGCATCCTCATCAACGCCATCCGCCAGGTCGGCCAGTTGCGGATGCCGCCGGATTCGCGCGGTGGCATACTGCCTGACGAAGTCATCGCCGACTTTGAGAAATGGGTGAAAGATGGTGCGCCAGATCCGCGCGACTCGGCCAAAATTGTCGATGCGCGGCCTGCCAAGCCGGAGAAGGTCTTTGATTGGGACAAGGAACGCCAGTATTGGGCTTTCCAAAAACCCAAGGCCGTTGCGTCACCCCAAGTAGCCGATGAAAAATGGCCGAAGACCGAGGTGGACCGTTTTGTTTTGGTCAAGTTGGAGGAAAAAGGCTTGAAGCCGGTGCGTGATGCTGACAAACGCACGCTCGTCCGGCGGGTCTATTATGACATCATTGGTTTGCCGCCAACGCCCCAGCAAGTGGAAGCGTTTGCCAAGGACAAGTCGCCCGATGCCTACGAAAAGCTCGTGGACAATCTGCTCGCCTCACCCCGTTTTGGCGAGCAGTGGGGACGTTACTGGCTTGATGTCGCGCGCTATGGGGAATCCACCGGCATGGATCGCAATCTCAATTATCCTTATGCATGGCGTTATCGCGACTACGTCATCGACGCTTTCAACCATGACAAGCCTTACAACCGCTTCATCACCGAACAGCTCGCGGGCGACCAACTGCCCTACGCAAACCAGAAGGAACGCGATGAAAATCTCACGGCGACCGGTTTTCTCGCCATCGGGCCAAAAGGATTGAACGAGACGCGCGTCAAATATTCCAAGTGGCAGGTGGTAAACGACCAGATTGATGCGACTTCGCGCGGATTCCTTGGCCTGACAGTCGGTTGCGCCCAATGCCACGACCATAAATTCGANNTCGTGAACACGAACCGCAACTTTACCGTCGCTTCTTCGCGCACGAACAATGCCGCTCGCGGCACGAATGATGTGGCCGGCGGCGGTCGCCGCGGCGGGGCTGGCGGACGGGGCTTTGGCCGAAATGTTACTACTAACCAGATTGAACGCATTCCGGCGCATAAATCTTATGCGATGGGTGTGCGGGATTATAACGAGCCGCAGGACCTGCCGATTTTTTATCGTGGTGAGTTGGCCAAGCCGACGGACGCGGTTGTGCCGCGCGGCTTTCTCCGCATTGTCAATATTTCCGACACGCCCGCCATTCCCACAAACTCCAGCGGTCGTTTGCAACTGGCGCAATGGATCACTAATCCAGACAATCCGCTGACGGCGCGAGTGGCCGTCAATCGAATCTGGCAGCATCTTTTTGGCGAAGGTCTTGTGGCCACGCCCGACAACCTCGGCCATCTCGGCGCGCGGCCTTTAAATCCCGAATTGTTGGACTACCTCGCGGTGAAATTCGTTTCGGCGCAAAACTGGTCGGTGA
>PLIU01000345.1 GCA_003140095.1 Verrucomicrobiales bacterium | reverse complement strand
GCGCTGCGCGGCATCCCGTCGAATTTGGCCGTCGCGGGATCCTGTACCAGCACCACGCCCGCCTTCTCCTTGATGGCCCGCAACCCCAACGTGCCGTCGGAACCCATGCCCGAGAGTATGACGCCAATGCTGTGTTCCTGCTGGTCTTGCGCCAGAGAGCGGAGGAAGAAATCAACAGGCAGGCGCAGTCCCCGCGGCGACGCCGGCTCGAACAGGTGCAGCACCCCATGCAGGATGGACATGTCTCGGTTCGGCGGGATCACATAGACATGGTCCGCCTCGACTTTGGTGCGATCCGTGACCTGGATCACTTTCATGCTGGTAACGCGCTGGAGCAGTTCGGGCATGATGCCTTTGCGGGTAGGGTCCAAATGCTGCACGATGACGAAAGCCATCCCGCTGTTCTTCGGCACGCAGGACAGAAAATGTTCCAAAGCCTCCAATCCTCCCGCAGAAGCGCCGATGCCAACGACAGGGAACGCAACAGCCGCGGGCGAGGCCAGGGCTTCCACCGGATCAACTGTGGCTGGCTTTTCCCCTCGGCCGCTCGGTGAAGATTTCCCTTTCATGCGTCCTTGCTCCGCGTGTGTTTCCCGTGGCTGTTTCTTGCGCCGCCAGAATCTCCTGCGATAGGCGCGCCCCGCTGGTCCCTGCTTCCAAGCCCATGCCCCAATGGCTGACCCAGTGGATATAAATGGACTTTCTGTTCCATAAGGCTCGGATTATATTCGGCTGAAGTCATTGTTTCAAGCTTTTAATGCGCAGCCTCCCGCGCTGGATCGGGCCATCCATGCCTTGCTCGACTCCTTGAAGAGCGAGCAGGACTCCATCGTCCGCCCACATCCTTTAAAGGAGCGTGAGTTGCTGTCCGCTCGGCTCGCGCAGATTGCTCACGCCCAGACCCAGCAAACGCAGCGGACGACAAACCAATTTCTCCCGGCCCAGCAGGAAACAACCCAGCTGGTAAATGTCTGCGGCCTCGGCAATCGGTTCCTCGACTGAAAACTGGCGCGTCAGCGTTGTAAAATCACTGTAGCGCACCTTCACCTGGACCGTGTGCGCTCCTAATTGCCGGTGTTTGAGCCGGGTCGAAATATCGGTCGCCTGTTCTCTTAAACAGGCCCTCAGCACCGCTCTTTCCTCGGTGTCTTTCAGAAATGTTTCTTCGTTGCTGATGCTCTTGATGTCGTCTCCGATTTCCAGCGGCCGCTCGTCTTCGCCGAACCCAAACTGTTTCAGTTTCGGCCCCAATGCCCCAACCAAAGCACGCAGATCTCCCGCGTAGTCCTGCAAATCCCCAACTGTGACAATGCCCGCCCGGTTCAGCACCTGTTCGGTGACTTTTCCGACCCCATACAGCACACGCACCGGCAGCGGACGCAAGAACAGCACCTTCTCGCGGTCAGCAATGACCGTAAGCCCGTCCGGTTTTTTGTGATCGCTGGCGATTTTGGCCAGCAGTTTATTGGAGGCAACGCCGATGGTGGCGGTCAATTCACGCTCGGCCAGAATCCGCTCTTTCAAATGCCGCGCCAACGGCATGGCCTTCCGCAGCGATGCGTCGATGTCCTCCGCCTGACTGAGGGCCGACACGTCCAGATACGCCTCGTCGATGGACATGGGTTCGATGACCACTCCGGGCTGCGCGATAATCTCCATGATGTGCCGTGATTCCTCCCGGTAATGATCCATGCGCGGACGCACGAAAATGCCCTTGGGACAAAGCCGCCCCGCCGTCGCGCTGGGCATGGCGGAACGGACCCCAAACTTCCGCGCCTCATAGCTGGCGGCACAGACCACTCCGCGCTGGGTCGGGGGCGCGCCGACAATCACCGGCCGGCCCCGCAACCCCGGGGCGTCCCGCTGCTCCACCGAAGCGTAAAACGCGTCCATATCCAAATGGAAGATCACACGAAACATCGCGGCGGCAGTTTACCACGGAAGCCGCAAAGCCAAAAGACCGGAACAGGCCCCCACCTCAAGGCCCTGCCACGTGAAGACAAAAGTCTCCGCCGCTCAAATTCGCCCCCTCTCGCGCAACGAAATCTACCATGCCCTTCTGTTCGGGCCGGTCGTCCATCGAAACCGCGAGCGCCGGGCAACAAATCAACCCCGGCGCGAGCGCGGCGGCTGGACGGAAAGGCGATTGATCGCGGGGCCATTTCTGCGGCGAGCAATCGGCAACGGGCGCGAACGGGCTTGCCATTGAACCCACGTCGCGCGCACAATGTCGCCGCAATGATGTAATCATTTTCAGTTGGTCAGGCAGGATAGCTCAGTTGGTAGAGCAGAGGACTGAAAATCCAAAAACGCCTTTTTCGCCATCTTTTGCTTTCATCTGCAATCGGCTTTTTTCCTCGGTATTCACAGGGTTTCCACACTTTCACAATTTGCTTTGATTAACGTTTTTGTGCTCTGAAAAGTCGTTCAGGGATACAATGAGGGATACAATGGAGCCATTGAGTCGGACGTGAATCCTTCCAACGGAAGACGGTGTAATTCGCCCGTCAGAATGATAGGCAAAGCGTACGCGGTTTGCGTCATTCAAGCGACAACGAAAGAAGGAGTTGCAGGAGCGTCTCGACGACTCGATCGGTGTTGCACCATTATTGGTCGCCGGGTTGCTGTGGTGGAAAGGGAGAAGGGAAATGATGAGGGTCGTGCTCCTGACGGTCCAAGGCATCCAAATACTCAGCATCAGTGTTGGGATAAGAGTAGGTCGAGTCCTTCGCCCACCAGGCAGACTCTCGTCGTCGTGGTTGTTCACCCAGTGAACATTCTGCGCCTCCTGCCCTGCGCCGGTCTTTCCGCCGATTCGCTTCAAATCGTAATGCAAACGGCAAAGCGACACACACGAACAAAAACCCAAACGTGCAAATGGCAGTGAAGATCATAATGTTCCTTCGATCAAAAATAGCACGAAAATGCCGATTTGTCAGGAACCTGAATTTGGTGAACCGGGGTTACGCGTTCCGTCAATTAAACTTTTCACGGCTTTTGCTCCGGTCAAATCGCCATTTTCAAAGGCTGGTGATGATTTTCCGTTCGAGCCTCGCCGAGCCGAAAAGCGATCATTTTGATTTGCAAGAGCATTGATGAGTGAACCGCCTTGACCGCCACTGAGCGCAGAACTGGCGACAGCATTCGTGGCGGCGGCGGCTCCAGCAACCGCGGCCAACCCGGTCGTGACCAACTTACTGCCTTCACGCGAACTCATGGTTGTCACGGTGTTGGCTCCAGTGCTCAACGCGCTTAGACCAGCACCCGTTGCTCCGCCAAGAAGTGCCTCGCCGGCTTGATAACCATTGACCAATGCTCTCTGGATGATGAGGGGAGCCGCGATGGTACTGAATATGATCCATACGCCCAACAACGCCACTCCGATGAAATTCTGCAACCCGTAGTTGACCGCGCCAGAAACTGAACTGCCCTGCAAAAAACTTTGGTCGGTCATGAATGTCAACAATCCCTGTGTCACGATGGCTGCGACGGCCCACCCCAGAGGCCAAGCGATAACGCCCACCAGCCCCAAAATGTACCTGTTTCCGATGTGGCTCAGGCTGCGGATTGCCATGAAGCCAATGAAAATCGGAGACAGCGAATATCCGAGGTAGAGAATCATCTTCTGAACAATGTAGGCATAGAACAGGATGGCACTGGCTAAAAGCCCAAACAGCCAAAGAAACCCGGACACGATTGCCTCAAAAATTGTCGTCCCTGCGTGAAAAAGTTTGTCCCACCATCCGGTTTGTTCACTGGTGGATTTTTTGGCGACGAGTGCCGCATTGTATTCGTCGAACACCTTGGCCGGGTCGGCCTGGATGGTCTGCGTGACCGTCGTATTCACGATTTGGGTGAGTTGGTTTCCCCACGTCACCAGAAAGGTCAAGAGCATGATGTAAACGATGGTGCGCCCAAAGGTGCGCATGTAAGCGCCCGCGCTTCGCTGCCCGGTGATAGTTGAGGAGATCATCCCCGTCACGAGCAACAGATAAGCCACCGGCATCAGGGTTGTTTTTAATTGACTGCATTGGCTGAGAAAATTCGGAAAAAGGGAATTAAAATCCGTCATACTCGCCTTTCATGGGGCTGCATCAAACCCTTATTCCATGAGTCTGTTGAAGCGCCGGGGCAATGGTTTCAGCCTGGGATTGTGTCGGGTTGATTTCGTAATCGCATCGTCGCGTGACCGCTTCCACCACACGTCTGCAATTCAGGTCTGGATGCTGCGCGGCGAGGGTTTCGCGGACTTTGGCCGTGAGGTCCGTCGCCAGCAACTGGAGTGTCTGGCGTTCGTTCTGAGCATAGTCCTGCAACACCTGCCGCTCGTTGTTGCCGGTCAGCATGATCTCGGCGGGGCCGTTGGCCATTGCGTATCGGCTGTTCTCGGAGAATCGTTCAATGACGGCAAATTCCGTCCCCTTTTGGCAAAGGAAAACCTCGCTCTGGTTCAATTCCACAAGGCACTTCCGAACTTGCCAAGGGTCAGACGAGCCGACGACGATTTCCGTTGGATCGCCGGAAGCGCCCGCCGTTCCCAATCCGGGATTCTCGACGCCTCGCAGAGCCTGGCCGACAGTGGTAAGGTCAGCCAGTTCCGATTGCACTGCGGCAACGGCTGTTTGATACGCTTCGTTTTCGGCGTCCGTGAGACGCCCGCTGTAATGCGGAACGGTGTGCCGTGCCGGTTGACCATTTCTTTTTATCATAATGTCACTCCGATTTTAAGAGTTTTACCAATTCGGTCCGTGGGATCAGAAATTTTCCGCGCAGGGCGCGACATGGTTTCAATTTGCCCCGCTGAATTAACCGATAGATACTGAAATAATGTACGCCCAACATCTGCGCTGCTTCCTCAAGTGAATACGCAAGGCGTTCGGGCGTCTCGGTCGGCACCGCCGTTGCAACTGCTGTCAAAGTTTCCATGAGAGCAACAATAAGCGAAACCTGGCAAAAGGTTGTTCAGCTACCTGAACA
The DNA here is from genome assembly GCA_003140095.1 of Verrucomicrobiales bacterium. Lineage (GTDB taxonomy): Bacteria > Verrucomicrobiota > Verrucomicrobiia > Limisphaerales > Palsa-1400 > Palsa-1400. Next base: position 782 of record PLIU01000345.1, on the reverse strand, counting down.
ACTTGGCGGGTGCGGTTTTTTTCTCCGTTCCAGCAATTTCTCAAGGGATTCCCGCAAATGGCCATTGCCATTGACGGGGGGATAGAGCGCGGCCACAGGAACTTTGAGCACGTCGGCGAAGTACAATAGTTCGGTGTCGGTGACTTTGTGCAACTGGCACTCGATCTTGGCGAGACTCTCCCGGCTGACATTCCAACCTTTGAGTTGAATTCTGACCGTTAGTTGCGACTGAGAACAGCCCTGCTGGTAGCGCAATTTCCGAATTTGTGGCCCGACGACGTTGAGATAATTCACTGTGCCTCCATTTATTCGCAAAAAGCAGGCTCAACTTTGCGGTATCCATTCGGGCGTTCGACCTTTGCTGGATTAACCCATTCACGCAAATTTATGAGGCGACCTCTTGGGGAAGCACTTGTAGCTTATCGCAAGCCAATTTGGGGTATCGAGCGGGTCGTATTAGAATTGTTTCCAAAATGTCACCATTCTTCGTGGAATGGATTAAAGCGTTGCGAGGGGAATTCAGTAAGTTGGGGTTTGAACGCGTGGAAAACAAAACGGACGGCCTTAAAGTGGAATCCGCTGGGAGCGCGAATCACACGCGCAACGGTTGAATTTCACGCATGGGCCGATTTGAGGATTTGCAATTCGCATTAGTACTTTCGCGGATTGCAAATTCGGGTGAAAACATGACTGTCGGCCAAGGAAAAAACGCAGTCGCCGCTGAGTAGTTTACTGACTTCAGGAAACGGTGACTTGCGGAACAGAACGAAACAACCGCCGCT
>PLIU01000167.1 GCA_003140095.1 Verrucomicrobiales bacterium | reverse complement strand
ATCCAGATGAAATGACCCTGGGTCCTTGGCGTCATCCTTTTCTTTCTGTTCGCAGCTTGAAGCCGTATTTTTAATGCTTGGGGCTTTGCGGTTTTTCTGGAATTTGGGCGTGCGTTTTCCGGTCAAGGCAATTAACTTTTCTTGATGCTTAGCACCTTCGCGTTAAAGTGCTTGGGTGTTGTTGGACTGGCCGGATATTTCCAAGGCCTGGCGGGATTGGCATTCTGCGTCGAATGGATGCGGGCCGGGCGCGAGTCCTCCTTGCGAAACTTTCTCGCCGGAACGCAGTGATTCTGGAGGGAACTTTGGATACTGCCCCGGCCATGACTTGCCCTCGTTGCGGCGCAGCCATTACGCCGGATGCACCGGAGGGCCTTTGTCTGCGCTGTTTGCTTCGTGAAGGGGCTGCTCTGCGTCGGCCCCCTCTTCCCGCCTCGCCGCTTCCAAAGCGTTTTGCGGATTACGAAATCCTGGGAGAGCTCGGACGTGGCGGCATGGGCAGCGTATATCGAGCCCGCCAGATTAGCTTGGGTCGAATTGTGGCTCTTAAAATCATCGCGGGAGGTGAATTAGCCTCGGCGAATCGCGCAGACCGGTTGCGGACAGAGGCGGAGGCGGCCGCCAGCCTGGATCATCCGAACATCGTGTCAATCTATGAGGTGGGCGCGCAGGATGGTTGGAATTTCCTTTCTATGCGTTTCGTCGAGGGACCGACACTCGGTCAGTATATGGGGAGCAAACCATTGCCTTTTGAGCGCGCCGCGCGGGTGTTGGCGACGCTGGCACGCGCCATCCAACACGCCCACGAGCGAGGCGTACTCCACCGTGACATCAAGCCGGGCAATGTCCTGCTCGATGCCATGGGTGTGCCGCACGTTACTGATTTTGGCCTGGCCAAGTTCACGGAACGTCAAAGCGACCTCACGCTTACGAACACGGTGCTGGGCACGCCGGCCTACATGTCACCTGAACAGGCGGCGGGGCGGAGCAAAGAGATTACTACGGCCACGGATATTTACGGGCTGGGCGCGGTGTTGTTCGAGATGTTGACAGGCCGGGCGCCCTTCACGGGAGAAACGCCGATGGCAATCGCGCGGCAGGTCATCGACCATGAGCCTCCACGACCAAATGCCGTCAATTCGGCCGTGCCGTTGGATCTGGCCGTAATCTGCTTGAAGTGTCTCGAGAAGGACCCGTCGCGGCGTTATCACTCGGCTGCCACGCTGGCGGAGGACCTCGATCGCTGGCTGCGGCACGAACCAATCAGAGCGCGGCCCAGCACACCCATCGAACGCTTGGACAAGCTCCTGCGACGGTATCCCGCCCAAACGGGCCTGGTGCTCACGGTGCTGCTGGCCCTGGTTGTGGTCGCAGTCGTATCAAGTGTAATGAGCATGCGTTTAAGAGCGGCCAAGAACCAGACGGACGCCGCGAACCTTCGACTTTCAAAGAATATCCGGGAGCTTGAATTCCAGAAGGCAGAAGAGCTGGCGGTAGATGGTCAACCGGCGGATGCCTTGGCGATGTTCGCCCGATTTTTGCGGCAGCGTCCTGACGATACACTCGTCGCGTCCCGGATCATTTCGATGCTCAGTTCCCATAGTTACGCTTTCCCCATTGGCCAACCCTTAATGCACCAGGCCAGCTTGGCAACCGTTCGATTCAATCCGAAAGGGGACCGCGTTGCGACGGCATCCGACGATGGGTATGTGAAGGTTTGGGACGCCCGAACGAGCCAACTTCAAATGGCACTCAAAAACGGCGTTCAGGTAACTGACGCCCACTTCACCGCTGACGGCGAACGCGTGATCGCTGTGTGCGTGGACGCCAAGACTCGGGTATGGGACGCTGGAACAGGACGGCTGATTAGTGAACTCCCATGTGTCGGGTCCCATGTGTCGGGTCTGCCCAGCCCCTCCGACAAACGAGTAGCCACGATTCTGGGCGAGGAAGTTCGACTCTGGAACCGCGAGACAGGTCAACGCGCGGGGCCTGCGCTTGAACCTTCGGCTGCAATTAGCAACATGAGGTTCAGTCCCGATGGGCTTTGGCTGGCAATCGGCTGCGCTGATGGAAGCGTCTCGCTCCGCGACACTCGGACATCGGCCATGTCTGTCCCAATCATGCGAACTGAGGGAGCGGTTCGCCCGCTGGTCTTCACTCCGGATGGCTCGCGTCTGATCGCCGGGACTCAGCAGGGAATGGTGGCGTTTTGGGAGCCGCAAACCGGCCGGCTCATCAAGCAAACACATGCAGAAGCCAGTGAGATTACGGAAGCGTGCTGCAGCCCGGACAGCCGTTACGCGATCACCCTCGCCTTCCAGAACCGAGCGCGCCTCTGGGATACGCAAACCGGTGAGCCGCTCTCCGGTCCTTTCGGTGATGCGCCGCTAATAACTTCGGCAGATTTCAGTCCAGATAGCCGCCGAGTCGTCATGGGGACCCGAGAGGGCACGGCTCGCATCTGGGATGTCGCGACTCAGCAGCCGCTGTGTGAACCCTTCGAGCATGAGGGTCCAATTGAGTTTGTGGCTTTCGGCCCAGATGGCCGAACAGTCGCCACCGCCTCACAGGACGGAACGGCGCGTTTATGGGACACGGGGATGTTGTCGCCGCCGCCTCGTGTAGTGCGTTTGCCCGCCCACCCCTTCGGCGTGCAGTTTAGCCCGGATGGCCGACAGTTGGCCGTGACCGCTGGCAGAACGGTGCATCTTCTTGATTCCGCTTCCGGACAGGACACTTGCCCTCCGATGGAGCATGACGACGATGCCTACTCGGCGACTTTCTCGTCCGACGGAAGAATGCTCGCGACGACTTCGGAGGATGCAACCGTGCGGATTTGGGAGTCGCGCACGGGTCGCCTTATCATAAAAATCCAACATCCCGCTGTAACTTGGACGGCGGCATTTTCCCCGGATGACCGTCTAATTGCTACAGGCTCGCGGGACCGGATCCTCCGCTTCTTTGTTGCTGACACGGGCGAGAATCTGGCGAACATGCAACATCCAAGTGAAGTAATTGGAGCGGAATTCAGCGGGGACGGGGAGAAATGTTTGACCGCCTGCGTGGATGGCGGAGCGCGGATATTTTCAACTCGCACGCACAAACTCATCGCCGGACCCATGATGCACAAAGGGATCGTTTGGACAGCCACGTTTTCGCCGGATGATAGACGAATCGTCACTGCGTCCGCAGACCGGACGGCGCGGATCTGGGACGCCTTAACAGGCCTCCCCGTGGGTGATGCAATGCGCCACACCAAAGGCGTCTGGTCAGCCGCGTTCAGTTCAGACGCTCGCTACGTCGTGACGGCGTCCGACGACGGGACGGCGCGAGTGTGGGATGGCTCAAGCGGCAACCCTGTTTCGCCGCCTCTGCGCCACCGGCAGGGTGCGGCGGTGTTCCAAGCCTGCTTTAGTCCCGATGCTTCCCTCGTGCTCACCGCCTCTGGCGATGGAACGGCCCGATTATGGGATGCTTTGAGCGGCCAACCGGTCAGCGAGCCGATGCTGCACGCGGGCATTGTGGACCGTGTCCGTTTCTCTCCAGACGGAAGGCTGCTTGTGACTGGTTCTCGTGACCAAACTGTTCGCTTTTGGGACGTCGTTCGCGCGCCAGCGCCTGTCGCCCCCTGGTTGGCGGAATTGGCCGAAGCCCTGGCCGGGCGAAGCTTTAATTCCCAAGGAAAGCTGGAGATCAGCCCGGCCGATAAATTGCGGGACTTGAAGGACCGTCTGACGACCGGAACGGGAACAGATTACTATTCGCGCTGGGCCAAGTGGTTTTTCGTCGATCGATTTCAGCAGCCAGTCAAGAGCTTTTCACCCTAACTAATCCAACCGGGTTGTAATTTTCGGAACTGGCTAATCTATGGGCGCGAGGATCGGCGACTCAAAGCCCCAGCCTCAACTGCGCCCCCTCCGGTCGGCGAAAGGCAGCGGTGGACAACTCAGGGCCATCCTCCGGGATGCCGACCTTGCGGCGCGCGACGTGGAACATCTGCGAAATCTGGTCCGCAAAGATCCCCTCCCCGCGCATGCGGGAGCCGAAACGCGAATCGTTTAGCTTGCCCCCTCGGATGGCGCGGATTCGGTTCAACACCTTTTCCTTTTTTCCGGGAACGTTCCGTTGCAACCACTCTTCAAAAATCGGAGCCACCGTCAGCGGCAACCGCAGAATCTCGGTGCCGGCCCACTCGGCCCCGGCGGTTTTGGCGGCAGCCAGAACCAAAGGGATCTCGTGGTCATTGAGCGCGGGGATGACCGGGGCCACCAGCACACCGACCGGCACGCCCGCCTTCGCCAAAGCCTCTATGGCCGCCAGTCGCATTTTGGGCGAGGCCGCGCGCGGCTCGAGTTGGCGAGCCAATTCACTATCGAGCGAATTGATGGAAAGGTTCACTCCCACCGCGCGGTGCGCCGCGAGTTCTCGCAGCAGGTCCAGATCCCGCGTCACCAGGTAATTCTTGGTGATGATCTCGACCGGATTCCTGAACTCAGCCAAAACGGCGAGGCATCTCCGTGTCAACTGCAACCGGCGCTCAATGGGCTGATAGCAGTCCGTGACTCCGCTCATGGCCAATATTTGTGGTTTCCATTTGGGCGACGAAAGTTCGCGCCGCAGCAGATCGGGCGCGTTTTCCTTCACCATGATTTTGGTTTCGAAATCCAGGCCGGCGGAGAAACCCAGATACTCGTGCGTGTTGCGGGCGTAGCAATACGAACACCCGTGCTCGCAACCGCGGTAAGCGTTCAGGCTGGCATTGAACGGAATATCGGGGCTGTCGTTGTAGCTGATAATGCTCTGCGATAGGTCGCGCAGAAACTGGGTTTGAGGCGCGGGGTCATCCTCCGGGTTCCACTCGGCATCCCGCTCCAATGAAATTGGCTCGAATCGGTTGGGCGGATTGCCGGCCGCGCCTCGCCCACGCGGCGAAGAACGATTGGCCCCGGCAAACTGGTCTGGCGCTGACACTCCGCTATCCTCCCGCAATGGGCCAGCCTTGTCCAGTGCCGCGCTTCATCCCGCCAGGCGCCGCAAGTAATCGAAGGAAAAAATTCCCGAGCGGTGGCCATCTGCCCACACGGGTTGCACGGCATATGCGCCCACCAGTTCAAGGCGCGCCAGTTGAAAGGAGCGCGGTGCAAGGGGCTGCTCCGGCCCTTTGTGCAATTGGCCCATGATGTCCCGCTCCCCCATGCAACCGGCGCATGGGCAGGCGCGCCGCAACGTCTCCAGCGCAATGAAACTCTCCGTGCCATCGTCCCATTTGATGGCCAATTCCCCGCCGATTTGTTGCAGATCCACCGGATGCATTCCGGTGCCTTGTTTCCCGCCTGGTGAATCTTGGTTCATGGGCGTTTCAGGCGAAATTCCTGGTGAAAATCTCCACGAAGCCCTCAGGCGTGAACAGGCGCTGGGCCGGGCTGCGCAGATACGCCTCGGCGGCTTGGAGATAGCCGTTGTACTCGCCTTCGGGCATATTGGAAAGGTAGCGATATAAATCCTCGTAACTGAATTTGCGCTTGTCAACGAAAGTGCCGGCCGGAACGTAGTCCGTGATGTTGGGCGCCCCTTGATATACCGGCACGCATCCGGCATAGAAACAATCAAAGAGCTTTTCCGAAATGTAATCGGTTTCCACCGAGTTCTCATAGGAGAGGCAAAAGCGGTAGTCCAGCAACGTCCGGTGTTTGCCTTTGACATTGGGGCCAATGTAGGAGGGGAATTGGCGGAACTTGATCAAGGTCAACGGCCACACTCGCCGGTAGGCGGCGCGCAGGGCGAAATTCAAGCCAGACAGCCGGCTCGGCAACAAAATCCGGTCCCACTCCGTGCCCATCAAATCGAAATCCCGCGGCGCGTTGGCCTCAAACCATCGGGCGGCCCGAATGCGCTCTGAAAACAAAGCGGTCGGTTTATGTAAAACCATATAGCTTTGGATCAAGCAACAGAGTTTGCGCTGGGCGAAAGGAAGCGGCTCCGTCCTTGGCTGCGGCATGCACGGCAGTTGGAAGAGCACGTATTTGGAGGGGTCCTTCGCGCACAATTCCTTTTTGTAGGTCATCACCCGGCGAAACGGTTTGTGGACCACGGGGTCATAGCTGTCGGGCCGCACGATGGATGGCTCATTGATAATGAGGTTGATGTCCGGGTGCCCGGAACGCAGCAAGCCGCGAAAGTAGCGATTGCGGCGCGTTGGGTAATCGCTAAAGAACACCTTGTCGAACCACGACAAAGGCTGCATGTCCAGCGTGGCCACCTGGTGTCCCATGGACTGCATGGTCTGACCCAACAGCCGCGACGAGGCCGTCCAATCGTGCCCCTGCGCTTGGACCGATTGCGTAAACATCCGGTTCTGGTTAAAGGCCGGATAGAAATTCCAAAACCCGTAATTCATGGCGGGGGATGCTGCGCCCTGAAGCCGAAACAAAAGCGCACCCGCGCGGTCGGACTTGAATCCGGTGTCGTGATCATCATTTTAGGCGCGAAAATTGGCCCCGCCCGGAGACTTTGTCGATTTCTTTCTATGAAAAAGAGGGCATTGACACCACCAGGCCTTGGGCGTAGTATGAATCGAAAGTTGAAAGGGATTTGAATACATGCTGCGAATTTGCCTTATCATTGCGATCGTTGCCGGGTTAGCGGCCGGCACCGTCAGTTTCTTCAAAGTGCAGGACATCATCACCACCACCCGTCAGGAGCGGGACGATTGGCACAAGAAGGACACCGACGAGATCGCCGCCCATACCAAGACCAAAAAGACTCTCAAAGAGACCGCGGCAAAATTGGACACGACCGAAAAGGAATTGGCCCAAACCAAGAGCGAATTGGAGGCCGCCAACGGCAAGGTGGCGGACCTGAGCAAACGTAACGAAGATTTGACCGCCAAATTGGACAAGACCACCGCTGAACGCGACGACGCCCAGCAACAATTGGCGCGCTGGAGCGGCTTGCCCGATCCGGCACTCATCCGGGGAATCATCGCCGATTTGGACAAGGCCCAGAAAGCGAAGGAAGCGCTGATCGGCGAGAACAAGCTGCTTGCGGCCAAGGTCAGGGAATGGGAGAATCGCTGGTACAGCTTCTTCAACAATGATACGGATGTGATCCTGCCCGTCGGCTTGCGGGGCAAAATCATTGCCGTCGATCCCAAGTATGATTTTGTCGTGCTCAATATAGGGGAGGACCAAGGCGTCAAGGAACGGGGAATAATGATGGTGGACCGCGATGGCAAACTGCTGGGCAAGGTGCGGATCAAGACCGTTACCAAAGACCGGTGTGTCGCCAACATCCTGCCCAGTTGGAAGCGCGGCGAAGTCATGGAAGGCGACGAAGTACTCTACTGATGAAAAAGTTGCGCACAGTTTTTTGCGCTTTGGTTTTGGCCGTGGCTGCGGGATGGCTGGCGGGTTGTGCCTCGGATGGAGATCTTTCTCCATTGCCGTGGGATGCACCGCAGGGTTGGGAAGGCCCGCTGCCTTCGACACTCAATCAAGGCCGGTGAGCAAGCCTCTGCTGGCGGTCGTTATTTGGCGAACTCCACGCAGCGGGTTTCCCGCACCATCGTGACCCGGATCTGGCCGGGATATTGCAACTCCTCCTCGATTTTTCGGGCGATATTGCGCGCCATAAGGTAGGCTTGCTCGTCCGTCACTTTTCCGGGCTGTACCATGACCCGCAGTTCGCGCCCGGCTTGCAGGGCAAAACACTTCTCCACGCCCGCAAAGGACATGCCGATGCGCTCCAGGTCTTCGACCCGCTTGATGTAGGTCATGACTGTTTCGGATCGCGCACCCGGGCGCGAGGCGCTAATGGCATCGGCCGCGCTGACCAGGATGCCGAACGGGCCGACATGCGGGACTTCGCCATGATGGGAGGCGACCGCGTTGACCACCTCGTCCGATTCCCCGTAGCGTTTGATAATATCCGCGCCGACGATGGCGTGCGCGCCCTCGACCTCGTGGTTGACCGCCTTGCCGATGTCGTGCAAGAGACCAGCGCGTTTGGCGGTGGCGACATCCAGGCGCAATTCCGCCGCCATCAGCGCCATTAATTGCGCGACCTCGACCGAGTGTTGGAGAATGTTCTGGGCGAAGCTGTGCCGGAAATGAAGGCGGCCCAGGAGCTTGATCAATTCACCGTGCATCGGCGCCAGGCCAAGCTTCATGATCGCTTCCTCGCCGGCGCGCTGGATGGCTTGGTCCATTTCCTGAGACACGCTGGCCACGACCTCCTCAATGCGCGCAGGATGGATGCGTCCGTCCAGGATGAGCCGTTCCATGGCCTCGCAGGCGATCCGGCGCCGCACCGGATCAAAACCGGACAGCACCACCGCGCCCGGGGTGTCATCAATTAAAACCGTGACGCCGGTGGCGGCTTCGAAGGCGCGGATATTGCGGCCTTCGCGGCCAATGATGCGGCCCTTGATCTCCTCGCCTTTGATGTTGACAGTGGCGGTGGAGGTTTCAAAACTGTGATGGCCCGCGTAACGTTGGATAGCCAGGCTAATGATCTTGCGCGCCTGCTCTTCGGCCCGGGCTTTGGCGTCATCGAGGATGTGCTGGGAAAGCTGCATGGCGTCGCGCATGCTTTCCTGCTCGATCTGTTTCAAAAACGCGCCGCGCACTTCGCTCTCGCTCATTTTGGCCACGCTGGCCAATTCGGCGCGGCGATGGGCGACCAATTGATCGGCCAGTTTGCGCTGGGCCTCCGCTTCGGCTGTGGTGGCCAGCAGCGCATCGCGGTCGGCGCGCAGGACCCTTTCCTCCTTGACCAGATTTTCCAATTGGCGGTTGACCAACTCTTCGCGGGTCATAAGGCGCTGGTCGATGACGGCGACTTCCTTCTGGCGGGCGCCGGTCATTTGCTCGATTTCGCTCCGCGCCTTCAGCGCCTCCTCATTGGCTGCCAGCCGGGCGTCGCGTGTCAACGCTTCGGCTTCCAGGCGCGTTTTTTCCAGGAGTTCCTTTCTTTGGTGCTGCCATCCGGCGCGCAGGCTGTGGTCGCGCCATATCCGCAGACAATAACCCAGGACAATGCAAATAATGACCAAGGTGGCCGCGCCCAGGTCAAAGGAGGAATTCTCAAAGGGCAACTTCATGATTGCACTGCAATCTGCCTGGGTGCTTCCAGCCAGCATGTCGGCGTCAAAATATAATTCATGCTCACATCGTGTCTCTGCGCCGGAATACGCCTGACGATCTGCTCCTCGAATGCGGCCCCGGCCTTACCGGCGTCCTGACACATCGCATCCTAAACCGCGAACCAGCGCCAAGTCCAGACGCTTTAACGAAATGGGCTGGCAATGCGCTCCCGGTTCCGCAATCCCAAATTTTCCCGGCCCNNGTGACGCCCGATTCCAAGATACCAAAGAAGTCGAAATATCCCGAATTTCCCTCGTGCGCAATCTGTTGGGTAGTCAGAGACTTCAAAGGCCTTCTCAGACATACGTGCCAGGCTCATTTGCGCAGGGCCTCGATTTGCGCCCGCCATTTTTCCAACCGTTCCTTGATCTTCTTTTCCGCGCCCTCCTCGCTTGCTTCGTAATATCTCCGCGCCGCGCCCAGATAATCCTGCGCCACAAAATGCTCCGGAAAATCGTGTGCGTACTGGTAATCCTTCCCATGCCCCAATCGCTCCGCGCCCGCGTAACCAGTCCCACGAAGTCGTGTAGGCACGGCAAGGGTCCGCCCCGAGCGCACATCCGCCAAGGCCGCGTCGATGGCCAGATAGGCGCTGTTGCTCTTGTTGGCCGTGGCGATGTAAATGGTCGCCTCGGCGATCGGAATGCGCGCCTCCGGCCAGCCGACAAATTCCGCCGCCTGATGCGCCGCCCCCGCCAGGATCAGCGCCATCGGGTCCGCCAGCCCGACATCCTCCGCCGCGCAAATCAGAATGCGCCGGCTGATAAAACGCGGGTCTTCACCGGCATGAATCATCTTGGCCAGCCAATACAGCGCCGCATCCACGTCGCTTCCGCGCATCGATTTGATGAAGGCCGAAATGGTATCGTGATGCGCGTCGCCATCCGCGTCATAAACGACCGCCTTTTTCTGGATGCACTGCTCGGCCGTCGCAAGATCGAGGTGAATGACCCCGTTGCTGCCCGGCGGCGTGGTCAACGCGGCGATCTCCAGCGAATTGAGCGCCTTGCGCGCATCGCCATCCGCCACCTTGGCCAGATGCCGCAACGCCTCCTCCTCCGCCTGAATGGGCACGTGCCCCAACCCGCGCTCCCCATCCGCCAACGCGCGCCGCAGCAACTCCAGCAAATCCTCCTCCGTCAGCGGATGCAACTCGAAAATCTGCGACCGCGACACCAGCGGCGAATTGACGAAGAAAAAGGGATTATGCGTCGTCGCGCCGATCAACCGCACCACCCCGCTCTCGACATCCGGCAGCAAGACATCCTGTTGCGCCTTGTTGAAACGGTGAATCTCGTCGATGAACAGGATGGTCGATTGCCCGGTATTCTCCCGGCGGTTGGCCGCCGCCGCCAGCACCCGGCGCATATCCGCCACATTCGACTCGACACCGCTGAGGCGCTCAAACTTGCTGCGCGTATGCAGGGCGATGATTTGCGCCAGCGAAGTCTTGCCCGTGCCCGGCGGCCCGTAAAAAATGAGCGACTGGATGCGATCCGCCTCAATAGCCCGGCGCAGCAACTGTCCGGGACCCAGGACATGTTTTTGTCCCGCGAATTCATCCAAACTGCGCGGCCGCATGCGCGCCGCCAGCGGTTGCGCCGCGAAGGAACTCGACTCCTTCTTGGCCGGCCCGGCGGCGGCCGTCTCCGGCGCATTAGAAAACAGATCATGGCCCGTCACACCCGCAAAGTAACAGAAAACCGCCAACCAACCAAGTCCGAACCGGCGAACCAGCAGTAATCCTGCACCTGTAGGCCGCGTGCCCTCACGCGGCTTTTGACGGTAAGAAAATGCGGGCAATCTCTGGCAAATCATAGCGATAGCGGCCTCGACCGCATCCGTCGGCCAGACCGAATCCTTCATCCAACACAAGACGACCGTTTGGACGAGACCGCCAGCAGGTCTAAAGATAAGTTTGTCTTATAGTAAACCTCATTTTCTGGTTTGACTGGGTTTGACCAGCTTTGACTGGGTCTGACGCGGTTTTATTGTTTCGGGAGGGGCGAGCAGCCCGCAGAGCGGGCCACCCATAATTTGTTCTGACTCCTGCGAGCCCTTGATCTTTTGTAGTTTGATCCGGTTTGATTGGGCTTGACCGGTTTGACGGGTTTGACGGGCTTTGACCGGCCTTGACTAGGTTTGACTGAGTTTGACCCGGTTTGATTAAGTGATTCATAATCCTAAAACCCCGTTGAACCCCATTCCGCTCCAGTGCAACTCCATGTGCCACAGGTACTTCCCACTCACAGGTTTGATTTGGTTTGATTTGGTTTGATTTGGTTTGATTCGCCCTGATTCCAGCAACGCCAACGGAATAGACCGTGATAAGACGACGCAGAAGTCGCACAACCACAAGACCTTCAGGCGTAGCCGCCGACGCAAGGAAGCGGAGGACAGACCAGCGAGCAGGTTTGATTTGATTTGTTCGGTCTGATTCGCCTTGATTGGGTTTGACTGGGTTTCATCCGTTTTGACTAGTCCGCGCTGAAGTGGTCCCGCCGCTTCTTTCTTCATAATTCATACTTCATCCTTGTCCTGCCCCCACTCTGGCAGGTTTGATTTGGTTTGATTTAGTTTGAGCAGGTTTGGGTTTTCTAATTTGGGGGAGCGCACGCGCCCCGCGTGCAGTCAGCGACGCCCACGTCGCTGTCATCACTGGGTGCTGATCGGGTTCAGCGCTTCCTTCTTTCTTAATCATAATCATAATTGTAATCGTAATCCCTTTCGGCCACCCCTCCCACCCTGGCACTGGGTTTGACCGGGTTTGACCGTTTCGGGAAAGGCGAGCAGCCCGCAAACGGGCCTTCCATAATTTGTTCTGACTCCTGCGAGCCTTTGATCTTTTCCGGTTTGACCGGGTTTGACGGTTTGACTGAGTTTGACTGAGCTGTCGCCTGAATCATTGGCGTCTATTCGCGTCCATTCGCGGTTGACCCCGTTTGAACGGGTTTGCCCGGCTCTGACTGTGCCGGCCTGCAGTGGTCTCGCCACTTCTTCCTTCATGCTTCATACTTCAAATTCATCCTTGTCTTGCCCCGAGCCTTGGTCAGCTTCCAATCCGCCCGAACAAACAAGCATGAGCATAAAAATCTCATGACACCACTATCATACGAATGCCCAGGCGCGTCAACTGGGCTGGCGCCAGCCGCAAACGAGGTCATACAACCTCGGATTTCGCGGATGACACGGATAAGAAAAGCGGCTTTCCCATCCGTAAAATCCGTGAAATCCGTGGTCAAAAATCTTCCTCGCAGGGCCACGCAGTTTTGTCGTGACAAGCCAGCGAACACGTTTATATTGCACCGTTCTTAGCCGACCCTGTCGTCTAGCGGTTAGGACACTGCCCTTTCACGGCGGTAGCAGGGGTTCGATTCCCCTCAGGGTCGCCAATTCGCATAAACACCATGAGCTTCTAAAATGGTGGAAACCGTATGACAGCCATTGGACAAGACGCCGCCGGGGATATCGCAACTCAAGCGCAAAGAGGAGAAAATATCGAGTCCATTCGAGTGCGTCGAGGTCGCTTGCGATCCCGCTGATAAACAGCAGCAGCACGCAAAACCCAATCCCGGCGCCCCCGGAACTATCTCGGTTCGCCTTTCTTATCGGCCAATGGCGTTGTGAGGCAAAGCTAAAGCGAGAGGATGGAACTTGGGAGAGTCTCAGCGCAATATGGGAAGGGCGCTACATTCTCGACGGGTATGCCATTGCAGACGAATACCGCATGACGACCCTGGCAGGCGAGCTTCTGGTGCTGGGCATAAACATGCGCGCTTACGATTCAAAGAAAAAGACCTGGAACATGAAATGGCTGAATGCCCTGGCCGGAACTTGGGTTGACCTGGGACCGGAAAAGCTAGGTGGCGTCGCGGTCGATGAAAAGGCCATCTGATACAGTACGACGGAGCCGGTTGCCCCGCATGCGTTCACGCGCGGCACTTACACAAACATCTCCGCCAGTCACTTTACATGGCGAGGCGAGAGATCCAAATATGGAAAGGAACGGGAGGAATTCTTGGTCATCGAAGCCTATCGCGTCTGAGCCTGTCCTAAGCACGCGGCGTCTGTAATGAAGCTGAACAGGCAGTGACATTAACTACGCCCTTTTGGAATGCAAAGAGCCTGTCCGAAAATTCGCCCGGTCGAGGGGACCGGGCCTCCTGCGAAGGATTGGATTCTTGGGCGTATCCTGTAGGCCGCGTGCCCCCCGAGGCGCTGGGTACGAATTATAAGACACACTCTTGGGGCCGTTCGAGTCGGCTTTCCTTACAATCCAACCCTTTGCATAAGCAATTCGGATTGAATAATGCCACAACAGCCAACACCGCAACTCGTTACAACAAACGAGAAAAGGTCTCTTTTTGTCAATTTCTTGTCGGAAAACCTTACACTGCCATGGAATACTTGACGCTTACGGTTTGAGTTTAAAAGCCATAACATGCTTGTACACTCTTATTTACAATGTGCTTCGCCACTGTGTGGCCGAACTGGCACGCTGGCTGCTAAACTACCTGGTGAGGTGTTTCACGAATTAGCCATGAGCCCAGAGAAAGCATATAATTAATATGAAATCAGTAAACTTCAACAAATTAACAAGGCGAACGCTCGCCTTCGCGGTTTTGGGATTGTTTCTCGCCGTGGTCGGTGCCGCTCATGCCAACACTATTTCCGGAACATGGGAAGATCCATCCGGCAAATATGTATTTGAAGGCTCCGGCCAGCACGATCTTGACGGGAGCTACATCGTGATTAATGATAAGAATTGCGCGGTGACGTCCTGGGATTTTGATGTTGACGGAAAGTTTTATTCAGGCGGAAAGTGTACCGACGATATCACAAAATGTGACGGAGTTGACTTTACCGGAACTTGTACCATCGTTGATCAAAACTGCATCTTTGTTTGTATATGTTATGAAGGACGCGGTGGTGAATGTAGCTGCTCCGTTCCTGACGAATCCAGCACTTTGTTTTCGTTGTTTGGCGCCCTGGCCGCAATGGCAGGCATTCATTCCGGCCGTCGCATGCGGGCCGCGGCCTAAACCGTAACGATGCAGTTGTGATGAGGCTCGCTGTCACCCTGACCCTCTGCCCCGGCAGAGGGAACTGGCCGACGCTGCACTGCGAGCCGTCACTGAAAAGTGGCCTTGGCCCAGCGTTGGAGCAACTTCTCCCTCTCCTTGGGGCGAGGGCCGGGGCGAGGGAGAACCTTGCTTCGCTACTGAATGGTTCCGGCTAAGTGGTCTAATTCACAAATACGCTCACCTTCGTGGTGCGAAAGCCTGGGTCACGAGGTCGCGGACAGACACCCCGCCTTCGGCGAGGAACCGCATCACATTCGAGCACACCACCAGTGAAAACCGGGCGCCGGGATAACCGGCTTCTCCCATCCGCCGCTCGAACTCGTTATCGACTCGATCGTGAACTCGACTAGCACTTGAGAAAGCAACGCCGACAGCGGGCGATCGGAAACTAAGCCAGGCATGATTCAGACATCAGTCATAGTCCCCTCATCGGTGGCCATAACGACCCAAGTATGCTAATTCGCAGGGCCAATTTGGTTCGCCGTCAATGAGTTTTTCCACCCCGCCCACCAAAGGTAGATGACCCAAACGCACGCCGCACCCATTCCCAGCCAACCTGTCGTCCGCACGAGGAAAGCGATTTGTGTGTCGTGATTCATAACGTGCCAGCGTCCGAAAATCTGCGCCCAATCATGATCACCGCCGCCAACCAGCGGCAGTTCCTGCGCCCGAGCATCCGCCATGTAGCGCGCGATATTCAACCAATTCTCGAAAAACCAAATGACGGAGACGGCAAAAGAGACAACTTCGCCTTTGTGCCAGAATGAAACCGCCAGCACCACCGGAAAGGTAAGTTGTCCCAGCGTCCCTCCATACGTCTCCAATCGCTGGCTGAAAAGCCCCACCACCGGATGTCCCGCCTCGTGGAACAACAGATTGGCATGATCCAGGCCGAACACGAAACCCGGTTCAGACTTGAAAACCAGGAGCGCAAAGAGGGCCATTCCAACCAAAAAGCAAATCAGCTTTTGCGTCGGCACGCCGTTCCATCGGCCATCATTCAAATCAGAGCTATACTTCGCCTGCCGTTGCCCACTTGCGGAACTGACCGTCTTCGATTCACCGCCCCCTCATTTGGCTTTCGCTTCGTCCAGTTTGGCGATCAAGGCTGACGGTCCGCCCTCCAGGTAGCCGACCTGTTTCCAGACCACGGTGCCATCGGGTTTCATCAACACCAAGGTCGGGTACCCTGTGATCTCATATTTTGCCCCCAAGGCCTTGTTGGCCGCCTTCAACTCGTCGGTCTGCGGTTTCTGGTTGGGAAAATCAACTTCCACCAAGACCAGTTTCTTTTTGGCGTAGTCGATAAATTCCGATTTGGAGAAAGTCTCCGCATCCAGTTTCTTGCACCAACCGCACCAGTCCGAGCCGGTGAAATCCAGGAGCAGCAGTTTCTGTTCTTTTTCGGCTTTGGCCTTGGCGTCCGGCAGACTCGTCATCCAGGATGAATCAGCCGCCAGCAAGGCTCCAGCCACACCACAAACAAATAAGGCAGATAAAACTTTTTTCATAAGGAATCCTTTCGTCTTCATAATGCCTCATGGTTTCCCCCAGCGCAACAAAACTTCTAACATTTTCTGACATTTTTCTGGCCCATGTTTTCAGACCTCCTCCGGCCGCTCCGCCCATGCTATCCGCCCTTGGGCAATCGTCGCCGCGGCTTTGCCCTTGAGCCGCCAGCCGCCAAAGGGACTATTGCGCGACTTGCTGGCGGACCCGTTCACGTCAAAGACCCATTCCCGGTCCACCTCCATGATCGTCACATCCCCGTCCGCTCCCGCGCGCAACGACCCCTTGTTGGGCAGGCGCAACAATCGCGCCGGCGCCACCGTGAATTTGGCGATCACATCCGAAAGCGACAACCTCTGGGAGTGATAAAGCGCCATCAACGACAACGCCAGCTCGGTCTCGAAACCGACGATGCCGAACGGGGCTTGATCGAATTCGACCTCCTTCTCGTAGTTGCAATGCGGCGCGTGATCGCTGCTGATAATCTCCACCGTTCCATCCACCAATCCCTCGATCAACGCCGCGCGGTCCGCGGCCGAGCGCACGGGCGGGTTCATTTTGAAATTGGTGTCGTAGGAGGGCCAGCGCGGACGCTCGCCCCCATTGGGCCGAATGTCCTTGCCGTCGGTTTCCCAGAATTTGTCGCTGCCCGCCAGCACCGTGTCGGTCAACGTAAAATGATGCGGACACACTTCGCCGGAGACCGGCACCCCGCGCTGCTTGGCCTCGCGCAGCAATTGGATGCTCCGCGCCGAGCTTAAATGCTGGCAATGCACCGGCGTCCCCGTCATCTCCGCCAGGAGAATATTCCGTGAGACCATCAATTCCTCCCCCACGGCCGGCCAGCCTCGCAACCCTAGCACCATGCTCCAGTAGCCCTCATGCACCACTCCGTCGGTCACGATCGAATAGTCCTGGCAATGGTCCATCACCGGCAGATCGAACATGCGGGCGTACTCCAGCGCGTGCCGCATCAACTCGTTGTTTTGCACGCAATGGCCGTCGTCGGTGATGGCGATGACCCCGGCCGCTTTGAGCGAACCGATGGGCGCCAATTCCTCCCCGGCGATCTCGCGCGTAATGGCGCCGGCGACGAACACATTTATCTTGCTCTCCCGTTGCGCCCGTTCACGGATCAGGGCGACCGTCCCGGCGTTGTCGATGGCCGGGGAGGTGTTGGGCATGCAAACCACGGACGCAAAACCGCCGCGCGCCGCCGCCGCCGTGCCGCTGGCGATGGTTTCCTTGGCCGATTGTCCCGGTTCGCGCAAGTGGGCGTGAAGATCGATCAAGCCCGGGCACACCACCATCCCCGCGGCATCGAATCGCGGCGTCTGGGCGGGCGCCTTGGCAGCCAGACTGCCGCCCACCGCGCTGATCTTTCCATCCACGATCAGGACATCGGCGAGGGCATCGAGCCGCTGGGCGGGGTCCACCACGCGCCCGCCCGTTACGAGCAAGGAATTCATCAGGCGGCGAGCATACAGGGAGGAGGATTGACAAGGCAAGTCTGGGCGGTAAGATATGGGGGAAATGGATGCGGGTGTAGCTCAATGGTAGAGTGCCAGCCTTCCAAGCTGGCTATGAGGGTTCGATTCCCTTCGCCCGCTCCAAAACCCGACTTTACCCTTTAAAATCAATGGTTTAGCTCGTATTTCACACAGTGGAAAAAGCCTCATGTCATAACGCTAGGTCATAACAAGTCTGCGGATTTCTGCGGTTGTCACCAATGTTTTAGGATGTCTTTTCATTTTCGCCCTCTTGGCTTAAAACTGATAGCGAACGCGATGAAGAAAAAGCAAGAACCGGTGTTGGACAAATCGGAATGGGCTTTCCACGAACTCGACCCAGACCAACTCCATGCTGTTACTGCTACGAGAGGGGGCGTGGGAACGGGAAGGGCCGGGTGTTGACGTGGAAGGACAAGCCGTGGAGGAAGCTAACAGCCAATGAGCGGAGCTTTATGATGAGTCTGTTCCCCCCTCCTGATTACCATCGGCCTTCGGTTTGGTTTGCGAACACCCCACAGGCGAAGACCCCACAGGAACTCTCCGATTTCGAGCGATTAACTCAGGCAGTACAACACTACGCTGAGATGTTATTTAGACAACGTGATCGTTTTTGGAAGTCACCCGCGCAATCTGTGATGCTGGATTGGCGAATCAGCAACACGAAGTTAATCGCGGATTTCAAGAAGCTCATCAAAGCGGAACGCAAGAAGTTATTGAGCGCCGCAGCCCAGTATAAAAGGGTCGCCCGGACGGCAGGCACCGGTCGCCGACGTGATGTAGGCCGACTGCTGGTCGATATAGCACTCATTCGTGCTGATGCTGCTGGCTTCACCAGACCGGCTGCGATTGAGTTACTCGCGCCGCTGCTGCAACATTTTCAACTCCTGCCACAGAATCGTGAAACCAAGGACGGCCTTTTTTCAGAGAAGAACTGGTCCGCGACCCTGAAGAAGGCCGCGAAGACCCTGTGGTCTTACAAACTCTGACCCTGACTTTGGTAGGGTGCCGCTTTTCCAGCGTTCGCCTATATTGGCGAACGTATGGCTGATTCAATTAAGTCCGGCAATGGTGGTGCGACCACGGTGCCGGTTCAAAAACGAAAATTGTCGCCAAAGGTCTGTGACCTGTTGGCCGAGCGCACTGGCGACTTACCAGTCTGGGTACGCTCGCCGAAATCGGGCATGGAACGTTACAGCGGTCTGAGCAGAGCCAAATTGTACGAACTCGCGAGCGCGAGCAAAATCAAATCCGCCAGTCTTCGTGAACCGGGGCGCATCCGTGGCTGTCGGCTGTTCCTTCTGTCCTCCATACTGGCTTACATTGCCTCCAACGAAATTAAGCCTGTTTCTAAAGACCTAGTGAGCACCGCGAAGTCAAGCACGCCTGTCCATGGCACGCCAAGCCCGCTACGCGTTGGCGATCAACAAAAAGCGCGGGTGAAACGTTCCCATGAAGAATACGCAGACTAAACCCGGCTCGACCGCACATGCTATGCCCACTGCAATCACGACTGGACAGGAACCGGCGAGTGCTACGTCGACCGCAGTGGGCGAGGGCGCCGCCCGCCAATTGCCACAGGCCACGGCACGGAGCGGGGATGCTGAGTTAATCACTGACACGATGCCTGCGTACTGGGCGGAGCGGATCAACCATGCCGTGGAGAAAACCGCCCGCGCAGTGGTCAATACCGGCCAAGAACTAATTGCTGCCCAAGCCAAACTCAAGCACGGCGAGTGGCTTGAGATGTTCAATACCGGGCAGGTCAAACTCAAGCTGAGGGCGGCCCAAAAGTTTATGCAGGTTGCGAATAATCCTGCGCTTGCAAAAGCGGCAAATTTGCCGCTTTTGCCGCCCTCGCCCACCGCGCTGGTGGCGCTGAGTAAGCTGCCGCCGGAAGTCGTGGAGGCCGGGATCAAGGACGGCCAGATTAGCCCCGGCATGAGCATCGCTGATGCTGCGAAGTTCGTCAAAGGACACCAACCAGAACCAGCGAGCGATAAAGGTGTTGAAGACACGCAAGAGCACCAACCGGAGGGAGCTTCGTTGCGGAATGGGTTTCTTTCGATCTTGTGGGACGATGCGGGCGCTCCACCAACGCGTGCGCCGGAAAAATCGTATGGCCCAAAGACTTATCCCCACCTCGCGTTTTTCCGTTTTCACGAGGCCGGTGACACCAGAATCGAATCAGGCACAAAGCATGACCTCGCCCATGTTGGACTCTTCGTGGTTCCCGTCGAGGAGGTCCGGGTTGTCAAAGACAAGCAAGGCCGAGCAATCTGCAAGGCAACATGCCGCCTCGTTGCGCTTTCGGTGCGCGGCAACGTGCCTGAGCCATCCACGGTACCCAGTCAAGTCATCGAGAACGGTTATGACGGCGTAGTTGAGATGATTGCTTCCATGTTTCCGACCGCACTCAAGGCCATCTGCACGACACGCGCCGAAACTCCCAATGGCTGGCAACTCGTGCCTCGACAGTCCAGCCCGGTTGCTTCCTCTACAGCATCTGAGGTTGCCTCCGGTTCGTTGCTTTCTGGCACCCCCAGCGCTACTGCCTCCCACAGTCCCTCTGTGCCCGCACTGCCAGCCAAAGTCGCCGACGGCAAACCCGAAAAAGTGGAGGGCCGCCGGGACGCCAAGGCGATCACCGTGCGCGACCAAGTATGCAGGCTGCGCGATGGACTTGATTCAATCGCGGCGGAATTACGCCAGCGTCAGGCAAAAGCGTCAAAAATCATGCGTAGCCTCCATAGCTTCAAGGCTCGTGGGAACGCAATCACAACCCTGGACTCAGTCGCGAAGCAATTGGGCAGTGTTCTAGCCTCGCTCTGCATCCCCGGCGATAGCAACCGGGGCGGGTCCGGGTCCGTTGGCGACCTTCCGTTCACCACTCAAATTGTCCCCCGTGGTTCGTGGTACAAGCGCGTCGGACGGGTAATCGAGATCATAACTCCGCTGGCCAAATCCATCGAAGGTCCAGCGCCCAACATTTATCAGGATTTGCAGGATGTGGCCGCACAACTAAGGAGTATTCGTAAGCAAGGAGGATTTTGATCGGAATCTCCACGCCGCGCCAACGCCCGCGCCGCCTCGTGGATGAAACAAATGCGGGAGAAAAATCGAAAATAATACGATGAAAACATTAGAACGCATGACCGACAAACAGTCGGTAAAACTCGAAACGTCACGACTACGCCGCGAATTGGCCAAGATCGAGAGGAAAGTATGACCCTCGAAGCACTGACCAATGCCATCCGCGCCGATCCTGACAACATTCTACCAGACGACGCCAGCGACATGGAACTGGTAATCAACACTTGCTCGTGCCCGGAATGCTCCCATGAGCTTGATTACCAGACGATCACGCAATTCGTCGCGTCCGCGACCACCTTGGATGAATTTGACAAAATGGCCGTCGCCGCCTTGGGCGATCACCGTCGCCAATGCCCATGAACCAGAGAGTTTGCAACCGTATCAACGCGCTTCTCGCACGAGTCAAAACGTGTCAGGGCGCGTCGGAAACGAACTGGATGGAGGGCGCAGCCGCCGCCATCAACGGTGACTTCAAGGCAGGCCGGGAGCTTATGCGCCAGTCGCTGGAGGCGAACGAGAGGGCCAGAGTATTGCTGGCGGAAACTGAGTCCGTGTTCGCCAAATTGGTCAAGGACGCGGAGCCTGACGCCCAATGGCCTCCAGTCCTGAAAGAGTTGAGCGGCAGACAGCTTGCCGTCCGAAACAAGCTGGTCGTAGAGCCTGTCAAAGCCGTGGCGCTGCCACTGGCCCAGCCGCCACGCCCCAAGATCAACAAACTCCTCATGGAGCCTGTCGAGGCAGTCCCGCTGCCGCTTCTTCCCCAACCCGGTGATGAGTGGCGCGAACAAGAAAGACAGCGTCAACTAAAAGGAAAGAAGCGCCCATGAAAAAATTCGAGTTTGAACAAGACGGTAAACCGCTGGCGGAGTGGACCTTGGTAGAACGCCTGCTGGCCTGTTGGCGGAATTGGACGACCGACTGGCTAATCCATGAATCAGGAGAAACCGCATGAAGATCAAGAAGGTTTTCCCTTACGTGATGGCAAAGCCAAACATCGACCCAGACCCGGAGGGGGAATGGACGCCGCAGATTTTTATTGACGCGCGGAAAAAGCCAAAGATGAAGGATGGACACGTGCTGGTTTATGTCCAGGTGTTGGAAAATCCAAAGAAGAAGCCGGTGCGCAGATGGGTTCTGCTTGACCTCGTGGGCACCTTGGTTGCGCTTCCACCTGCAAAGAAGCCATAAATTATGAAAAACATTTGTCCCAACTGTGGCGGCAGCGTTACCGCTCGTGGAGCAATGAACTCATCGGCCACGGTAACCCCAGTAAACCGACTAGCGATGACGCGAAGCAGCTAGGCTCTTATGAACCGGCAAGGTAACAAAAAGAATCCCTGCGGTGGCATTGAGTGGACGCATTATTTTGGGCCACGATCTGGTTACACCGCCAATCCCGTGCGCGGCTGCCGACACGGGTGTCGCTGGGTCATGCCCAATGGCGATATTGCCATTTGCTACGCCGAGGCTATTGCCACCAATCTCGCGACTAAAGCATATCCCGGAGGATTCGCGCACGTAACATGGCATCCTGATGAACTGGCCGAAATTCGCTCGCACACAGAGCCTTGCGGCATCTTTATTGATTCCATGTCGGACTTGTTCGGGCAGGACGTTCAGCCCGAATGGCTCGACGAAGTCATTCAAACTATCCGCGCCTGCCCCCAACACGTTTTCTTTTCGCTCACAAAAAACCCATCGCGTTTCCGCCAGTTTCAGGGAATCAGCAATCCGTGGCCGTCCAATTGGCTTGTCGGCATCAGCTATCCGCCGACCTTCATGTTCGGCAAGAGATGGACGCTCGCACAGCAACGCGTCTGGTTCGAGAAGGCTTTGCTCAATCTTTGTGCAAGCCCGGCGCAATCGCGCTGGGTCAGCGTCGAGCCGTTGTCCCTTGATCTGTCGGACATTCTCGACAGTTACCGCACCGAACTTTGTTTCGCCGTCATCGGGGCGGCCAGCAATGGCCCGAAATACTATCAGCCAGACCGCGATATTTTCCGCCGAACACTCCACGCGTTCAATGGCATGAATGTTTTCTTCAAGGGCAATTTAGACCGCAATCTCGCCGTCGAAGTCGCTGGCAAATGGCGCGAAGAATTTCCACGCCTGATGAACGACACCATTGACTACCATCGTGCCGCCCAAGCGCACGACTTCCCGCAATGCTCCAACCCATTGACCACGCCCTTCGCCACCGCGCCGATGGCCAAATTCTGTCGATGAGGACGATTCATAAACGCCCGCAGGGCTATGCTTTATCTGTGACCCTGACAGCAGAAGAGCGGAGAATCAGGCGCAGATACCTGCTGAGGCGCGAAGCCCGGAACAAGCGGTGTGTCGCTCGGCACGAAGCTGCCCATTGCGTGGTCATGTCCCAGTACGGTTTGGGCTATCAGGCTTGGGTCGAGGCAAAAGACGGCAGCAACAGATGGACCGGAATGCAGCGTTCTATAGGCCGTTATCAACCGAACCGGTTTCAAAACGCGGTCGTGGCATGGGCCGGGTCAATCGTTGACTACCTTTCGGGCTGGCCGTTGGATGAATGGCGGAAGGTTTCCCCTGTGCCATTTGAATCAGTCGCGATAGAGAAGGTCAATTGGTGGGAGGAATACGGTCCAGAGTTAACGCGCTCCGGGCATGTGGAGTGCGATCTGTATAGCATCGTTCGCACTCGTCAAAAATGGCGGGCGCTCAAACTGAGTTGGGAGATTGTTGTGAGTCGCCGGGTAGAGATTGCTGGCATGGCCGCAATCCTGATGAAACGGGAAAGCGTGGACGCAGTAGTATAAAAGTTCGGTGTGAGAACTCGGTCGCCACCGTGGACGCTGATAAACTTTCAGGATGACCAGAGAAACTTTACGTTTACGACTCGCCGAGAAACCTTGGGTTGCGTGCTTGTGTGAGTGCAGATCAACCCAACGTTAGACTTGGCGCTCATACTCGAATTTGCCCGGAGCGGTGCTGCCGCATCCTGTTTGGTGCGGCACGAAGTCGGAAGAACAGACAGTCGTGCTGGGCTTTTCTTCCGCTCCGCCTCGCGAAAATGATTTTGAGTTCTAAATGATGTATTTAGAGCGCGGCTCGAAACCGCATAATGAAGACGACCAGTTTGCTCAACAGTCTTTGCGAGCCGGGCGGCCCCACGCGGGCGGCGGGTTGCGGTTATCTTCCCTGCTTTTCGAGCGCCCGGCTGGCCTCCTTCCTCGGCACTCTCTCTGTTCATGAGCGCCTAACCCTATCCAATGCCCACAGCTCGCTGGCGTGGGCGCTCCCAGCCTCAGTCCCAAGACTGTTGGCGCAGGTAGGCCGGTGCGGGCCAGCGAGCACTTGTGTAGGAGGACTACATGTGTAGGAGGACTACATCTCCTGTACTCTATGGATGATTGCCAGTCGAAATCGGTGCGGCAGCACGCAGATTGGTCGATGACCGGTTGGGAGGTTGTCCATGAGCGGTGAACGGCCAATCAGTGCTAAAGCCGCCGGTGGCTACATCAAAGCAGAATCGCCAGAGCCGCTGCTTGAGGTCAACCAGTCCAGCTTCAAGAAACTCATGTCGCTCATCGCTCTTCAAGGCGAGTCACGAACTGTGCTGGCGGGCTTCAAAAGTCGCTGGAATGGCAGCACATGGATGCAGGACCAAGACGGCTATCTTCAGAAAGCCTGTTTAGCCGCCGCCAGCGGCACGCCGACCGGTTGCTCGTTCTGTCGCTGCGGATTGGGCTACCCGGACAAACGCGGTATCCATCACTTTATGACGTGCCGAAGGCCGCTCCTTTGCCCTTCCTGCAATCTGCACCGGCGCGTCGAGCCGTGTGAGTGGGAATTCCTGCCTGCGTTTAAGGCTGCGCCGTTCTGGTATGCGCTCACGCCGGGCTGGCAGTCAAACCCACGCAGAGCCGGACTTCGCTGGGTGACCGAACAAGATGAGCATGGCTGCCCGCTTGATTGGGAATCGTTCAAACCTTGGGAAAACCGACCTGATGCAAAGCCGTCGCTGCTCTACAGCCTTGATTGCATTCCTGAACTGGGAAGCATGGCCGAACTGGCATTCGATTTCGCTGGTGATCTGGGTGAATGGTTATCCGGGGTTTACGCAGCATTTGAGTGGCACTTCTCATTTCGTCCACGGGCCAGCCCCCGGCGTGGAGAACTCGCCTGCTACCATGTCGCCCTGGCGCATCTTCATGGGTTTGGAAACGCCCCACGTGAATTGGGCTTTCATGACGCAAAACAGATATACCGGCGCTACTGCGAAATCATCCTCGAAGGTTGGCCCGGCAGAGAGTGGCCGTCATACCCGGACCTGTGGATTTCCCGGATTCCCTCTCAGGCCGACTTGAAAACGTGGATAAACTATCATATCAAGGCCGCCCATTTTGATGAGTTTTACCGAAAAGGCATTCGCAACGGTTGTCCGCTCCCAGACCTCAACATGGAGTTCCATTCTGTGGTCTGGGACGCGCTCAACATCGTTCGTACTCCGCGGAAGTACGGGAACCTTAATCCGCTGGTGGACGGCTACATCGGCGTCCAGCAGTTCCGCAAGCTGAGCCAGCCGCAGGTCAAGCTCCTGCTGGCAAAAATCCAGCGCGATGACGCCTCAGCGAAGGAATTGCTTCAATACGACCGACATCTGCTCGCCTGCGGACAGCAGTACGAACACAAAAAGCAAATAAAGGAGCGACGGCAGCGCGGCAAACCGAAATCCACACCGGATGGCAGAACATTGTAAACAAAACCAAGAAGCGACTTATGAAAATGAATCCACCGTCGAAGAACGCAACCAAAAGATGCCTTTAAGCAGCGCGAAAATGCCTGGACTTGCTTCCTCTGGGCCGACGAGCACCTGCCCAACAAAAATCGACGCGATGTTGACGCGTTGGTCGCCAGCGCCATCGCCCAACAACTGGTCAAGCTCCGAGCCAGCATCGAGCAAGCCCAGCTTGAGGGCGGCAAGCCTGTCTTGCTGCTGGCCCAACTGTCTGGTGAGAACGATTGATTGTAAACAAAACAACCCTGCGCCGTTTAACGATGAAAGCCAACCTGCCAATCCTCTTGCCGGTGCCGCAGGCACCACCGGTTCTTGATGATGAATGAAAACGCTCATCTGCATTGACCCCGGCAAATCCGGCGGTCTTGTCCGCCGATCAGAAGGCCAGCCCGTGCTGGCGGTCGCGATGCCGGAAACTGAGGGCGACGTGCTGGAGTTGCTCAAGGAATGGGCGGCTGACCCAGCCAACACAGTAGCCGTCCTCGAAGAGGTGTCCGGCTTCGCCGGGGTCGGCCAGCCCGGCAGCGGCATGTTTAAGTTTGGCCGAGGCTTTGGATTTCTGTTGGGCGTGTTGCAAGCCCTCGGCGTCCGGGTCGAACTGGTCCGGCCGCAGAAGTGGCAGAGAGGTTTGGGATTGGGCAGCGCCGTCAACTGCGCCTCGAAGGTCGAATGGAAAAACAAACTCAAGGCGTGCGCCCAGCGCCTGCATCCCGGCCTGAAGGTGACGCTGGCCGTCAGCGACGCACTTCTCATTCTCGAATACGCGATTGCACGAATGTCGCTAGGACCACCATGAAGACCACCGCGCTAACCATCGTCGTCCCGTCCGAAATTGTTGCCCTGCCGGATTTGGCTCTGGTCGAACGAATCGCCCTCTCCGCCATCGCCGAACGCCCAGCTTGCTCCAATGCCTCATTGGCCCGCCTGCTTGGCTTTCATGCCCATCGGCGAAATTCAGGCAGTAACCGTTCTGATGCCGGGTGGCAGGCAGCCTGGCGCCGCCGAACAAAACGGAGGCATAACGGTTACGTTCTCGGTCGCATTGCAATCGGCCAGCCAGGCCGCAGGCCCGTTTTCGGATGTGCCGGGCAACCCGCAGGGAACATATACGATTCCCAGAGCGAACCTGGAAACACAGTCGTTTTTCAGAACGGTGACTCGATCGGGGAACTAATCAACAGCCATCAACCCTTCCGTTGAATCTTCGCGCCCAGGCTGCGCAATCGTTGGTCGATGCGCTCGAATCCGCGGTCGATCTGGCCAATGTTTTGGATCACCGATTCGCCCTCGGCGCAGAGCGCGGCGATCAACATCGTCATGCCGGCCCGAATATCGGGGCTGGTCATCCGGGACGCTCGCAGTTTGGTCGGCCCGATGACCACCGCGCGGTGCGGGTCGCACAGGATGATTTGCGCCCCCATCGAAATCAGGTTGTCCACGAAGAACAGGCGCGACTCATACATTTTTTCGTGAATAAGGATCGTCCCGCGGCATTGCGTGGCCGTGATCAGCGCGATCGAAGTCATATCTGCCGGGAAGCCCGGCCACGGGGCGTCATCGATCTTGGCGACGGCGCCGCCCAGGTCATGGGTTATTTCCAGCGCCTGGCCCGCCGGCACGAGCAAATCGTTGCCCTTTGCCACCACTTGGACGCCGAGTCGGCCGTAAATCTGAAGGATCATGCGCAGGTCTTCGTGGCATACGTCCTTGATCAACAACTTGCCGCCGGTGACGGCGGCGACGGAAATAAAGCTGCCGATCTCCAGGTAATCCGGCGCAATTCGATGCCGCCCGCCGTGCAAGCGGCCCACGCCCTGGATGTGGAGAATATTGGAGCCGATGCCTTCGATCTTGGCCCCCATCTGGACGAGCATGCGGCAAAGTCCTTGCACATGGGGTTCGCCGGCGGCATTGCGCAGGGTGGTTTGGCCGTCGGCCAGGACGGCGGCGCAGACGGCATTTTCGGTGGCGGTGACGGAGGCTTCATCCAAGAGCACGTCCGCGCCGGTCAACCGGCGGGCCTTCAACTCAAAGCCGCGGTCATGAGTGATCACTTTCGCGCCCAGCGCCTGGAGGGCCAGGATATGGGTGTCCAGGCGGCGTCTGCCTATGCGGTCGCCGCCCGGCCTGGGGAGGAAGACACGTCCCGTGCGGGCCAGCACCGGGCCGGCCAGGGTCACCGAACCGCGAAGCTGAGAACAGAGCGCGGCGGGAAGCTCGGACTTTGGATCTTTGGCGGCATGGACCTTGACAGAGCGGCCGGAGGTTTCCACTTTAACGCCCAAGGCGCGCAGGATTTCCTGCATGACCACCACGTCGGCGATGGACGGAAGGTTCTCCAGCATCACGGGCTGGTTCGTCAGGCAAGCCGCCGCGCAGGCTGGCAGCGCCTCGTTCTTGTTTCCCTGAGGAACGATTTCGCCCGACACCGCCGTTCCGCCGGTCACGTGAAATCTGTCATGGATCAATTTCATGGCTTGTTCATCCATGGCGGCAAAACTCCGCCGTATGGCCGCTGATTGTGAAATTCATTGGCCCTTTGTTCAATGCGAAATACCGCGCAGAGCGGATTTTGTTCACCTCTTCGCGCGCGCAAGCGCAAACGCCGCTTTGACGATGGCCTGCTTCAAAAGCTCCTGAAAATGGCGCCAATGACGGCTAAACAGAACGCAAAACCAACCAGGATGATAGTCGCCGCCTGTAAACGGCCATGCATCAACGACAAGCCCACAAAAGCGATGACGACTTGGAAAGCCAGGAGCATGAGAACATCATAACGGCTCCAATCCATAAGATGGGCCATCTTGTAAATCAGGGCCACGATGAGGGCGGGAACGATCATCGCGCGCAGGGCGCTCGGAGCGTACGATAGGATCAGCCACAATCCTGTGGCTTCGATAAGTGAAGCGATGCCGGCTATGGCGGTCTCTTTGCCCGCGCTGAGCAATTCAAGGTCGTTGCCGATCAATCCAAAATAGATGTTCAAGAGGACGACAGCCATCGCAAGAGAAAGGAAGGCAGCCGCCCAAAATTCCATAAGTTGCATCAAAGCATGCATGATTTGGCCTGACGCGATGGTTCTTTATGCCCTATCCAAGTTTGAGATCAAAACATTATCCCGACGACAGCGATGGAAGTCAGATTGGGCATCGTGCTGGCGAGCCTGGCGCGGAAACCGAGCGTGGCCAGACCAATATAAGGGGAATTAGATAGATTGTTACCCTGCCAAAAACGCCAATAAACCAATCAGATTCAGTATGTTAACGCGCTCCCTATGATTTGCTGTCTAGATCCTGGCGGAAAGGAACTCTTTTTCGAGAGGAAACTGGCAACCGCCGACAACGTCATCGAGCCGATGAAACCGGCGGTTTCTCGAAGGAATTGCCAACTGTTTCTCTCCACTCCGGTTCCTGCACAAGCAGCTTTTTTGCCAGAAGCCTGGCCTTGCGTCCCGAGGCTCGGATGCGCAGCATCTTTCGGGCGAAGCCTCCTGAAAGATTGCGGTCCTGAAAGGTGAGCACCTCAATCTTTGCTTCATGCCACAACGCCGTCCTTCCCAAGTGGCCAACAAAACGGAAATCCTCCGCAAATAGATTCAGCCTGAGCAAACGCAATACTGGCGCCAGACATCTCGCGTGCGGATAAAGACAAATCTTCAATGCCCGTTTCTCATATTCAGAATCCGGGCATCCAAACCGCTCGCAAAATAGAGCCTTGAACGTCCGTGCGCTCACGTTTGAATACTAGCAGTGACGCCTTGCCGTGCAATCATTTTTTTGTTTTTTTTTGTTAAATCCTGATGACGCGCGTCCGCGTTGACCGCTCGCTGCCGGAGAGGGACTCCACCTGCCAAAACCCGGCGACGTGAGAAATAGTGTATATAATTCCAATTATAAGTCGCGGCCGCAACCCGCTCGCCCGGTCTTCTTGTGCGCATCCAGGCCAACGCCGTGGTTGATCACGCCATCCCGTGCGTGCCGCCCGCCGCCCAAATTTCGTGAACTTTCTGTCGCTTTCGCTTGCACAGCCGTGTGGAAAAGGGTTACAGTTCCTCAGAAAGCACAGTCGGCGACGTCAGCACGTCGTGATAACTTGTTATGTATTTCGGAGCCGATTATCACCCGGAACATTGGGTCCACCCTTACGCGGGCACTGCCGAAGACTCGGAGGCGCGCTGGACAGAGGACATAGAATTGATGGTCGCCGCCGGGATGAACATTGTGCGGATGGGGGAGTTTGTCTGGGGCCTGTGCGAGCCGCGCGAGGGTGAATTCGACTTTGCATGGCTCAAACGCCTCATGGACCTGATGGCCAACGAAGACATCAAAGTGGTCCTGGCCACACCGACCGCAGCCCCGCCCATCTGGCTGACCAGAAAGCATCCGGAAATTCTCCCGACCGATGAAAGGGGACTGCCGCTGTGCGAAGGCACCCGGCACGCCTGCTGTCTCAACAGCGATCTTTACTGGGATTACTCCAAGAAGATTGTCCGCGCCATGGCCGAGGCCCTCGGCAAACATCCACAGTTGGTGGCCTGGCAGATTGACAACAACGTCGGCATGCACTCCACGCAGCCTTCCTTCAATGCGGAAACGCAAAGAGATTGGCACCTTTGGTTGAAGGCCAAGTACGAAACGATCGCGCGCCTCAACGACATGATGGGCACCCGCTTCTGGGGCCAGACGGTCGGGGACTGGGCGCATGTGCCGATGCCGCGCGTGGCGCCGGCTCCGCACAATCCGTCCTTGGTCCTGGATTGGCGGCGCTTTTGCAGCGACACCATTGTGGCCTTTGTTCGGATGCAGGCGGAATTGCTGCACGAACTTTCGCCCCAGGCGCCCGTGACGACCAATATGCGCGCCTTCGGACAGCAACTCGATTTGTTCGACGTGGCCGATGTGCTCGATTTCGCTTCGCTTAACAGCAACGCGACCGTCAAATCCAAGTCGTCCGAGAACGCCTGCGAAGTCGATTTTCTGCGTTCGATCAAGAAGGAAAACATCCGCACACCCTCGGTGGGGAGCGGGTTTTGGGTCATCGAGCAGAAAGCCGGTCATGTCAATTGGCAGGATGTCAATTCGCTGGTGCGGCCGGGCGTGGTGCGCATGTTCACTTACCAGACCATTTCGCGCGGGGCCAACGGCGTGCTCTACTTTTTCTGGCGGCAGCCGCGCATCGGGCAGGAAAAGTTTTACGGGGGAGTGTTGACGCACAGCGGACGCGGCGACAACCGTCTCTACAAGGAAATCAGCCAGATCGGCCAGGAGATCAAACGCCTGGCCCCGGCCTTGGAAGGGACGACCGTCTCGGCGGAAGCCTGCATCCTTTACACGCACGACAATGATTGGACGCTGGGCTTGCCGCGGCAGCCCAATAAGTACTTTTCCCTGCGTGAACACATCCAACTCTTTTACACCGCCCTGCACGACCGCAACCTGGCGGTGGATTTCGCCAGGCCGCACGAAAATTTGTCCAAATACAAACTGGTCATCGCGCCTTCCTTGAGCCTGCTCACGGGGGCGGAAGCGGACGCCTTGAAACTCTACGTGCAGAATGGCGGCACACTGGTCGGCACCTGCAATACCGGCCTGGTCGATGAACATCATATCGCCGCCGACACCGGTTTTCCGCATGACCTCACCGATTTGTTCGGGCTGGAAGTGACGGAATTCGATCCGTTGCCGCCGGAGGAAGAGAATCATCTCGCCTTCAAGGGGCAGTTTGTGACCAGCCATTTGCATACGGCGCGATTGTGGTGCGATGTGATCGAGCCTAACGGTTGCCAGATTCTATCGACCTTCAACAAGGACTTTTACGCGGGGCGTCCGGCCATGACGATCAACAACTTTGGGCTGGGCAGAGCGATCTACATTGGGACAGTTTCCCAACAGGCCTTTTATTACGACCTGGTCAATTGGCTGCGAAACCTCTGCGGGTTGCAGATGCTGCTCAAAGTGCCCGACACGGTGGAGATCAGTATGCGGCAGAAGCAAGGCACCAAAATATTCTTTCTGCTCAACCACCAAAACACCCCCGTTCGCATCACCTTCTACAAACCGATGCACGATTTTCTGACCGAACGCACTTTCAGCGGCAATTACGACCTCCCGCCCCATGGCGTGTTGGTCTTGGATGAGCACCAAGTCGAGAAGGCATCCGCCGAAGGCGACGATACAGTGATCTTGACGCGGAAGGCTTGAGAGGCGCCCCGTGCAGTGATCGAACCCACCCAAATCCGATGAAATCAGGTCATTACCGATTATACGGGCAGATCGCGGCCATGTCGAGAACTAAAGCCACAATCCTTAGCGTGAGCCGCCGGCACCCCCCCCAACTAATTGTGTTTTCGACCTAAAAATACCTTCATTTAAAAGTTGTTTCCAATCCCCTTTTCCCTTACCTTTTCCACGTCGCACGAGGCAGGCAAAATTCCGGCCACCGGCGTCTTGTTTCAACAATTAAAATGGACGAGCAAAACAGTCAAAATCCAGGCACGGGACCAGTTCCGGCGGAGAAATATGATGCCTCCAAAATCGATAAATTGGAGGGGTTGGAGGCGGTGCGCAAACGCCCCGGCATGTACATTGGCGACCCCGATGAACGCGGTTTGCACCATTGCGTCTTCGAGGTACTGGACAATTCCATCGACGAACACCTGGCCGGCCATTGCAAAAACATCAACGTCACCATTCACGTCGATGGCTCCGTTTCCATCCGCGACGACGGCCGCGGCATCCCGGTGGATATGCACCCCAAATGGAAAATGCCCGCGGTGGAATTGGTGTTGACCAATCTGCACGCCGGCGGGAAATTCGGCCAGGGCGCCTACAAGTATTCGGGCGGCCTGCACGGCGTCGGCGCCAAATGCGTCAACGCCCTCTCCGAATGGTTCAAGGTCGAGGTTTCGCGCGACGACCAAGTCTATTACATGGCCTTCGAGCGCGGCGTCACCAAACAAAAACTGGAAGTCATTGGCAAGTCCAAGCACACCGGCACGCTCATCACCTTCAAGCCGGATGCGATCATCTTTACGCTCACGACCGAGTTCAAGTTCGACATCCTGGCCAACCGCCTGCGCGAACTGGCCTTTCTGAATCCCGGCCTCGAAATCACCCTCAACGATGAACGGGTTGAAAACAAAGCCGAGCGGTTTTTTTACCGTGAAGGCATCGAGGAATTCGTCCGCCAATTGGGCCGGAACAAGGAAGTGCTCCATCCCAAGCCTATCGCGCTGGCGCGGCAAAAGGACGAGGTGCTGGTCGATTGCGTCCTGCAGTATAACGACAGTTATACCGATCAAATCCTCTGTTTCGCCAATTCGATTCCCAACCCCGATGGCGGGACGCACCTGACCGGCTTCCGCTCGGCCCTGACACGCGCCATCAACCAATATGCCCGCGCCAATAATTTTATCAAGGAAAAGGACCCGGCCATCTCCGGGGATGACGTGCGCGAGGGCTTGGTTTGCGTCTTGAGCGTCAAGCTGCCCAACCCGCGTTTTGAATCCCAAACGAAGGTCAAACTCGTCAACACCGAAATCGACGGCATCGTCTCCTCGATTGTTTATGAAGGCTTGATGAGTTTTTTCGACGCCACTCCGCCGGTCGCCCGCCGGGTGGTGGACAAGAGCCTGATGGCCGCGCGCGCCCGTGAAGCCGCGCGCAAGGCCCGCGAAACAGTGCGCAAAAGCGCGCTGACTGGCGGCGGCTTGCCCGGCAAATTGGCCGATTGCTCCGACCGCGACCCGGCCAACACCGAACTTTACATCGTCGAGGGCGATTCCGCCGGCGGCTCGGCCAAACAGGGGCGCGACCGGAAATTCCAGGCCATTCTGCCCATTCGCGGCAAGCTCATCAACGTGGAGAAGGCGCGCCTGGACAAAGTCCTGCAAAACACCGAAATCCGCACCATGATCACCGCCATCGGCACCGGCATCGGCGACGGTGAAGGCGAGGGCGCGTTCGACCTGGAAAAACTCCGCTACCACAAGATCATCATCATGACCGACGCCGACGTGGACGGCTCGCACATCCGCACGCTATTGTTGACATTTTTTTACCGGCAGATGCCGCAATTGGTCAAGCAGGGCTTTGTCTATATCGCCCAGCCCCCTCTCTACCAGATTGCGCGCAAAAAAAGGGTCGAGTACGTCGATGATGACGCCCAAATGAACAAAATCCTCATCCAGCTCGGCACGGAGGATGTTCGCCTCCGCGACCTGGCGACCGGGCGGGAGTTGTCGGAAAAGCAACTGGCCGAAATCCTGGAACTGCTCGAATCGCTGGACAAATACGTCCAGGCCCTGCGCCGGCACGGGGGCGATTTCGGCGAGTACATCGAGTGCCGCGACAGCACGACGCACGAACTGCCGCGGCATCTGGTCAAGGTGCGCGACGGCAACGATGAATCGGTCTATTACTTTCACACCGAGGAGAAATTGAGCGAGTTCGGCACGGCCAACTCCGACTTGAAACTCTTCGGCGAGGAGTCCGACAACGGCTTGATCGAAAAAGCCGACAAGGCGGCCCGCAACGGCAACACCCGCCGTGCGCGGCACGTCGAGTTGCACGAGAGCAAGTCGGTCATGGAATTGCTGGCCAAACTGGAGCACAAGGGCCTGAAGGTCGAACATTATTCCGCCCAGGATCATCCCCTCTTCGAATTGGTGGAGGGCGAAGGCGAGCGCGCCACCGTCAAGCCGCTCTTTTCCATCGCCGAAATCCTGGCCGGCGTCAAGGAAGCCGGCAAGCGCGGCATCCAAATCAAGCGCTTCAAGGGCTTGGGCGAAATGAACGCCAAAGAATTGTTTGAAACCACGATGAACCCCGAAAACCGCAAGCTGCTGCGCATCGATATGACCAATGTCGTCGAGGCCGAGGAGATGTTCACCAAGTTGATGGGCGACGAAGTCGAACCGCGCCGCCAATTCATCGAGGATAATGCGCTCAACGTCCGCAACCTCGATGTGTAGTTCTCATGCCTGAGGATAAAGAACAGAACAAATCCGGCGAAGCTCAAAACCCGCCGCCGCCCGGCGGCACGCCCCTTTATGCCGCCAATGAAAAAGTCGAGAAGATCAACGTCGCCGACGAGATCAAGAATTCATTTCTCGATTATTCGATGTCCGTCATCATTTCCCGCGCCCTGCCGGACGTGAGGGACGGATTAAAGCCGTCGCAACGCCGCATCTTGTTTGCCATGCAGCGGTTGAATCTCTATCCGGGCCGCAAGCATTACAAATGCGCCAAGATTTGCGGCGACACCAGCGGGGACTTCCATCCACACGGCGAAGCTGTCATTTACCCGACGCTGGTCCACATGGCGCAACCGTGGGCCATGCGCGAAACGTTGGTGGACGGACAGGGCAATTTTGGGTCCGTCGAAGGCGACTCGCCCGCAGCCATGCGTTACACCGAGGCCCGTATGACTCATCTCGGCGCCGCTTTGATGGAGGACATGGAGAAAGACACGGTCGATTTTGTCCCCAATTACGACGAGCGGTTGACGGAACCGACCGTTTTCCCCGCCGCCTTTCCCAACCTTTTGGTCAACGGCGGCACCGGCATCGCCGTCGGCATGGCCACCAACATGGCCCCGCACAATCTGGGCGAAGTGATCGACGGCATCTGCGCCCAAATCGACAACCCGGACATCTCGGTGGAGCAATTGATGCAGCACATTAAGGGGCCGGATTTTCCCACCGGCTGCACCATTTGCGGATTGGCGGGCATCAAGAAGTATTTCGAAGACGGGCGCGGCGCGGTCAAAATCCGCGGCACCGTCGGCCTGGAGGAACTCAAGGGAGGGCGCGAACAAATTGTCATCACGGCCATTCCCTACAACGTCAACCGCGCGCTGCTGGTCGAGCGCATCGCCGAACTTGTCAACGAAAAAGTCATCCCGGACATCACCGCCGTCCGTGACGAATCGGACGAAAACACCCGTGTCGTCATCGAAATCAAGCGGGACGCGCTGCCCAAGGTTGTCATCAACAACCTCTACGAACACACGGCGCTGGAGACCAGTTTTGCCGTCAACGCGGTCGCCATCGATCACGGCCGCCCCAAGACCCTCGGCCTCAAGCCGCTCATTCAATGCTACATCGAGCACCGGCGCGAGGTCATCATCCGCCGCACTCGCTTCGAGTTGCGCAAGGCGGAGGAACGCGGGGAAACCCTCGAAGCCTATCTCATTGCCCTCTCCAATCTGGACGAGTTTATCCGCATCATCCGCCAATCTAGCAACCGCGAAGAGGCCAAAATCAAGTTGCTGGCCTTCGATTTCACCCGTCAGCAAGTCGAGCGCATCGGCCTGATCATCCGCAACGAGAGCCGCCTGACCAGTGGCCGTTATTCCTTCAGCGAGGCCCAGGCCAACTCCATCCTCGAATTGCGCCTCTATCAATTGACCGGGATGGAAGTCGATAAAGTTCGCGCCGAATACATGCAGTTGCTCGAACGCATCAAGGACTTGCTGGACATTCTGGCCAGGGAAACGCGCGTCTTCGCCATCATCAAGACCGAATTGCAGGCCATCAAAGAAAAACACGCCACCCCGCGTCTGACCGCCTTGGCGCCCGAGGAAGGCGAGATCGCCATCGAAGACTTGATCGCCAACGAAGGCGTCATCATTACCATCAGCCATGCCGGCCTGATCAAACGCACCAACGTCAGCTCCTATCGCGCCCAGCGCCGCGGCGGTAAGGGCGTCATCGGCATGGCCACGCGCGACACCTCCGCCGCCGCGCCGGGCGAAGTCGGAGATTTTATCGAGCATCTTTTCACCGCCAGCACGCACGATTACCTGATGTTTTTCACCAATACCGGGCGGGCCTACGTCGAGCGCGTGCATGAGGTGCCTGACATGGGTCGCGCCGCCAAGGGCCGCAGCA
Organism: Verrucomicrobiales bacterium; assembly: GCA_003140095.1. Classification (GTDB taxonomy): domain Bacteria; phylum Verrucomicrobiota; class Verrucomicrobiia; order Limisphaerales; family Palsa-1400; genus Palsa-1400. The sequence continues at coordinate 193 of PLIU01000167.1, read as the reverse complement.
TCGCCAATTTGCTCGAATTGAAAGCCGACGAAAAAATCGCCGCCCTCATCCGCATAGTCTCCAAAACCGGCCCGAACAAAGAAGACATCACTTGGTCGCAACCCCATTTCGTCTTCTTCGCCACCCGCCAAGGCACAGTCAAGAAAACGGGCCTCGCCGATTTCGGCAATGTCCGCAAAGGCGGCATCATCGC
>PLIU01000398.1 GCA_003140095.1 Verrucomicrobiales bacterium | reverse complement strand
ACGTTGCTTTTTGCCACTGACCAAATGGTCCAACCTTCAGCGTTCAAAAGGACTGATTCGAACCAGTCCTATTGCAGCATAGACGCGGAATCAAATTTACTAGAAAGTGGGTGGACGATTTGCGAGTTGGTAGTGGCGAACTAAAAATTGCATATGACAAATCAAATCACGGGCAAATTACGCGGGAAAGTGGCCGTCATCACGGGCGGCACGACGGGGATAGGTTTGGCTACGGCCAAGCTCTTCGTCAAAGAGGGNNGCCAGAAGGAACTCGACGAGGCCTTGAAGGCCATTGGAAGCAGTGTTGCAGGCGTGCAGGGAGACGTTTCCAAAGTGGCCGACTTGGATCGTCTCTTCGAGAGCGTCAAGGCGAAAGGGCGAATTGATGTGCTGTTCGCCAACGCTGGTGTGGCTGAATTTGCCCCGTTGGGAAAGATCACGGAGGAGCATTTCGACAAAATATTCGGCATCAATGTAAGGGGAACGCTTTTCACGGTGCAAAAGGCGTTGCCCCTGCTGAATGATGGCGGTTCCATCATTCTCACGGGCTCCGTCGCTGGCGTCAAAGGCACTCCCGCTTTTGGGGTTTACGGGGCAAGCAAGGCCGCCATCCGCTCTTTCGTGGGCGGCTGGACCGTCGAACTGAAGGACCGTCGTATTCGCTCCAACGTCCTCAGCCCGGGTCCGACCGACACACCGGCCATCGGCCAGCAACCCGCCGACGCTATTGCAAGGATTGTATCCACCATCCCGATGGGGCGCATCGGCGAACCCGATGAGATCGCCAAAGCGGCGCTGTTTCTGGCCTCGGATGACTCCAGCTTTGTCACGGGCATCGAACTCTTCGTTGATGGAGGCAGGGCGCAAATCTAATTGACGAATCGGAGTTGGCCTAACCGAGGAAAGAGTATGGTTATGACTGGTTCACGTTTCAAAATAGCAGTGCTGGACGATTATCAAAATATATCGCTGAAAATGGCTGATTGGTCGTCCATTCCCGGCAATCCTGAAATGCTGGCTGCTCGCGAATGGCAATCAGCGTGTTCAACGATCATATTTCCGATGAGGATTTACTCGTTGAGCGCCTTTTTCCCTTCGATATTGTGTGCATCATGCGAGAACGAACGCTGATGTCGGCGACGCTTCTTGGCCGTCTGCAAAATCTTAGACTTATTGCATCCACAGGCACACGCAACGCTGCAATCGACTTGGAGGCGGCCGAAAGAAGGGGTGTCGAGGTCCTGCATACCGGCTACAACTCGACACCCACCATCGAGTTCACCTGGGCCATGATTCTGGCCCTGGCGCGAAACATAGCCGTTGAAAATGCTTCCTTGCGCAGCGGAGGATGGCAAACAGCAGTGGGCGCCGATCTCCACGGCAAAACTCTTGGAGTGCTCGGTTTGGGCAACATCGGTTCGCGGGTTGCTGAGATCGGGAAATCTCTTGGAATGAACGTGATTGCGTGGAGTCAGAATTTGACACAAGAAAAAGCCGCGGCATCAGGCGCCCACCTGGTTTCCAAGAACCAATTGTTCCGCGAAGCGGATTTCCTAACTATACATCTGGTCCTGAGCCCCAGAAGTCGAGGGATCGTGGGGAAAGAAGATCTCTCTTTAATGAAGCCCACGGCGTTTCTCATTAATACGGCTCGTGGACCAATCGTCGATGAAGCCGCACTTGTTGAAACGCTGACGGCTCGAAAGATTGCGGGGGCCGCAATGGATGTGTTCGAGCAGGAACCATTGCCCGCCGACCATCCATTCCGCCGCCTTCCCAATGTCCTCGCCACACCACATATTGGCTACGGCTCGCGGTCTTTGTATGAAATTTTCTACGGGGACTCTGTCGCGAACATCACGACCTGGGTTCTCGATAATATTAATTAAAACTGAACAAGCCCGCGGCGTAGCGCAGTTGCAGTCGCTTCCGTGCGGCTGAGAACATTGAGTTTCGTGAAGATATTGCGCAGATGACCTTTGACAGTCGTTTCACTGATGAAGAGAATTGCCGCGAGTTCCTTATTGCTCTTGCCGCGAGCCAATAGAGTCAGCACCTCCAATTCGCGGCCGGTCAAGGCTTCACCACTCATGCTTGCGGCCAGCTTTTCAACCAGCGCCGGCGGGATGCAGGTTTCACCGCGATGCACTTTGTGGATGCACTCCAGCATGCAGTCACGTCGCGCGTCCTTGAGCAGATAACCTTTCGCTCCTGCTCTGATAGCGCGATAGATTTCATTGTCGGCATCGTAGGTCGTCAAGATGACGAATCGAGCGGCGGATTCCTTCTGACGAATCTCACTGATGACGCCTACGCCATCAAGTATCGGCATCCGGAGGTCGAGCAGGGTGACGTCGGGTCGATGTTTGAGCCACAATTCGACAGCTCTGCGGCCATCCGCGGCCTCGGCAACGACAACCATATCCGATTGCATGCCAATAATGGACGCCAATCCCGCGAGAACCGTGGTATGATCATCGGCGATAAGAACGCGAATCTTGTGTTCCGCCGGTTTCATTTTCGTTGTGCGGGAGGAGTTGCTCCAATGGGTAGGACAATCGAAATTGAGGCCCCCTGGCCCTTGGCGCTGACAATCGTGAATTTTCCGCCCATGCTCTCCGTCCTTTCCCGAATTCCCTGCAAACCGAATCCCTCATGGCTTTCTGCCGGATCGAAGCCGCAGCCGTTGTCGCGCACGTGCAGGCTAATCTCGTCTGTGTCAAATAGAAGTCGCACATGAAATTCCGTCGGATGCGCATGGCGTAGCGCATTGGTCAAAACCTCCTGGCCAATGCGGAGCAGATTGTTTTCCCATTCCGGAGGAAGTTCGCGCGCTTCGCCGTCCACGGTCAATTTTGCTTCAACGGACGTCCCGGAAGTCATATTGGCGACCAACTCGGTCAATGCCGCCGCCAGCGGGTTTCCTTCCAGCGCGCGTGGGCGGAGCGCCTGCACGGACCGTCGCGCCTCGCGCAAACTTTCGCGCGCCAGTTCGCCGGCGCGTTCGAGATGGGCGCAGATATTCGAAGTCCGGCCTCGGCAGATAGCTTCCTGGGCTGCTTCCAGTTGAACGATGACGCCGGTAAACCCTTGCGCGAGCGTGTCGTGAATGTCGCGTGCCACGCGGTTGCGTTCCTCCATTATCGCCGTCTGACGATTTTGCGCCGAGAGTCGCGTCAACTCCATCGCCAGCATCGCCTGATTGGCCAGAGCCTTGGCTAATTAGACTTCCTCGGGACGAAAAGCTCGCCTGTGAGAAAAACGAATGCCCGTCAGCCCTTCAAGCTGACCTGCGATGAGCATTGGAACGCAGAAAATGGTGATAATGCCCTGGGCCAGCAAATGGTCTCCCCATGGGAAAGCCGGGAATTGGCGAATGTCCTCCAGCACGGCGGGCTTACCCGTGTGGAAATCTTCCGGCAACGGCCAAAAGTACTGAATCGGCAAAAATGGTTTCGCCGCGACGATGCTGGCGTCGGATTTGGTCACAATTTTGCCGCCTTCGAGGGCGACTTCAAAGTTGACTTCGCCGCTCACATGATCCTTCCGCCAAACACTGCTGCTGTGCGCATTGAATTCATCGGTGATGGTGCGCAACACATGCCCGACCAATCCGTCAGTCTCGGATTCCATCACCAGCGCCTCCACGGTGCGAGTGAAGGCGTTCACCTGGCCGCGCGCAAATCGTTCTGAAGCGCGCAACGCCTCCTGCGAACGCTGGCGCTCAATGGCAATAGCCGCCAGGTGCGTAATTTGGTCGATGAGATGAAAGTGGACGGGCGAGGGGCTCCGAGCCTTGTTCCAATAAATTCCGAACACTCCCAGAACACTGCGATCCGGAGACAGAATTGGGGTTGACCACCCAGCGTGGAGGCCGTACGTCCGGGCCAACTCGCGATAATCGGCCCAAAGAGGGTCTGTTTCGATATCCGTGACAATCACCTGCTCCTTTCGGTAAGCGGCTGTGCCGCACGATCCAACCGTCGGCCCGATCCGGATTCCGTCAATAAGCGATATGAACTCTTTTGGGAAACGAGGCGCTGCCCCTGCCCTCAAGCAATTGGCTGAATCGACCAGCAACACGGAGGCCATGGAATCTGCGGAGATACTGTCAACCAAACAACACAACTCTTCAAGGATGGCCGTCAGTGGCTTTCCAGCGGCCACCATTTCAAGGATTTGGTTTTCGCCCGCGAGCACCGCATCGGCTTTTTTACGTTCCTCAATGTCGGTGTTGGTGCCGAACCACTTAATGATCGTGCCGCTTTCATCCCTGAGTGGAACAGCACGCACGAGAAACCACCGATATTCACCGTCAAAACGACGAAAACGGGCTTCCGCATCAAAGGGCGCCCCAGTCGTAGAGACTTCAGACCACTTCGTGACAAAGGCACCGACATCGTCGGGGTGGATCGCGTCGCGCCAACTCCAACCGCGCGCCGTTTCCTGGGAAAATCCACCATAATCAAGCCATTGTTGGTTGCAGAAGACGTTGTAGCCATCCGCTCTCGCGCACCAGGCATGCGCAGGCAAAGCGTCAACGATGGCGCGAAGCTCGGTTTCAGACTGTTTAATTACTTTCAGAGCTTCTTCGAGATCCGCGCTGGCCTGTTCTTGTTCGATTATATTGCGGCTGCCACCCATAAAATGGTAACAATTTCGATATTTTACGATCCGCCACTACCCCGAAATTCACAAGCTGATTCCCTTTTTCCAATGAGCAATCCGTCGGTCTTTGCCAGCGGTCTGAGAGCGACATCCGACCATGCGTGAACGCTGACCGTTCATTCAAATCCAATTGATCGCGAATCCGGCTTTAGAGTGTGCCACAAAGAGAAGCCTTGCGATACGCTTCAAAAGGACTGTTTTAGACCCGTCCTTCCGATGAGCAAAACTAAGACCATTTGACCAATGGCATCTGCCACGGGCGGATGTCATAGTGATCTCAGGCTGCCATCGAGCATCGGTAGAAAGAAGACCGGATCGAGCGCGGCGACCAGTTCATAAACACGGAGAGATAGCCATGTCCAAACTTTTCACGTCCGTCCAGGTTGGCCCGATGGTCTTTTCCCATCGCGTCGTAATGGCTCCGCTTACGCGCATGCGTTCCGAACAGCCTAGTGATGTTCCCGGCGATCTAATGGTGGAATATTACGGGCAGCGCGCGTCAGAGGGCGGTCTTATCATTTCTGAAGCGACGACAGTCGCGGCGACTGGTCGCGGCTATCTTGGCGCGCCCGGCATTTATGACGGTGCACACATCGGTGGCTGGAGGAAAGTTACGGATGCCGTGCATGCCAAAGGCGGCAAGATGTTCCTCCAATTATGGCATGTCGGTCGCACCGCACATGTCGATTTGACCGGCGGGGCGACGCCGGTATCAGCCTCAGTCACGCCTTATGAGGGTGTTGCCTTCACGCACAATGGAATGGTGCCGGTATCGCCGAACCGTGCGCTTGAAATCGGGGTAATCCCCGGAATTGTCGAAAAATTCCGCAAGGGTGCTGAACGTGCCAGGGCAGCCGGTTTTGACGGTGTGGAGGTTCATGGGGGTAACGGCTATTTAATTGATCAATTCCTACAGGATGGCAGCAACAAACGCACTGACAGCTATGGTGGCCCACCGGAAAATCGCGCTCGTTTGCTAATGGAAATTATTCATGCTGCCGCCACGGTCTGGGCCTATGAGCGCGTTGCCACTCGGATTTCTCCAGGCACGAAATTCAACGGCATGTCCGACAGCAATCCCGCTAGGACCTTCGATTATGTCGCCAAAGCGCTGGCCCCCCTCGGTCTGGCCTATCTGCATATCATCGAACCGCGCGTTATCGGCAGTCAGGAAGCAGGTGAAGGTCTGCCGCCTGTTGCGGCCGCCAATTTGCGTCTATTCTTCAAGGGAACGATCATCGCAGCCGGGGGGTTCGACGCCAAAAGTGCCGAAGAAATCGTTGTCAAAGGCGACGCTGACCTGGTTGCGTTCGGGCGTCATTTTATCGCGAATCCTGACCTTCCCAAGCGCATCATGCTCGGTCTGCCGCTTAATCCCTATGACCGCAGCACTTTCTACGGAGGCGACGCTCACGGATACACGGACTATCCGTTCTACGGCGAAAGCAAATTTGCAACACGTAACCCCTGAAGATTCAAAACTATTGAATTATGAAAACTCAAACTTCCTTCATTGACCTGACTGAACGCCCACCCAGGAGCTTTCGCGTCCGTTTGGGCAACTACGTAATTCTTGCCCGGATGCTCGATAAGGGCCGGGCGACGCTCGCCGAGAAAAACGGCGAATACAATTATAACTCCGGCACAGACCAGCATCTGGTCCGGTTCCTGGGTTTTGATCCCGAAGCCCTCTTGAAGGAGCTGGCTGCCGGCAAAGGCGACGGCGAAATCCTTGAATGGGTTCAAGCCCGTTCCAAAACGCCGCACGCGCCGTGGGAAATCGAAGCCTGGTCTGCTTTCATGGAGAAGCGCGGACCGGACAGCGACGCCGAGACGCTTACGCTCTTTGCCGAATATGTCGGGAAATTCAGCAAGGCCCGCGAGGACATCAAGACATGGTTTGAAGCCATCGAACTGGACGACCACGTCAGTTTCGGAGGAAAAGCGTAAATCTTACATCCACACAAACAACGAAGAACAAGGGCGGAAAAATAAGAAAGGACAAAGCATATGCGTGCAATGAGAGCGGAACAATTCAATGGTTATAAAGAGTTGAAGCCGGTCAATCTTCCGAAACCAGCGGTCACAGATGGGAAAGCGCTGGTGCGAATCACTGCGGCTGGCGTCACGCCGCTGGACTATACGATTCTCTCCGGCAAATTTCACGGCTCGAAAGCGCCGCTAGTCCTGGGCAACGAAGGCGCGGGTGTCGTGGAGGAAGGAGGCGGAACGGACTTTCCCGCCGGCTCGCGCGTGATGTTTTTCGGCCCTTATGGCGCTTTTGAGGATGGAACCTACAGTGAGTGGGTTGCCGTACGGAAGAAAGACCTATGCCTCATTCCTGATGGGGTTGACGACGCGAGCGCCGCGGGTATTCCGGTCGCGTATCTGACCGCGCAGGTGGGTCTTACCCGGGCTGGTTTTCGGGCGGGTAAAACCGTTCTGGCGCCGGCCATCGGAGGATCGATCGGAAACGCAGTGACGCAATTGGCCCGCGCCTTGGGCGCAAAACACGCCATGTCAAGCACGACCAATCACGCGAAAGCCGAGCAGGCGAAGGCGCTCGGATTCAAGGAAGTCATCGATACCTCCCTGGAGAAGTTGGCTGATGGCGTGCGTCGTATCACGGGCGGTTACGGCGCAGACATTGTCATCGACGGAGTCGGCGGTGAAGTCTTGAGCGAGGCGCTCGAAGCGCTTGCCCCGGAAGGAACCCTCACCACACTGGGTTATTCCGCAAGCCGTAAGACAACCATTGACGTGATAAACCTCATTGTGCCACAGGCTGGCATCCGGGGGCTCAACATGTTCGCTCAACCGCAGGCGGCCGTTACTGATGCTTGGAAGCTTATTGTCTCACTTCTCCAGTCCGGCGCGATAAAACCGATCGTGGCGAAGACGTTCCCTCTGGCCGAAGCGGCTGAGGCTCTGCGTTATCTCGTTGAAGGCCGCCCCTTCGGGAGGGTAGTTCTTACAATCTGACGACAATTGATAGGGGGAAAACATAACAGGTATCCCGCTCTGCAATTAGCGAAGACAAGTTGCCAAATCAACCCAACACGCTCGGACGAGCTTACTCGGAGAGAGGGATCAATGACAACAATAAAGGCGATTCGGCTGGCTTCGCTGGTCACGGCAATCAATGTCCTGGTCGCGAGCGGCTTTTCCATCGCGGCGATCATCCGTCCGCAATACCTGGTCCCTGCCAAATCCGTTCCAACGGAGGCGTCGTTGCTATTGGCGATGTACGCGGCG
>PLIU01000176.1 GCA_003140095.1 Verrucomicrobiales bacterium | reverse complement strand
GCCGACGTTCCAATTGCCTCCCAGCACATTCGTCCATTGATACGTGCCGACGACGTTGGCAGTGGAAATGTGCGTGATAACAACGTCCTGGCCCGAGCCGCCAGCGTAAGAAATATGAAACAGCTCGCCTGAAATGGTCAAAGAGGCTCCTTCCGGGAGGCCGGCAAACGTGCCGCGGACCGGCACCCCCCCGTTGTTTTTAATGATAGTGAACTGGTCGGTGTAGGAAGAAGAATAGTTTAGAGACGCCGCCAAATTGAGATTCGAAAGAACCACTAAACCGCTCGCTTCAAGTTGGCTGTAACCGCTGCCCGGCTGGCTGCCGTTTAAGCTGACCTGGAAGGTCCCTGAAGGGACCGTTGTGCCATTGAAGGCACCGCATTGCAGGATGGATGGGGTTCCGGTCGCGGTCACGACTGACGACGAACCGCTCGACTCGAGCGGGCCGACGGTTCCGTTCCCCCGCAACAGCCCGCTCATCACTTGCACGGTGTTCTGCGGCTGAGAGCCGTCAACCTCCAGCGTGCCGTAGGACACAATGGTGTTGCCGGTGTAACTATTGGTTCCGGTCAGCGACATCGTGCCAAAAGATTCTTTGATGACTTCCGCCGCCGTGGAAGTCTGACTGATGTTGGCCGAAACCGTCAGATCGGGCGCCGAAATATAAGTGATGCCTCTGCCGACGATGAACTCATGCGGGCCGGGGTCAAGCCCAATATTGCCGGATATCGAGGCGGCGGAACTTATCAGCGCGAACGGGTTCACCACCACATTACCGCCGACGGGCAGATAGACAATGCCGGAGCCAGTCGTCACGCTGCCGCCGCCCACCAGTGTCAACGGAGGCGCGCCTTGAAGCACGTTGGTATCGAAGCCCTCGGCAAAGCCGCCCAAGTTCCACAAGGAGGCGCCATTCACCGTCACGCTGCCAACGATCTGAAAGCTATTGAGGTTTTGGGCGAAGGCGGGCCCGCCGCCGAACCCGAAGGAGCCAATGATCAGATTGCCAGGCACGGCGTTAACGCCGGTCGGCTTGAACAGGGCCAGGGCGCCACCGTCCACAAACGTATCCCCGTCATAAGTATTCCCGTTGCCGGCGCCGTTGCCTAATTGCAAAGTCCCGGCGCCGGTTTTAATGAGCGAGCCAGTCCCGCCGATGACGCCTGTCAAGTATCCGGTGCCGGAATCGATCTTGACAGTACTATTGCCGGCCAGCGCGATATTCGCGGCGACGCCCGCGAAGGGCAGGAGGCAAAGCGCGCCGTTGGTGCCTCCGCGCCCATTGCCTTGGATCGACAGCGGGGTCTGAAGGCCAGCCGCGTTCACGGTGAGCGTGGCGCCATTGGATACAACGGTTCCGGCCGAAGCCCCGCCCAGGGCCGTATCCGACGCAATGTTAACGATGCCATCTCCAATTTCGACTTGACCATCGAATGAGTTGACGCCGTTCAGAAGCAATTCCCCGGCGCCGGTTTTGGCTATGCCGCCCAGACCCAGGATGGAGGAAGAAATGGTAAGCTCAGGTTCCAAGGCTCCCGGTTCAATATCAAAGGGCCGTTGCCCGTCCGCAAGCGCCAGGCTGCCCCCTTGCATGATTGCAGGCGTGTTGCCGGGGTTGGCGGTCACGCCTTGAAAAAGTTCCAAGATCCCGTCGCCAGTATTCTCGACGGTTCCGCCGTTGAAATTGAGGGAACCGACCGCGTCACTGTACCCATTGAGATTCATCAGTGAGCCAGGATTGATCGTAACGTCCGCGCCATTGCTATTGATCTGAGAATTGTTCAACCAGCGGACTTCGGTTTCCGAATCGTACGGGCTGCCGACGACCAGCGGGCCGCTCAACGCGACTGCTTGGGCCGCCTTATTGAGCGTCAGCAGCGAACAGTTGGCCTCGGTTGTTCCTGTTCCGGTATTGGGCGAATTGCCGGTCATTTCAAACGTCTCGCCGAACAACGATAATTCGCCCGGACCTTGGATGGCGCCCGAAATCTCAAAGGAATCGTCGCTATAAACAAACAACAGCGCCTGGAGGAATATGTTGCCCGAGCATGAGCAGGGGCCGTGGGTTACCACAGCCGAACCAGAATCCTTGCCGGTTGGGTCGTAAGTTGAAAGTCCGTTCGGTATGGCCAGGTTGTCGAGGATGATTCCGCCCCCGGGAAGCCAAATGTTGCCGGATCCGAATGCGAAGTCGTTGCGAGCTTCTATATTTCCGCCGAACACATCGACCTGGGCAACGGTGTTGCTTGCGTCCAGAAACATGGCGGTAGGGCCGGTTTTCTCCAATACGCCACCACCATCCCCCGTCAGTTGTGCTTGGATATCCAGGCCGTAATAGGCTGTTCCTTCGGTTTCCACATAACAGAGCCCTGGCAGGTAAACTGTGCCTTTGATGATGGGGTACACCGTTTCATTGTCCGAGTAGGACTCAATGTTGCCTTGGAGATCCAACACGGCTGTGCCCGTATCGACAACGCAAGGGTAAGCGTCATTGACGTAGTCGATCATAGTCAACGAGCCGACATACGTGTCGTTGCCGTCGAGCAGAAGTTGCGCTCCGCCGAAAAGATAAACATCCGTCCCTTGAAGTTGATTGCCCGCCGCGAGTGTTACGACCGAGGCGTCATCGATCGTCAAGCTGTAGTTGGACCGGCTGAGGTCAGACATCGCCAAATTGACGGTGGCGCCATTTTGGGTTTGAACTATCATGCCGCCTTCATTCTGATAGGGGGGTCCCGAGAGCCATAACGTACTGCCGTAGTCGCACACCGCCAGAAGGGTGCCGGGTCCGGAAATAGTTCCGAAATCAAAGCCGTCAATACTTTCGAAATAAATTCCGTTAAAAGTAATGGTTCCGCCGTCAACCTGAGTTTCCAGATAGTGCTCAAAAACGTGGGTTTGCGCCTGGATTTCGAGCTGGTTTGATACGTAGATTCCACAATTGAGGTTCAGGTCAATCGCTGCGGAGCTAAACACACTAGTGCCATCGCCTGCCCCAGAGCTGATGTAACCACCGTTTGGAAAACTTAGGGTCTGAATGTTAAAGGTGACGGTCCGGTTATTGCCGCCGCAGTTTGTGATGCAGCCACTCTGTCCGGACGGACCTGCAATCGTCAACTCCCCATAACGAGGATCAGCATTCGGAGCATCAGGAGGAGCAGCCTCGCCTACTGTGTAGTCACCGCCCTCAAAAATCAGTCCCGCTACAGTCTGGGAGGAAACGTCGAAGTATATTGTCCCGCCCGATCCCCCGAAGTGCAAAATGTCTTCGCTTTGCGGCACGCCCGGCGGGTCCCAACTTGCCGGATCACCCCAATTCCAGTTCGCACCTCCGGTCCACGTTCGATCCACTGCCCTGGCTGGCGACGCCATGGCTAGCGCGCAGATGATGCTCAGGACCGCGAACGATTTTGCCAGCCCGGCTTCGGTGCGGAGACGGGCGGCCAGCCTTCGTCCAAAAAACATGTTCCTCATTCCATTAGGTAAGCCCACGCCACGCGAGATCTTTCAACAAAATGCACGGAAAAGGACGGCCATGCTTGAGAAACCCACGACCGCATCTGGCTATTTTCATGGATTAGTCACGCTTTCTCCTCGAGCCGAAGCTCGGTGTATATCGAACGCCCGCCGCCCCATCGCATCTCAGGACGGGGTTGCTTGTTAGGGCTGGCGGACGCGGTAAAAGTTTTGCGGACCGCTGGTGATCGGCGCGATGAACTGGTGGAGCGAACCGTCGCCGGTGAAGTTGGTGAGGGAAAACCAATTCGTCATCGCAAGATTGGTCTTTTGTTGAATGGTGTAGCTTTGGTTGGTGGCGGTCTGAAAGGTGAAACTGAGTTTCCCTCCTGAAGCTTGCGGCGCCTGGAGAAGGGCCGGCGTCACCACCGCTCCCGTGACCACCAGAAAGACCGCGTTGCTGCTATAATCGACGGAAATTCCCACCGGCACGTTGAGCGCGCTGAAAACGCCGCCGCAAACGCCACAGGCAAGAATTTGAAACCGGCTGCCAATGGATGGTTGGAAATTATTGGTGACGTTCACTGCCAGCGCGCCGCCCAGATTAGCCGTATTGCTGACGATAAGGGTGTTGAAGCCGGTACCAGGATTGGGTCCAGCCAGAGTGATGTCCAGAGTGCCGGACGCTGTTTGAGTGTAAGCCCCGCCTATCGTCATCTGGCCAAACGGCGCGCCCGGATGCAGGAAGGCGGCGTTGGTCACGGAGCCGGAGATCAAGCCGCTGCCGGTTAACACACCACCCAAGATTTGCAGAGGCGTTGAATTGGAGATGTCGCCGCCATTGAGGAAAGTCAGACCACCCATCTGGGTGTAGGGCGCTCCGGAAAAGCTAAGAGCGCCG
>PLIU01000050.1 GCA_003140095.1 Verrucomicrobiales bacterium | reverse complement strand
AATTACGCCGCCGGCACCTGGGGGCCGGAGGAAACTCAAGGGCTGCTGGCTCAAGGACAGAGTTGGCCGTTACCCACCGAATGGGCGGATCCGATGAAAACAAAGCCGAAAGTTAAACACTAAAAATAATTTATCCCCGGGGGCGAGATCCTCGTGTCACCACCCAGGATAGTGCAGCCATCGCGAGGGCTACGACCGTCGTTCCGCCGTAAATCGTGTCCAAGCCCACTCCAGCCCCTTTTTGTAATGGGCCGGCACCAAAGGCGGCCACGCCATAGCCAACCTGGTAAAAAGCAATCACACCGCCCGCCACCGAAGCGGCGATGGTGGTCAACTCCTTCTGGGCAAAGCTGATCGTCAAAGGCAACAAAGCCGAACAACCGAGACCCGCCAGGGCAAAAGCCAGAAGGCCAAACGAAGACTCGGATTTCGGCACGCAGGCACTTGCGACAAAAGCGGCGGCGACCACGAGCGGCAAGACCCGGCAAACCATCTTTTCGGGAACCCATTTTTGGATGGCCGCGAACAGGATGCGACCGGCCGTCACCATGCCCCAAAAAATGGCCAACGCGATCGAAGCCAGTGAGGAACCGGCGTTGAAATGCTTCTTCATATAAAGCGAAGCCCAGTTGCCGTTCATGGTCTCGCACACACCATAGAGCAACGCAAACGCGGCGAAAATCCAAAACCGCGAGGGGATTTCATTTTTGCCTTTGTGTGACTGGGCTGGTTGAGTTTTTGCGCCTTCCTTCAAAGCCTGGCCGAAACTAAATAAGAGCAATCCGAGAAGCGACGCACCCACCAGCAAGGGCAAACCCCACCAGATTCCCAGCCCCAGAAAAACTGCGATAAAGACCGGCGCCAAGGCCGTCCCCAAACCTAAAAGTGCATTGAGAATAAGAACGGCCTTATCCACCTTTTTCGGAAAAAAAGCCGCGGCAAACGTATTGAGTGCCGGCACCGTAAATCCAAAACCAATACCCATGCAAGTCGTGGCGGAAAGCAATATGCCGAAAGCCATGGCATGTTCGCGCATCACAAAACTGCTTACGACGAGCAGTCCCATCGCCAGCAGATTAGAAAGTAGCCCCAACAGATAAATGCATTTGGTTCCGAGGCGGCTTCTTAATCCTGAGGCGAGCAACGACGAAACCACGGCCATTATAGCCTGTGGCACAAACATGCTGCCGTAATTCGTGCTCGACAGGCCGTATTCCTTGGGATTGGTAAACACGGCGCTTGCTGCGGGAAAGGTGACCAGCGCCACCCCTTGAATCAAGCCGGCGGCATACACAGTTATGATTTCGCGGCGTCGAGCCATTTTGCACTTCTATTGCAATCGCTGGAGCAGATGATCACCGACCCGCAGCGCGTTGGCCATGGCCGTCAAGGAAGGATTCACCGCGCCAATGCTGGGGAAGCAACTCGTGTCCACGACGTAAAGGTTGTCCAGTTCGTGCGCTTTGCAATTCACGTCCAGAACGGAAAGTCCCGGGTCGGCGCCGAAACGGCAAGTGCCGGATTGGTGGCCGACTCCGGCAAGGGGAATATGCTTTCCCAGATAGAGATTATTGGGAATAAGATGCGGATGCATGTCCATGTGCTCCAGCATGGATTGCAATTTTTGCCGCAGACCATTGATCGCTGCCATGTTCGTGAATTCGTAATGGAGTTGAATCTCCCCCCGAGAGTTGAGCGTCACGCGATTCTGCGGCAAACCCAAATCCTCGCTCGTGAGCCAGAAATCCACCGCGTGTTTCGCGATCTGATCCAGCGTGAACCCGGGAGCGAATTTAGGCGCGTCCTCGCGAAACATGGGGCCTTTGGATTTGCCAATCATCTGAATATTGCCCAGTGGAAACTCATATTCGGGTGCTGACAGATAAAAATCGTTGAGGGTCAATGTCTTCTGAAAAACGGTGTGATTCTCGCGCCGCGACAGTGCGACCAGCGCCAGTGAGTTGTGAAACATGTAATGACGGCCGACCATGTCCGAGCCATTGGCCAAACCGCGCGGGTGTTTTTCGTTGGCGGACAAAAGCAGCAATCGCGCGGAATTGGCGGCGCCGCAAGAAATCACCACCAAGCCTGCGCTATACTCTTCCCGGCGACCCTCGCGCATCACGATCACTTTGGTGATGACACGTCCGTTGGTAGAAGTTTCCAACCGTTCCACCTGAGCATGGATGATCAGCGTGACATTGGGGGATTCCAACGCGGGACGGACCGCTATGATTTCGGCGTCCGACTTGGCGTGGACGAGGCAGGGAAATCCGTCGCATGTGTCGCAGCGGATGCAGCGACTGTGCGGCATATCTGCTTCATTGAGCAAAATGCCGGTTGGCGCGTGTGAGGGATGATAGCCGGCGCGCTTTAATTGATCAACCAACTCCTGAATGCGCGGCTCATGACTCACGGGCGGAGAGGGATATGGGGCGCTGGCGGGCGGATCGGTCGGCGGCAGTCGTCCGCCGGCCGTGGTCCAGGTCGCGATGTGCCGACACGCGCCGGCGGCAACGTGAGCGTAGAAGTTGATCAGCCGTTCGACGGCTGAGCGCGCCTGTATCGGCTGGTCGGCCGCGACGAGCGCGCGTGCGTATTCGCGCAGCAGGTCGTGCAGCAGGTACCGGCCCGGCGCCGGCTCAGTGAGCAGATGATGATCGTAGAACTCGTCCAGCTGGCGCCGGGCATCCTCGAGGCTCGTGTCGTCCAGCGCGGCGGCCGCGTACGCGTCGATGTCTGGTCCCAGCGTGAGGCCGAGCCGCCGGAACAGCCTTTGCTGATCCGCCGTGAGGTCCTGATAGGACAGATCGAACGCCGCTGCTACGGACAGGTTCTCCGCGCGCATGACCGCCAGGCGATCGCGCGCAGCGGCCAGCTCGGCCGCGAGCTCGGCGCCAGTCCTGGCCGGGTGATGCCTGAGCCGCCGGGCAAGCATTCCGATCGCCAGCGGCAGGAACCCGCACAGCCGGGTGATCTCCCGGCCGGCGGCCTCGTCCAGTTCAAGGTCGGCCCGGTCAGCGAGCCGGACGAGCAGCGCCCACGCCTCATCGGGAGACAAGGTGTCGATGCTGATCACGATGGCGTCCTCGAGCGCGGTCAGCCGCCGTCGGCTGGTGACCAGCACCACGCTGGCGGCGCTGCCGGGCAGCAGCGGCCGCACTTGCTCGTGCCCGGCAACGTCGTCGAGGAGCAGCAGAATTTTCTTTCCCGCCACGTGGTCTCGCCACTTCGCTGCCCGCGCTTCCAGGCCAGGCGGGATGTGCTGAACAGCCACCCCCGCCGTCATCAGCAGACTCGCCAGGGCATCGGCCGGGTCGACGGGCGACTGACCAGCGGTGTGCGCGTGCAGCGGGAGGAAGAACTGCCCGTCAGGGAAGCGCCCGGCGAGCCGGTGCGCGGCGTGCACGGCGAACGTCGTCTTGCCGACCCCGGCCATCC
>PLIU01000192.1 GCA_003140095.1 Verrucomicrobiales bacterium | reverse complement strand
CACAAAGTGCATCTCGAGGTCGGCGTCCAGTGAGACGCCGCGCGCGTGGACTTTGAGACCGAACAACCGCCAGCCGTTCGTCACCGGTTCTGCGCGCCGGCCGCTGGCGCGCGCAATTCCCTCTCCGAATTTGCCGCACCACCGCTCGCCCTGGCGCAATTCGCCGCCAAGTTGCTTAAACTGACGAGCGAGCCATTGATCCAACTCAAAGCGCGAAATACACAGCGCCGCTTCCGGCAGTGGGTGCCGCACGACCATCGTCGCCCCAGCAAAGAACGCCACGCTCCTGGCCGAACATACACCCGCCGCATGCAGTCCGTCCAACAAACCGAGTCGGGCGAGGGAGTTTTGTCCGTTGCCACTTATAAATTCGCCACAGACGCGGTGTCGCGGATAGGCCCCGACCTCCCATACTGTGACCGGCACACCCAGTCGGCGCAGTCCGATGCCCAGCGTCAAACCGGCCAGCCCACCTCCTACGATAGTGATGTTCTCAGGCATGTCGTTTCGCGATGAAGCAATGGCTGAACAAGCCGGCAGGTTGTTCGCTCAACTGCCACTGATTGTCCGCTGGCCAAAGGGCTGAGAGTTCGCGGCCCAGAAAGCCCGCACGCACGCTGCGGACAGCATCGTGTTGGGTGATGCTGTTGCAACCGATGAGCCGGAGGCAGCGGGCGGCCGCCAGAGCAAGTGGCGAACGCCGCGGTTCGCATGCTATGAACAGGTTCGTTCTAGCTGCCACCGATCGCAACAAGGCCCTCAGTAATTCGTCCGGAAAATGGTGCAGGAATAAATTGGCGAGCATCAGTTCTACGGCAGGAGCCGCTTGCTTCAGCCAGGCAAAAGCATCTGTCGTCGCGCTTTCCATAGACCAATTAAGGGCAGCGAATGCGCGGCGAGTTTCCGCTGAAACAAGATTTTGGCGGTCTAGCAACGTGACTTCGGCGCTCACGACAACTGCCGCCGAACGACGGGCTAACCGCAAAAGGAGGGTGCCATCACCCGCGCCCAATTCGACCAGTCGCAGTGGTCGTGATCGAAAAGCAGTTACCTCCAGTCGGTTTCGAAACGCGCGCGACAAGATGCCCGTGTGTCCCATGATGATGTTTAACCGCTGCAGGTCCGCGCGCGAGCCGACGGCCCTCAAATCTGCGGGCGGCAGATTGTCGAGGAGTTCCGGTTCGACCACACGCTGCATGGCTCACTCCACCTTTAAAAGCGCTCCGTGGCAACTGAAACCCGCGCCAAAGGACGACATCCACCACCATCCACCAGACGCGTTTTGCGCGAGCGCTCTCTCCAGCACAAAAAGCACAAAGGGGCTGCTCACGTTGCCGAACTCGAGCAATACCCCGGCGCTCAAACACAAATCGTGCTCGCTGAGGCCAAGTCGTTTTTGCAGGGCGGCCAACACCTCGCGCCCACCGGCATGCAGAATCCAACCGGTCACATCCGAACGCTTCAATGGGTAGCGATGGAGCATCTCGGTGGAAAGACTTTCCACATGCTTGGCCGCGAGCTCTGGCACCTGCCGGTGCAGAATGTTCCGCAACATGCCGTTGAGTTGTTCGAATCGGAGCAAGTCGCGTTCGTCCGGCCTGAGAAGGCTTCGCGATGCCTTCCACTCCACGCGCCGCGCATGAGATGCGGGCTGGTTGGATAACACGGCCGCGCCCGCGCCATCGCCAAACAGGCAGGCGCTGATCAGCACGCCGGGGTCGTTGTCGAGATAGAAGGCCGCGCTGCAAATCTCGACGCAGACGGACAATACATGTTGCGCCCGGTTCGCCGCCAGCAGCGCTTCCGCTATGCGCCAATTCGGCAACGCCGCGCCACAACCTTGCCCAACCAAATCGAGCGCCACGGCATCGGAGCGCAACCCCAACCGTTCGCTGACATAACTGGTGAGACCCGGACACAGATAGCCGGTGCAGGTGCTGATAATGATGGCATCAACCTCCGTGGACGCGAGCTGGGCAGTGGCCAGGGCGCGTTCGGCGGCTTGGGCGGCGAGTTCGGGTGCGTGCCGGGCAAAGCGGGTGTGCAGCGCGTCGGGTGTCAGGACGAAGGCATCCTTCAAACTCTCCACCGACAAGTGTCGGGATGCAATGCCGTTTTCACCGGTCAATACCCTCTTGAGCAGCGCGTGGGACCGCGCGCTGAGTTGTGGGAACTGAGGCGCCTTTTGCAGCGCCGCCAAACACTCCGGCTGTGTAAAACGCCGCGGCGGGACGGCCGTGCCGAGTCCGATCAAATACATAGCGCAGGGTAGAGCATAGCGACGGTAATTCTGTTTTCAATGAGCAAGGCAGGTTGAACAAATCCGCGTTCGCCCTCCTCTGACTCAAGCCCGCCCTTCGATTTTATCATTCATAAAAGGGCAACAATATGTTGCTAAAGCTGAAGGTCGCTATGGGGTGTTTACCCCATAAGGGATTCTTCCAGACCCACGCCCGGGGGCCAGCGTGAACAATCCGATCATCCGAGATTCGCTCCGCACGCAGCCACTCCGCCGCCGATGGGTTAACCACTGTTTATGACGAATAGGGTTACACTCCATAGGAGAGGACATGCCTTTGTCGTAATCTTGTCAATCGGGCGACCACAGGAACCGCTTTTGCCATGACACTGGCGGCAAAGAACAATGAAAAACAAAACGATCAGATGCTGGCCGCGGACTTCCGTGCGTTTTACGGCGAACTGCAAAAGCGCGGCCACCCCCGTTGGGGCGGGGTCGAGGCCAACGCCGGAATGGCCGGTGCGGCGATCCTGGATCGATTCCTGCACCACGCCCAGACCATTGCCATTACCGGGCGAAGTTACCGGCTTAAAGACCACGCCACCATTGCCGGAAAAGAGGATAAAAACAAGAAGACCAAATCCAAGTCCAACGAAAATTCGACCGCAGAACCGGCGAGCTGAATGGCTCGCTACCGGTTCTGCTCGTTTTACTTCGCTGTTTTACGATTATGGAAATCGCTCGTTTTTCATCAAGAACCGGCCATTATGGGCAAGTTTTATCATGACCATCGGCGAATTATTGACAAATCGCACTGTCGAACGGTTTACCATCGGCAACCACGGTGTCTGTTCTCTGACAATCAGCGGAGGATATTCACTCTCGCAAGAGTCGCTTTTGAGATACGTCGGAAAGCCAGGCGTTTTCATTTCATCAATGGACCACAAGCATCAGTTTGGCCTTCCAGCGCCGTATGACGCGGAGCAGGACATCAACAGTAGAATCGCAGGAAAGACGATCAGGCGTGTCGAGATAGCACCGAGCACGGGAGATTTGACGCTCTGCTTCGACGATGGGCGGATCGAGATTATCTGCACTTCGGCGGGTTATGAAGCGTACCAAGTTTACGGACCAAACAATTTCATCATGGTTGGCCGGGGTGGTTGTGAAGAGAAGTTGTGAAAAAACGGAAAAGCCCCCTTGCTTGCATCAAGAATCCTGATATGAATACAGCACCTCAGCGTGGCTGGTTGATTCGACCCCGGCTGGCTGG
>PLIU01000434.1 GCA_003140095.1 Verrucomicrobiales bacterium | reverse complement strand
GAAAAAGCCGTGGACATCTCCCGCCTGCGAGACACCACCGGTTATATTACGCTGGATGACGGTTACGCCAACACCGGCGCCTGCAAGAGCGCCATCACCTTCATTGACGGCGAGAAGGGCATTTTGCGTTACCGCGGCATTCCCATCGAGGAATTGGCGGTGAAATCCGGGTTCATCGAAACCGCCTGGCTTCTCATCAATGGAAAGCTTCCCGCCCACGGGGAATTGCAAAAATTCTCGAACCTTCTCACGCAGCACCAACATCTGCATGAGAACATGAAACACCATTTCGAAGGCTTTCCGCCTGAATCCCACCCGATGGCCATTCTTTCGGCCATGATCAATGCCAGCAGTTGTTTTGATCCCGGTTTGATGAGCCCGCCTGATGCGGAGAAGTTCACCCAACAAGCGGCCCGGCTTATTTCGCAAGTGCGCACCATCGCCGCGTTTTCCCACCGGAAATCGCGCGGCCTGCCCTTCATCTATGCCAAGCCGGACTACAATTACACCGCCAATTTTCTGCACATGATGTTTTCCAATCCGTATCAAGATTACGAATTGAAGCCCGAAGTGGTGCGGGCGCTGGACCTGATCTTTCTCCTCCATGCGGATCATGAGCAGAATTGTTCCACTTCCACCGTGCGGATGGTGGCCTCCAGCGAGGCTAATCTCTTCGCCAGCGCCGCGGCGGGCGTCTGCGCCCTGTGGGGACCGTTGCACGGGGGCGCCAACCAGGCGGTGATCACCATGTTGCAGGAAATCCATGATGCGGGCGACGACGGGGGCCGCTTTATCGCGGCCGCCAAGGACAAGCACAGCGGCAAGCGCCTGATGGGCTTTGGCCACCGCGTTTACAAAAATTATGATCCGCGCGCCAAAATTATCAAAGAATCCTGCGACAAACTTCTCCACTCCTTGCACCGGCAAGACCCTTTGTTGGACATCGCCAAGAAGCTGGAGACGGCGGCCCTGCACGATTCCTATTTCCTCGAGCGCAAGCTCTATCCAAACGTGGATTTTTACAGCGGCATCATCATGCGCGCCATTGGAATTCCCACCGAGATGTTTACGGTCATGTTTGCCATTGGCCGCATGCCCGGCTGGATCGCCAACTTCAAGGAAATACTGGACGATCCGCACAAGCGCATTTGCCGGCCCCGCCAGATTTATGTCGGCCCGACCGCCGCCCAATACATTCCCATCGAGCAACGCTTCTGAGAGGTTTTGGGAACCTGGAGCAAGGAAGCGCCATCCAAAAATTGACCCGCCTTTTTTTGCCGAGTTCTCGAATTTCCTCGAAAATTTTGGAATACCCGGAAATCTCGAATTTCCTCGAACATTCCAATATTGGAAATAAGCGGAAATACCCATCCATTCCGTACATGTCGGCATATCATGGCAAATGCCTGCGCGAAACCTCTTTGGCCGACAGGCTAATGTTGAACATAACTTAACATGATCCTCATTCGCAACTAAATAAAAATGAACGGGATTAACCCTTGACGGCCTGAAACTGCCGGTCCAACAGGCATGCCCGGCAAGCGTCGCCCTTTGGAACCGCTCGTCAAAATCTTTGAATGTGTATTTCACTTTCATGCGAGCATTTTGCCACAGCCACTTGGACATCCGCTGTCCAACCAAAAGATTTATGGGGAAAATTTTAAGGGTGTCAGAGCCGTCTCCGCCCTGGCCGTTTGGGATTGCCCCATGCAAGGGATGGCAAAACCATGTAGGCCGCGTGCCCCCACGCGGCGCCTTTCGGCTTGCCCCCGCCCAAGGGATGGCAAAATAGAATTCTGCACACCCAACTGCTGTCCCGAAGGGACAGCATGAGAATAGACCGGCGTTGTCAACGCCGGGTCCAACACCGCAGACCTCAAGTCCCGAAGGGACGGCTGCTTCAAGCTCCAAGAGTTGGCGGCGGAGAGCGCACTGGAGGGATACGGCGCGGTGGCGATGGCGATCAAACGCTACCAAACAGGGACGACGAACGGGCGCTGGCGATTCGGGAGCGTATAGTCGCGCGGGGAATCGAATGCCCTCTCGGCCGATTCCATCCTCAAAACTCAACATCCCGGCATTTTTCATCCAGGGCGGCGATAATGCGCCGCATCTGCGCATCCGGCAATCTTGGGGGCTGTCGCCGCAAGTGTCCCTTCAAGTAGGTCGCATTCATCACGCTCGTTCCTTTCGGGGGCGGCTGTTTGACGTCGCAGAACCACCCCGGCAGCACGACCAGCGCCTCGATCTCGACGTTCTCACCGGTCTTTTTCGTCAAATGATCAGCGAGCCATTTTGCGTTTCGTTCCACTTGCGGAATGGCCGTCCGATCTTGTCCAGAGGGAAATTGCAACCTGTCTTCAAAAACATGCACGTAATGCGCCGGCTGCTCCTGGCCGCGTCTCGGACGCATCCGGCTTCGAGCTTTCGTTTCGATAAGGAAAACTCCTGGCGGCCCGACGACCACGTGATCGATATTCCAATTTTCCCCGCCGGGAAAATCATGGAAGGCCCGGTAGCCGCAGTCGGCAACTTCCTGCAATGCCTCCGCAACGGCCTGTTCGCCGCGCAACCCAAGCCGAACATTCTGGCACCGTCTAACATCTCTTGCAACCAGGACTGTCAAATATGCCCCGCCGACACCAAATACCAAACCCATCAATCCAAATGCAATGAACCAAAAGCCGGAGATTTTGACGGCGACCTCGATGCCCGCTGCGGCGAGACAGCACAAGCCGCAGGCGAGCAAAAGTTCCGTCATGGCCTTGTCAACCAATTCATCCAGCTTGATTGATAATGAACGCCCGGGAGGCCGAAGCAACTTTTCTCTTTGCGGAGACTGCGTGCGTTTTTTTTCCTGTTGCCGATCCCAGCAAGAGAAAATCACAAACACTGCCACAGGAACCAGTCCGGCCAGGACTGGAATCAGATCGCCCCAAATTCGCCACAAGATAGCCAATGCCATTCTGGCGGCAAAATTGCCACAAGAAGCCCATCGTGCCAAGCGATCAAAGGGGCCGGCATAGTTTTGTCCCCCAATCCTCGTCTAGCTTCCTTGATGTTGTTCATCGGCTGAGCAAGAGCGCCCCGGTTTGCCCCGCCACTCAGACGGTGAACAACGTCGCCGCCGCGCGCCGAAGGTCAATGATTTTTCGATCCCCATCATGGGCGGAGCATCTTACTTTGGGATCGGCTCTGGTACGAATATCAATCCTCGCTCGTTCGACGAGCATTAGGCGACTTTTCGACCAAAGCCGCAACCCGAACGCGGATACGCATACTCAGGTGCCGACGCCCAACGTCTCACACTATACGAACTGCGCCCCACGTTCATTAAACAGGATCGACTAACCAAGACACATTATGAGTTCCAACGAAAAGAGCAATCAGGGTGTCACGCGCGTCAAACCATTCACGCGCGTCAAACCATAGTTTTGTCCAGTTTACGCTTGACCTGGAACTGCAAAGGGGGGAAGATAACTGTCGAGGCACCGCTGCGCAGAAACGAGTATCAATCGATCAAATGAATGAGAGACGGACCTGAAAAAAACGAAAATGGCCAAAACTGATTCGGCTGAAAAACCCCCTCTTTTCAAAAAGGAGCGATTTTAGGGACCACCAAAACAATCAAACTACCCAGGAAAAGTCGTCTATAAGCGATGCTGGAGAATAATATATTTGACATAAATCGCAGTTTTTGCGCTCTTTCAAAAATGGGGGGTTTTTCAGCCGAATCAAACTGTGGTTTGACTCCTTTCTCAAACTGCATGCCATGTTGCATCATTCCGAAAACTCCTCCGAACAATGGTGAAGGCTAGAATCGTACAATTATTCACGCTAACAGTCCTCGCGATTGCCGTTATATGTGCCGTCATCGGTGAATGGGCAGCCCCACCAGATGTTTCAGCAAGCGGGGGGACTAATGACCTTGACGTGATCGGCGAACAAACTTACCGCTTTATTGAATTAGAGGGACTGTGCGAAGAATTTCGAAAGATATATGGTGTTTGGCCGACAAACACTGATATGATTCGTGCAGGTTTGGGGGTGACAAATCCATTGGCACTTATTGACGTATGGCGGCGGCCATATTGTTTTTACGTCGATACTTCAGGCAAGCATGTAATAATCGCTTCCCTTGGTGCGGACGGAAAGCCGGGCGGCTTGGGTTTAAATGCAGATTACTCACTGCAGTTAAAGTAGAATAACATTCAAAGTTAGCAAAAAGGCCTCAACTCATGGCGGTGACCCGCACGAAAACTGAACCTCACACGCCAACCAGTGTCATCAGGGTCACATCTGAATGGCAGTTAGAGGGAAGACCGTGCGGGTCAGTCCACGGAAGTTGGTATTTGCAGCAATAGGCAACCAATCGCAGACTTCGCACCAGCTTTTCTGATTGCGTTTTCAGACACAGGCAGGCTTCCCAATGCCGCCGCAAGTGGGCTGCCCAAAAAATCTTCTCCCTGCGAATTGGGGTCTTGGATTTCGCGGCCCCGAAGCAGATGAAGAGCACGAAGAACCATCCAGAAGGGCTTTTTCAAAACTTCGTGTCCTTCGCGCGCTTCGTGGTGAAAACTTTCCTTCTTATTTTTCCTCGTGATCCTTGTGTTCCTTTGTGGCAAATAACAGTACCGTGTGGGTCAATTCACCATGCATTCATCCTCCGCCTTTCCCCCTGGAATCGCAGCGACTACGGCGCCAATTCACAATTCATAATTCACAATTCATTCATTCGTCCTCCGCCCCTTCCGGTCTTGACTCATTCAATCCGCCAGCGTCAAACTGACTTGACCAGCAATATGAAACAGACAACGCGCAGAGACTTCCTCAAGAGCTCAATGGCAGCCGGGCTGCCGCTTGGGTTGCCAAGAGTAATAATCGGCGGCGAGCAGGCGTCCAAAGATACGGAACGCCGCATGCCCGGCTGCATCGCCAACTTCAAGGACATATTGGACGATCCGCACAAGCGCATTTGCCGGCCTCGTCAGATTTATGTCGCCCGACCGCCGCTCATTACATTCCCATCGAGCAGCGCCTCTAAGTCCCTTTGCGAACAGGCGGAGCCATGAAGCGCCATTCTGAACAATCCCTTCACGAACCCGACGGATGGGTCATCAGAAATCCATGGAAACGCCTGGCCGTCATCATCGCCGCCGCCGCTCTCACCGCCGCCGCGCAAACTCTTCTCTCCGCTGCGGAACGACAGCTCACACACGCATCGCATGGACACATTCTGACCAACACCGGCGTCTGGTCGCCCGACGGACATTGGATTGTTTATGACGTGCGCTCGGATGCGGCCGGTTCGCTCTTTGACGGCCATCGCATCGAGGCCGTCAATGTCGAAACCAGCCAAGTGAAATTGCTTTACAAGTCGAAGCACGGCGCTTTCTGTGGCGTCGCGACGTGGCAGCCGCGTGGAACGAAAATCGTCTTCATCCTCGGCCCGGAAAATCCGAGCGCCGACTGGCTATACGGGCCGACCCATCGTCAAGGCGTGACTGTGGATTTCACCAAACCCGGCGTGGCGCTGAATCTCGACGCCTGCGACCTCACACCGCCATTCACCCGCGGCGCGTTGCGTGGCGGCTCGCACGTCCATGTCTGGGATGCGTCCGGCGATTGGCTTAGTTTCACCTACAACGACGCATTGGTGGAATCGGACGTGCGCGACGTGGGCGTGGCCATTCCCGCGCACCCCGTGCGCGTTTCTAAATCGCATCCGCGCAATCACGATGGAAATTATTTCTGCGCTCTCGTCACCCGCACCACGACGGCGCCAAAACCCGGCTCGGACGAAATCTGTCGCGCGTGCGAGGAGGGTTGGATTGGCGCTAATGGTTATGTCCGCAACGACGGCATGCGACAGCGGCGCGCCCTTGCTTTTATAGGAAACGTAATAACGGCCAACGGCGGAACCGTTTCCGAAGTTTTCGTCGCCGATCTGCCGGAGGATTTGACGCAACCCGGCGATGGTCCGTTGGCGGGAACTAGTGAACATCGTCCATGTCCGCCCAAAGGCGTGACGCAGCGCCGGCTCACCTTCACGACCGGGCGCAAATTTCCCGGCCTCCAAGGCCCGCGCCACTGGCTGCGCGCTTCGCCCGACGGTTCGCGCATAGCCTTCCTGATGAAGGACGACGCCGGCATCGTCCAACTCTGGACCATTTCGCCCAACGGCGGCGCGCCCGCGCAGCTCACGCACAACGCGCGCGACATCGCCTCCGCGTTCTCCTGGAGCCCCGATGGGCGGAGCATCGCGCATGTCATGGACAAAAGCGTTTGTGTGACCGACGTGACCACGGCCGAGACAAGTCGCCTGGCTCCGCCATCTGAAGACGCCAGCGCGCCGCGCCCCGAAGCGTGCGTCTTTTCGCCCGACGGCAATAAAATCGCCTTCGTGCGGCGAAAAAAGGCCAAAGACGGCGAAGCCAACCAAATTTGCGTGGTTTTTCTGAAGGGCGAATGAATGCTGTCCGAGCGATATTAATCCGTCACTTCAAACTCGAATATGTTTTCCGAAATCACTCCCCCGGATTGATCGCGGACCTCGGCCCGCAGTTCATGGGGACCTTTGCCCGTCGCCGTCCATTCCGCGTTTCCCAACTGCCGCGCCGAATCTTCAGCCATGGCGGCGGCCCATTGGCCGGCGGCCTTCTCCGAGCCTTGGGCATCCACGATCCGCCAATGGATCGTTGCGCCCGGCACCGGTTCCCACTTGTCATTGATGGCCCATACCCCGCAACGGAATGTCTCGCCGCTGCGCCACTTGTCGCGGTCATATTCCAGGCTGGCCAACACCGGCGCGAAACTTCGCTGCACCGTGTAAAAGACCTTGGTCGGCACCCGGTAGAAGTCAATCGCCGCCATCGTTGCCGACGGCCAGATGTCAATGGCGTGAAAGTGACAGATGCCGCCGGCGGGATTGTATTTCAGACGCCGGCTGCGCTCCAACGCGATTTGAAAAAGGCGCGAGACATAAGCCTGCGTGCGCGGAATATACTCCTTAAGGCTCAAGTTGCCAGGCTCGCCCCACGCATGCATGGCCTCCGGGATTTGCAAGCGGCGGAAAAACCATTCCTCCTCATGCTCGTGGATCGGCCACGCGTCGGGCATGAACTTCATCAGCGTTTCGTAGTTCGGCAGCGAAGTCGCGCCCAATTCGGAGACAAACGGCTCGGTCATCTGTGTATATTCCCAGAGCGAACCATCATACCATCCGTGATAAACATGCGCGTCGCCAAAACGTCCGGTCGAACGCACGATGGCCCGGCGTTGCGGATCGAGAAATGCGGGCCGCGCCGACAGGTGCTTAGTCAGGTCGCGGTAGTTCTCCGGGCTTTCCTCATCACAGGTGGTCCAGGACGCAATGCAGGCATGATTGCGCACCGACCGGATGAGCGGATCGTAAAGCGCCGCCGCCCGCAGCGAAAACGCGCGGTCTTCCGGATACCACGCCTCCAAAAAGTCCTGCCAAATCAATACCCCTTTCTCGTCCGCCAGATCATAAAACTCCGAATTTGAAAAATGGCAGTGCAGTCGGAGGAAGTTAATGTTCATCTGCAACATAAGCCCCAGGTCCCGCTCGTAAGCGGCGCGATTCATTTCGGACAGATAGAGGTTGTCGTAGTAGTTCGATCCGCGGATGAACATCCGCCGCCGGTTCAGGTAATACGTCCAGCCGACGCGCTCAATCTCGCGGATGCCCACCGCCAGGCTGCGGCCATCCAGCGCGCGCCCCGCCTCATCCCGCAACTTCACGTCCAGCGTGTAGAGATTCGGCTTGCCATGGTCCCAAGTCCACCAGAGCTGCGGATTTTTTACGGGCATCACCACTCGCGCCGTGCCGCCTGCGACCGTGGCCCGCGCCCGCAGCCGTTCCGCGGAGGAAAAATTTCGCGGCGAAAGCGTCAACTCAACCTGCAACGCCGAGTCGGTTTTGCCATCCAATTCAACTTCCACCTCCACTTCCGCGTTGCCGTCATCCGTCAGCCGGGTGTCCACGGCCAGGTCTTTTATGATCACCGCGTCGGACGCCGTAAAACGCACGGACCGTGTGATGCCGAGCGCCGTGATGTCGTCCGGCTTCTGGTCCACGGCGCCGTAGGCGCCCTTGACCGTATAGGGACGATGCTTCCAGTAATAATCCACGGGTGTCCAGGTGCGGACCAGCAATTCATTGGTCCCGGCGATGCGCGCCTTTGACGTGACGTCGAACTCATAAGGGTCATTGTAACCTTCGTGCCGGCCGAGCCGCGTGCCATTCAGCCATGTGTCGGCGTAATAATCCGTGGCGTCAAACTGCAGCCACAATCGCCGCCCCGCGAAACTTTCCGGCACGTTGAAGCTCCGTCGATACCACCATTCCTTGTAACTCAGCCACGTCGCTTCCGGGCTGTAAATCTTCGACGGATCCAGCCATTGCGTGTGGGCGGTGCCAGGCACCTTGACTTTGCGCCAGCCATGGGTCGGCGGCCCTTCCCCTTTCTCACACCAGGCAAGCTCCCACTCGCCGTTAAGCGAAATTGTCTCGGGTTTGAACGGTTCGGGCGTCTCATTGACCGCTTCGCGCTCGACGTCCGCCGTGCGTTCGGCGGGATTTAAAATCGCACCGCCAGCCTCAGCCGCCTGGCTCATTTCAATCAGAAGTGGTTGCCGAAGAACGCGATATTCGCGCCGCCCCTGAAGCACAGTGTTCCAACTGCGCCACTCGGGGAACGAAATGGCAACTACAGTTTCACCCGCGTCCTTCTCCGCCACAAAACGCCGCGAGCCGATTCCTCTCCAGGTCAGGTTCGTATCGAGGGCCACGAATCCAAGCGCTCCGTAATTTTCGGCATGATGATAATAGACCACGTGTCCGCCAGGCAACTTCGCCCATTTGCGGGACCCGATGTCGTGATCGGGCGGCTCTGCCTCGTCTGGACCATCCGGCCAAAAGTACTCCGAGCCGTCCACGCATCGGTCAAAAGGCAGGTAGGGTGAGGCGGAAATCGCTGTGAAACGGAAGCCCTTTTTCGCGCGCCAAATCAAGGCGCGGCTGCCTGCCGTCCAGGTCAGCTCCCAGCTCTCATTCGTGCGCGTCAGCCGAACCTTGCCTCGCAACGGACCGGTTTCGAGAAATTCCACCTTCGTCATCGGCCCGTCGCCACCGAGGCTGGTCCAGCCGGCGTTTCCTTCCGGCACTCCGGCGACCGGCGTGAAGCCCATCGCCTTGAAAGCGCGAGCGTCATCCTTAAATGACGCCGCATCTTCCGGCGTCGTCTCCACGAGGTTCAACGTGCGATACGTGTCGGCGCTGAGATTGCAGGCCTCAATGATCGCGGCGTTGCGTGTGTCAACAAGGACACGAAAAAAACGATTGCCCAGTTCAACCCGATTCATCCCGATTTTGCGCAGGCGAATCTGATTTACAAAATTTGTCTTCGTATCCGGCGCGGCGGTGATGCGGTATTCCGGCAGTTCGCCGGGAATCAGCGTTGCCGGGAATAGCAGCGAGTCTTCAGTTGCCTGCCACGGCAACTCGTTGCCCTGCGCGTCCGTGACGCGCCATGCCGCCTGCCTGCCGCCGATTTTTGAGTAGGGCACGGCCACGACTTCGTTCGTCCGTGGATAAAGCCCCGTCGGCTCCTCAACCCGGACAATCCAATCCGCCGCGGCCGCGTTCGAGGCGGCTACTATGGCCAAAACCAGGCCGGACAAAACCTTGGTCAATAAGTTCATAGCTGCCCCTTAATAATTTTGCGTCCGCTCCATCCGAGCCCGCAACGCGCGGCTGCAAGCTTTCAGCCCCGCCAGCTTCGGATCGGCCTTGGCTAGTTCGGCGAGATTGCTAACCACCTTCTCCACGGCGCGCGCAACGTCCCGCGCATCCGCCTCATCGCCGATCAGCAATGTCTGCGGCATCCATACAGACTCGTGATACGCCGCGCGCTCGGACACCGGGCAGTGGCACCGGCCATAATCCACCGGCTCATCGCGGCCCAAAGTGAGTTGCGGACAATTCTGCGGTGTCACCGGAAAGAGGTCGCTGCGATAGACCGGCTCGTAGAACCTTCCGTCGCAGGGCACGCCCTCTGCCGCCACCGCCGCCACGAACAAATCGCGGCTCGGAGCCGGACCGGCCGGGCGATACTGGAACACGTAATTGTAAATCGTTTCGCGCTCAATTCCCGGCTGGGGTGCCAGCGGGCGCACGTGCGGCAATGCGCCCAGCGCCTGGCTGAGGAGGGCGGCATGCCGCGTGCGTCTCTCGCAAAACTCCTGCCACATCTCCAGTTGGCCGATCAGCAGCGCGGCCTGCAGTTCTGTCATGCGAAAATTCCCGCCGAGCAGTTGGCGCGGAAACTTGTCCGTCAGGCTGGGCCGGCCACAATTGATGATGGTTTGCAGCCCCTCGTAACAATCAAGACGGTTGGTCAACACAATGCCGCCTTCACCCCCTGTCATAAGCTTGCTCTCTTGAAGGCTGAAACAGCCCGCGTCACCCGCCGCACCCGCGCCGCGCCCCTGAAACCGGCCGCCATGCGCGTGCGCGCAATCTTCGATAATCACCAGCTTGTGTTCACGCGCCACGGCCAGCAACGCGTCCATGTCCGCGAAGCGCATCGCCAGATGCACCGGCATGAGGGCGCGCGTGCGGGGGGTGAGAGCCGCCAGCACGGCTTGCGGATCGAGGCAATAAGTATCGGGATCAACATCCGCGAACACCGGCACTCCGCCCGCTTGAATGACGGCCACCGCGGTGCCGTCCCATGTGTATGCCGGCATGATGACTTCGTCGCCAAACTTCAGTCCCAGCGCCTGCACGGCGGCGTAGAGAGCGACAGTCCCATTGGCAACGCAAAGCCCGTACTTCGCGCCGTGCAACTCGGCGAAGCGCGCCGCGAATTCGCCCCCGTATTTGCTTGGCACCGGAAAACCGCCCCAGTGCCCGCTCTCAACAACTTTCACCAGACGCTCCACGTCCGTCGGCTTGAACTGCGGCCAGGGCGAAAACGGCTTTTTACGAATCGGTTCTCCACCCAGCAGGGCAAGTTTGGACATAGCGATTTGCTTTTGTCTTCAAGATTTGATTTGAAACCACATCTCGGATTGAGAGCATGGAACGTGTCAGCGGTGAGGTCAACGGGAAAGATGGTTGGAAGTTGTTGATCTACGTAACACAGGATCAGATGAGCAAATGGCCGGATGAGGCGATTCTCGCAGTGGTGGATTTGGTTTACCAATGGGGGGCCAAAGGAATCTTCGATAACGCGAAAGGCTTAAACAAAGACTTGGCGAAGGCCATCCTGGCGCAGGACTGGGAGGCGGCGGCAAGCAATGTGCCGTCGGCGGATGGCGGAGCACGCGCCAAAGATAGAAAAGAGCTGTTCAAAAAGGCCGCTGTTTCGAAAGCTGGCATAGGCAAGTGATCAATATTTTTATGAATCATTGCGTCCGGCCTTTCGATGCTGAGGGTTCTCCATTAGAATCGTGGGATGGCGCGCTATTCACGCAATGACCAGGCAGGGGTCGAGCTCCCGAAGGGGAAGCTGGATCGGGAAAGTCTCAAGCAGGCGTTGGATCTGTTCCGATATCTGCGTCCCTACCGGGGCCGGTTCAGCGCAGGCTTGGCATCCTTGTTTGTCTCCAGCCTGTTGGGTCTGTCGTTCCCTTACCTGGCTGGCAGTATCATCGACGCTGCCGTTCATCACACCAACGACGGCGGCAGCATGGCGGGCGCGAACCGAACGGCGCTTCTGCTCATGGGCGTCCTGGCACTGCAAGCAAGCCTCTCCTACTTCCAGTCCCTCTCCTTTGCCACTGCGGGGCAACGCAGCCTCGTCGATCTGCGTCGCGATACCTACGCAAGATTGATCTCGCTGCCCATGACGTTTTTCGCGCAACGCCGTGTGGGCGAGCTGGCCAGCCGTCTTTCCAGCGACCTGATTCAAATTGAAGACACCCTGATCACGGTCCTGCCCCAGTTTCTTCGCCAAACCACGATCCTGGTCGGCGGTGTCGCACTCATCGCCGTCACTTCGCTGCAATTGACAGGCATCATGCTCGCCAGCCTTCCAGTCATAGTCGTGGCCGCCGTGGTTTTCGGCCGCAAGACCCGCAAGATTTCACGTCAAGCGCAGGATCGCCTCGCCGATACGGCCACGATCGTTGAGGAAACCCTGCAAGGCATCTTGAACGTGAAGGCGTTCTCCAACGAAGGTTACGAACTCAATCGCTACCACGATGGCCTGGGATCATTTCTGGCCACGACCTTGCGCGGCGCCAGGCTGCGCGCGGCGTTCGTCGCCTGCATCGTCTTCGCCCTCTTTGGTTTCATCGTGCTGGTGCTCTGGTCGGGAGCGCGCCTTCTGCAAGAGGGGAAGATTACTTTCGGCGAACTCACTCGTTTCGTTCTCTATACGACTTTTGTGGCGGGAGCGATGGGCCAGTTCGCTGAATTATACAGCCAGCTTCAGAAAGCCGTCGGAGCCACCCAGCGAGTGCGGGAACTCCTCCGCGAAACGGGTGAAGTGGAGGTTCTCCTCGGCCCCGCGCCGCCCTCCAGCTTGCCGCGACTGCGAGGCGATATCGTGTTTGAGGATGTCCGCTTCAGCTACCCTTCTCGGCAAGGGGTCGAAGTTCTTCACGGGATCAACCTCGCTGCCACTTCCGGACAGAGAATCGCGCTCGTCGGCCCCAGCGGCGCCGGCAAATCCACCCTCATCTCCCTTTTGCTTCGTCTCTATGACCCGTCGAGCGGCCGTCTCTTGATCGATGGCCGGGACGCGCGTGACTACCGGCTTAACGAGCTTCGCGGGCAAATGTCCATGGTGCCACAGGAGGTGTTGCTGTTCGGCGGGAGTATCGCGGACAACATCGCCTATGGAAAGCCGGGTGCGAGCGCGGAAGAAATCGAACAGGCCGCGCGACAGGCCAACGCGCACGAGTTTATCCAGGCCTTTCCCGAACGCTACGCCACGCTGGTGGGCGATCGTGGCATCAAACTCTCCGGCGGCCAGCGTCAACGCGTCGCCATTGCGCGCGCGATCCTGAAGAATCCCGCCATCCTGATTCTGGATGAAGCCACCAGTTCCCTGGATTCGGAGAGCGAACGCCTGATTCAGGAAGCGCTGGAAACTCTGATGCAAGGGCGCACCTCGTTTATCATCGCTCACCGGCTCGCCACCGTGCGGCATGTGGATCGAATCATTGTCATTGCCGGCGGACGTGTCGAGGAATCCGGCACCCACGAGGAACTGCAAGCCGTTGCGGAAGGCACTTACCGACGCCTGGCCGCGCTGCAATTCCGCGAGTGATTTTGAAACGTCTCATTACCGTTTTCGCGGTTGACCGCCCAAGTGAGCTGTGGCTCAGTTCGTTCGGTTGTTCAGCCCTGTTCCGTCTTGCAACGCTCAGTGACTGACCAACCAGCGATCGTTTCGATAAAACGAATCACTGTTGGCCATACTTGCTTATGGCCCACTGCTGGGCCGCGGTCTGGCCAAAGGCCCATTCCCTATCCCGGTAATTGACCCAATCCTGGTCGGTCATCATGGACTGCACAGAACCGAATTGATTGCCAAGTTCCATGAGCGCCGTTCTTTGTTGCGCAAGTTGATCGATTTGGTCCTGAACCGTCTGGCCGGCCTCGCCGAAGGGGCTGGCCGAATCCATTGCGTTGAAGGCGGTGCGTTCGATGATCATGCCCTCAAGTTTGCTGACCGCAGTCGGTGCATCCGGTGAGTCAAGGAGCTGGCCCAGATTCACCGTCATTTGAAATGTGGTTTGGGCGGAGGTTGGATCTCCGGACTGTTGATACCCGGTGGCCAGACCAACCATCTCTAGCCCTAGTTGCCTGAGTGCGCTGTTGATGGGCGTCTGCGGGTTTATGGCGGGGCCAAACACCTTGGCGTCGGCCATCGAAAAACCTGCCGCGAGGTAAGCTTCGACATCACTCTGCGTGGATTCTTGCGCGTAATTTTGAAATTGCGATTTGCCGGAAGCGGCGCTGAGTTCCTGCACGGCCTGATCGGTCTGGCCGGACTGGAAGTCATTGAGCGCCGAGAGGTAGTTCGCCAGCGAATTATTGGGAGCCGACCGTTCAAATGCATTCAACCACTGGCGCTGTTCTTCCGGAGAAGAGCCTGGTTTGAAAATCGCGGCCAAATCCACGCGCGGATCATTGGGGAATTTATCCATCGCTTCCTGCAACAGGGCCGGATCGTCGCAAGCGCGGAAAGCGGTGAGCAGGGTCGCCGCATTTCGTCCATTGATTTTAAGGTAAGCCTCGACTTGTTCACGGGTCAGCTTGATGGGTTCGCGGGATTTCGAAAAGCGGTCGGTGAGCTTCGTGGTCTGCAAATCCGCCGCCGACACGGTTGGCCGGGCGGCGATCTGCCGCGGCGGCTTGGCCAGCCGTGGCCTGTGCATTTCCTGTTCATTTTGCAGTTGCGCGATTTGCCGCCGGAGTGCCTGGTTTTTCTCTTCCAATTGGAGATGTGATTGATGTTGAATCACCAGCGTTGTCGCCGCGCCCGCGGCTATGATGACGCCGATTCCGAGTTGAATTTTGGTCAGGCTCATCATTTTCAAAAGAGTGAATGCGGTGCCACCGCCGGTCGCCGCAGAGGCCAAGGCGGCGGTGGAGATTCGAACAGCCAACTCGCCAGGGGCGGCAGACACGGCTGGCGCGACGAGAGCCGTTCCCAGCGCCGCGACGGACAGGGTGAGGCCACGATGTTTCAGGAGAAGGTGGAGCTTTTCGAGAGCACGAGACACACGTTTTTGGGCGGCGGTTTCAGTGCTTCCCAACGCCGCGGCAACCGAGCGAAAATCGAGCCGCTCAAAAAAGCGCAGCAAAATCGCCGTGCGATCCTCCGCTTCAAGCTGATCGATTGCCTCATCAAGGATGGGTGCAAGCCGGGCCAGATTCGCCTCTGTGTGGTCATGCAGCACATTCATTTCGACGATTTGCCTTTCGCGCGATTGACGACGGCGTTCGCCGCGCATGGTCTTTGCGGCTACGAAACAAGTGTGCCGATGCAGCCAGCCACCCAACATGACCTCCCCGGAAAAAGTTTTAGCTATGCGCGCCAGGTCCATAAAAACAATTTGAGCCACATCTTCTGCCAAATGCATGTCGTCGCCAACCAACCGCATTGCCGACGAATTGACCAAGTCAAGGTAATGCGCAACCAACTCGCGAAATGCTTCTTCCGAGCCATGCTTTACGTAATCTCCGAGCAATCTTTGGGTTTCCGTCATCTTCTACTCATTATTAAAGACCCGCCGGCGAGCAAAATCAGTCAAAAATCTTTACGCGGTTGGAAACACCTGACATCCAGCCTGGCGGGAAGTCGGGCGTCGCGTTTGTTCAACTCAAACCAGACGCTTTCAACCGTTTCACAACCCCCATGCCGAAAACCAAGTCTGCTGGTTCCGGCGCATACGTTGAAACGACTCTGTCACACCGTCAGGCGGCAATTGACAACAATAAACTGGCAGACATCCGCCGAAAAACCATTTGTTGTTGCCGGCCGCAATCGCAGACACCGATCAGAACGGCAAGCGCACGGACACGATAAAGTTGTGATTATAGGTGGGTTTGCCGCTCACCGCGACCTGGTAGCCAAGGCCGATGGTCAGCCCGACGCGTTGCCAAATCGGCAGTCGTCCAATAATGAAACTGGGCGTCAGGAAAACCTGATTCAGGCCCGTGTGCTCGCCGTTGGGCCAATAGGTATAGTTGACATCCAATTCCGGCCACGCCACTTTGATGAGGCGATACTGGAAGGCGGTGTTGATTTGCAGGGGAGTGCCCGCGCCGTCGCGCGCGGTCCCATTGTCGGGAATGCCGATGCCCAAGGTATTTTGGATGTCAAAATCGCCCCAGCCTTTGCCCGAAGCCAGCGTGGGGGTGACCGTGTAGTGATCGGTGGTGTTGTCTTTGCTCCCGGTCGGAACTTGCAGTCCCAGGAAGGCCGTGACGATGTAGTTGCCGTTGTCTTCGTTGGCAGATGCCAGGCGATATTTGACGAGAAAACTGTCGTCGGCAAAGCCATCGTGTTCGTCGGACTTGTTCCGGCTTTGCCAGGCGGGGATTCCGAGAATGACTTCCACATTTTCGGCGGGAATCAATTCCAGCCCCTTGCCGTAGCCGAAACTGGTCAGGCGAGTGCCCGAGGAAGTGGTTTCCCACGATTGATCGTAACGCAGCTCCTCCTCCAGGCGGGGAGTGACGGTGGTCATCGGCGTGATCCAGTGCGGTTGTTCGGCCTGGATTCTGCTCACGCGAGCGAACCAGTCGCTGAAATAACCGTCGCCGGACGAGGAGAGGGATTTTGTTTGATTGGTCGCATCCTGGCCCGCCGCGATGCGCGGCAGGGCGGCCGCCAGAAACATAGCGAGCCATGACCGCAGCCGGAATGAGTCAAGACACTTGATAAGTGCGTTATGTTTGTGCATCGTAACCGCATTATATTTTTAAGAATGCAATGCGACACAAGGAAAAAATGGCAACTCTTCTTCCCGCAACACCGGTTCCAACCATTGGGAGTGACGCCATCTTCCTTAAGCCAGGTTCACGACGGCGGGATCGCCGTAGAGCGTGAAGGAACCGGCGCGGGTGATCTTCAAGTCCATCAACTGCCCGAAATGCCGCGCGTTGCCGTCAAATAGAACGATTTTGTTGCAGCGCGTGCGCCCCATCATGCGGGCGGGATTCTTTTTGCTTGGCCCTTCCACCAGAATTTCCACGGTGTGGCCCACCTGCTCCGCATAACGCCGCCGCCCGATGGCGTTGATTTCCTCCAGCACGCGCGCGTGGCGCTGTTCTTTGATTTCGTC
>PLIU01000330.1 GCA_003140095.1 Verrucomicrobiales bacterium | reverse complement strand
TCCAAAATTAGGATGTTCGAGGAGATTCGAGGACTCGGATAAAAGAAAGGCAGGGCAGATTTGGATGGGGGATTTCTTCGGAGACGGAACAACATATGAGCGGCCCGAGTCCCTCATGATCGGAAAGGCTGGCTGGCTCTGGGATCTTTTGGCGAAGCTGCTAAAACTTGAGGGTCAGGTCCAGTTGCACGAGTTGATAGTGGTCGATCGGATTGACTTGGGGGATGTCCTGATTGCTGCCGCCGGTGCCCAGTTGGTCGTCAATGCGCGTGGCGAAGCCGTAACGAACGGTGCCAATGAGCGCGCCGGTGAATCCGTAGCTGAAGGCGGCGTAGAGTCCTTGCAAGTTGCCGCGGCCTTCGAAGAAATCGGAGTCCAACAGATTGGGGNNGCGAGGGCGTATTGCTCCACGTGCTGCCAATAGACGCGCGCTTCCCAAGCGCCCCGCTTGAGCGCCGAGCCATAGACCAAGCCCAGGTCGTCGCCGTTGCCGACCGCCAGGCCAATTTGATAGGCTTTGTACTGGTTTCTTTGCAGGGGGATGTGCAGAGGCACGGTATAGATGTCGGAGTTGGCGGCGGCGGCGACGGCGGCTTCGGCGCGTTCGGGGCCGTCGAGGTTCAGGGCAAAGTCGCCAAAGACTTTGGCCCGGTGATGGAGGAGCTTGAAATTGACTTCAAAGGGGAATTCCAGGACCAGCAGGTTGTTGATGCCGGTTTGATTATAGGTGAAGCCGTCAGCGGGGCCTGAAGAATAGCCGCTGGAGCCGGGTTGGGTGGCGGAGCCTTGGCCGACGAATGTGTCGGAGAATCCCGGAATGCCCGTGCCCAGACTGCCTGCCGCGGTATTGGTGCCGTGGCCGAGGTAATTGTAAAGCGTCCCGGCGGCTTTGAAGGACACGTCCTTGTTGAGTTGGTAGTTCACACCGCCCTGCCAGGCCATCAGAAAGGCCGGGTTGCCGTCGTGCCCGAGGTCGTTGGCGGAGAAGAGACCAAGGGTGGATTCACTGGGATTGTCGTCTTGATAGAAGAACTGGCTGAAAGTGGCAAAGAATTCGGCCGGGCCGATGGCGTATTTGAAATGCTCGGAAGCGCCTTCGGGATTGATATCGCTGTCCCAGACCATGGGCGTGGTGAAGAGCGGCATGGGCATTTTGCCCACGGTCACGTCGATGGCGCTGATCGGATGCCAGCCGATGTAAATCTGGCCGACATCGATCCCCGCCGTGCTTTTGCCAAAAGGCCCTTGGTACGGCGTGCCGCTGGAGGAGGTGGCGAAGGTCACCATAGGCGAGCGCGGATTGGACGAGGTTTCCAGGCGCAATCCGTAATAGAATTCGCTGGCCAAATCGCCGCGCAGGCCCAGTCGCAGGGCGTAGCGGAAGCGATCCAAATCCACTTTGCCGCCGTCAATGGTGCGAACCTGGCGGCTTTCGTAACGCAGACGAATGTCGCCGAAAAGTTCGACGCTCTTGATAGCGTCTCCGATTTTCCATTTGGAGAAGGAGGCGGCTTCGGCGGTGTTGGTGGCTTTGAGGGCCTCCGCTTCCCCTCTTAACTTTTGCGCCTCCTCCTGGGTGACGATTCCCTTTTTCACAAGGAGTTCCAGGAGCGGATCGCTGGTCTGGGCGAGGGCGGCAGCGGCCATGGTGCAGAAGGCGAGAATTCCCACGAGCCGGCGGATTGGAGGCCAACCGAAAAGACAGCCTTGTTGCCCGGCACGCGTTCTTGCGCGCGTTCGTGTTTGCTTGAGCATGGAGGTGAAACGATAAGGGTTGTCGGTGTTCAAAGGGTAGCAAAATCTTTACAATTCTGTGGGTTGCAATGGAGCGAGGCTTGCTTCCGTTCGAGGGATGAACTTGCGCAAGGCTCGCCCAGTCAATGTCGTCGTTATCGTAATGGCAGCCTCAATGCGCGGTGACGCTGTAAAAGGCGCCCGCGCCGCTGATGGTTTGTTGGAAGGCCTTGACGGTTCCATCGCCAGTGAGGTTAGTGCTGACCGTCGGCCAAGTCGCGACGGGTGCGGTCAAACCGGCCGCATTAGTGTAAGAAAGCGAGTAGGTCGAATTGGTGGTGGTCAGGAAAGATATGAAGATATTGCCCGCGCCGTCGGTGCTCGCGCTCAAACTGGGAGCAGGCAACGTCGAGGTCAGCGCAGGACCATAAAATGTCATGGATCCGTCCGTGGCCAATTCAAAGTATCCGAGGTAGGTGCCGGAACCGCTGCCGGGTTGGAGTTCGTNNGTTCGTAGAGGTCGGATCGCGAGGGCGAACCGGCGGAGTCGAAGTTGGTGGGCGTGGTGTTTTCCAGGTCGCCCTGGAAGGTGCCCAGGTAGTTGCCGAGCGCGCCCAAGGAGCCGCTGGCGTTATCGCCATCGCCGCTCGGTATGGCGACGGCGGTTGGGGTGTTGGTGACGGAGTCGGCAACGGCTGAGCTGGCCCAGGTTTGCGCGTTGATGAGGATGGCCACGATATGCGAGTCCGCTCCGGCTTGAGTGTAGGAGCTTTGGCGAATCCATGGCGTGGCTGGAGCATTAGGGTTACTGCGCGGATCCGTGACCCACAAGGTGGTGCGCGGCTTGCTGGGATCCCCGGAGTCGCCGGCGTTGGGGACACAGCCGCCGACGGACCAACTGAGGCCGTCCACA
The DNA here is from genome assembly GCA_003140095.1 of Verrucomicrobiales bacterium. Classification (GTDB taxonomy): domain Bacteria; phylum Verrucomicrobiota; class Verrucomicrobiia; order Limisphaerales; family Palsa-1400; genus Palsa-1400. The sequence goes on along the minus strand of PLIU01000330.1, from coordinate 22,102 downwards.
GTGCTAAAGAGCGTCATGAGTTGGGAGGTTGAAGTATAGGCGGTGATGGGAATGCTGCTACCGGGAGTCGCGCCGTAGTAGAGCGAGGCCTGGCCAACATCAACTTCGAAAACGTAGAGGCCGCTTGGTTCGCGGAACGTGAGGATCAGATCGCGGCTGGTATCAGCGAATTGGGCATGGGCGCTCTGGACCAGCGCGCTAAACGCGGCCAGGGACAGCAGCACGGCTGCCATCACGTGTAATTTTAATTTCATATTATTCATCGGCTTGAAGAATCATCTTGCTATCCCGATCCGTCAGAGGACCGGGCCTTGGATAGGCCGGGCGACTCACTGGGGCGTCACCGGACCGCCTTCTTGCTGCCTGGTGACGTTCACGGTGGACAGCAACTCTCCGACTCCGGCCAGAGCGGTGGCGTTGGTCAAGATATTCGCAGTCAAGGAATCGGCGACAGCTTTGCCGTTGGCGTCGGTCGTTCCGTAGGTTGGCAGGTAGTCCAGTTGCTCGTAGGTCCAGAAAGTGTACTGCCCGTTCTGGATGGCGGCGTCGCTGTAAGGAATGCCGTTGTAGGTCAGTTCGACTGCGCCGCCTCCCTCAGCTGTGGCCGAGTCGGAAAGACCCAAATAGGTGACGTAAATGAAAGGCGAGCTGGCTTTCATGGCCGCAGCCAAATCACCGCCACTGGAGTAACCACCATCGCCGGCCGCGAAAGAGATATTGTCCACCGTTTCAGGCGGCCAGACTGTCTGGCCGGTGATGGCGCCAGGATTGGCCTTGTTCACTACGCCGTTCGCGTTGGTCGGCTCATACTGCAGTACGACGACGGGGGTCAGAGATGAAATAAAAGTTTGAATGCTCGTTTCCAAGAAGGCGGTCTTGCGAGTGCCTGAGTCGGGGTTGCGGCCAATGGCATAGATGATTGTGTCCATGTCATTGGAACTGCCTGAGAACAGGGAAAGCGGAAGACTGCCGCCGGGCCACAGGGCTTGAGCCAGGAGCGGCGTCATGTTGGTCAAATCCGCCGGAGCGCCGGCATTGCGCAGGAATTTGAAAGGCACCACGCCGACCGTTTGGGCTGTCAAGACAGGAGATGGGTATTGGGAGGTGAACTGGAAGCCGTCGGACATGCAGACTTCCGGGATGACCGGTGAGTCGTAATTGGTGGGAGCGCTGCCGGAACCAGTGGTGCTTTGCGGGGTAGTATTGGTGAGAAAGGTCCCGACGGTGGATGGATAGGCTTGCGAGACCGTTTCAATGCCGGCCAGCGAACCGGACCAGGAGGTTTTGATGATGACCGGAATGCCATTGGTGATAGCGGTTCCGGTGAAAATAGCTTCGCTCGCGCCGGTGAAAGATGTCCCCGTGTAGCCGTAAACGAATCCCGGTTGAAGGATATAAGTGATGGCGGTGTGGACCGCGCTGCGAAACGCCGTGGAACCGGTAATGTGAACGACGGTTTGCGCACGCGCCACGCCTGCGGTCGAAAAAGCGAGCAAGCTCGCCAGGAGGATTTTTGGTGCTTTCATGTGCATGAGTTCGATTTCGTTTTGTTAGTGATTCACAGTTTCCAAGAGACGAAGAACATAGCAGAGTATCACTGGCTCCCGCCTCCTGTTTTAGGACACGTTTATGCTCCTTTGAGACACGAGCCAGACAGCAACCAACATATTGATGATCAATATATTAGGGAACGCCCAGGCTATGTGAAAACTGCCATGGAAGGTTCTGTTGCAAAGACGTAACTTGCCGATCCATGACTGCGGGCCGGAAGGGCCGCGCTTCAGGGTTTTGGCGGCAGCAAGACGGTGACGCGGCCAGTGTATTTGGCCAGCAACGGACGCGGCTGGACGCGTTTCTTCTTGTCCTCCGTCTCCGTGAAGGTCGGTTGCTCTGAGGTATCGGCTTTCTGGGAACTGGCTTCTCCGGCGGCGGAGGCCTGGCTGCCGGCGCTGGCAGTGGCGGTGGAAGCCAGCGCCGATTGCGCGCCGCCGCCGGAGACGTTTTGCGAGAATGCGACGCCCTCGAATGTGCCGCCGGCAACATTGATGCCGCCGCCCGCAATAATGGTTCCAGTAATGGAGCCACTAGCGCTTAGCGTTGCCGTGCCTCCGGCCAAGTCAGTGACGTCGATGGTCTGGCCATGAATGGTGGAATTGCCTATGCTGACGAACAGCCCGGTAATCTTGCCCGAGGCCGTGGCATCGGTGTTGATGGCGATGATGCCCGAGTCGGAGGCGTCGATGTTGCCTTCGTAGATCACGGCGCCGGTCGTGGCGTCAACCGTACCGGCGGTCAGTCTGACAATGGGCGCGAGGGATGCATTGCCATTCTCAGATTGCTGCGTGATGCCGCCGGCGCCGGCCTCGATGTTTCCCTCTGGTGTGGACACCGTGATGTTGCCCACAGCCAGGCTGATTGGGGCATCGGGAAGGGTCGTGGCCAGAATCCCGCTGCCGGCAATGGGCTGTTGCGGCGTCGAGACCGCGCCGGTTTGAGGATTGACGATGACTTCGTTAACCAGGATTTCATTGAGGCTTCCAGTCCCGGCATTGACGTTGCCTTGCAGGGACTCCACAAAAACGTCTCCGCCGTCAAAGGCGGCAATGCGGGAGCCTTGGATATTGATATCTCCCTGGGCGATGACGCTGATGTCGCTGTCGCTGGAAGTCCAGATTCCGTGCGGCACTAGGGGCTGCTGAAAGGGCAAATTGGCCAGACCGGCGTTGACGGAGCCGCCGACGGTGATGTTAATGGCGCCACCGTACCAGGAGCTGATCTGGGAGGCAAACATATCCAGATCCCCCTGCAAGTTGATGTTGATGGCGGCGCCTTGGGTGGCGATACCAGCCAAAGAGTTGTTGACCGCCGGTCCGACGGAACTGACGCCCTCGGCCGAAACGCCCAAGTTCATGGATTGAGCCGTGATGTCCAACTGGCCGGGGCCACCGATGACCATGCCTTGTGGAGCGTTGGCCAGATTGATGGAATTCTGGCTGGCGGCATAAAGGGCCTGGACGGCTTGGTAAAGCGGTTGTGTGCTCCCGGAGTTGGCGGCGAAGGTGGCGGTGGTGGTAACGTAATTGCCCTGGGCGTTGAGAACTGGCTGGCCGTCTTGGTAGGTCTTTTCCTGGAGCGTGCCCAACAACAAGCCCTCGGTGGCCGAACTCATGACTCCATTGTAACCCAGTTGCTGTGTGCCGGGCAGATAGAACAGGTTCAGACTTGGGAAAAGCGACCCGCCGTCAGGCGAACTCGGTCCGGAGCCGGGCATGACCGCGTTTTCCAGGAGTTGAAGGTAATTCGGCACGGCCCCTAGGTAGAGCGGCGCCGGCAGCGCGAGGGCGGTGCTCAAGGAAACGAAGGCGTAAGTGTTCTGGTCAATAATACTTCCAGCCACATGAAAGAAGGTGACGTCGCTGCTGTGCAGGTTCTGGCCGGTGAAGCTGACGTTGTTCATGTTGCCTCCCACCGTGACTTGCGTCGCTTTGGGACTGATGAGCGTCACGTCATCCAGATCGCCGGCGATGTCGAAAACGACGGGTTGGTCATTATTCAATTGCACGGGCGTCGCCGCGTGGTCGGTGGCAAAATCAGTGGCGTCGGACGCCCCCTGGCCAATCCAGCGGGTGGCGCCGCTATCGGACATGGCCAGCGTCCAGCCGTTGCCCTCGAAGCTTCCCGGCGGCGGCGATCCCGGCGCGGACGATCCGGTCCCAACAGCCACGGTCGTGTTGACGGTCAACTCTCCATCAGGCGAGGGAAAAAGAGTCACGTTGTTGCCCAGCGTCACACCGCCGGCGCCGGCGTTGATGGTCAGAGAAGGCGGGTAAATGCACGGGACAAGATACCCGCTATAGCGCGGAAGGGACGCTCCCAGCAAATCCACAGCATCGCCCGCATCCAGAGTGACGGAGTCTTGGGGATTATAGTTGAACAAGTTGTTTTGCGCCGACGCTGTGCCGATCCCGGTGGCGTTGAGCGTGCCGTTGGGATTCCGCACCTCCTGAAGGTTGATATCGCCGTTGGGGGCGTTGACGACCCAACTGCCCGTGATCAGGCTCAAAGCCAAATAATCGCTTATGCTGCCGGTGGCACCGGCATTGCCGGTCTGCGCCGTTATCGTGCTGGGCACAATCACCCCATTCACCTCGCTGTCGGCCGCAACGTAATGGCCATAGACGCTGCCTCCCGCTATGACGGTCACCACCCCGGGTTCCGGCCCGAACGCGCCCGAACCCGCATCCGTGGGGCTGGTGCTCGTTCCGGTCGGCAGGAAGCTGGTGATATCGCCGCCCGCCGTGATCGTGACATTGCCGCCCGCAGCGGTGCTGATGCCGCCCAGAAGCGAAGAAACCCCGCCGGTCCTGAAGGCGTAACCATTGTTATTCTGGCCGGCGTTGACGTCCCCGGCGACGGCATCCACGTCGATGTTGCCGCCGCCCATGGTGCGGATGGCGCCGGTGGCCACCGAAACGCCGCCGGCGGCAGTGATGCCAATGTCTCCATTTTCGGTTTGCAAAACGCTGCCGCCGGAGAGAGTGACCGAGCCTGAGCCTGTGGTATTGACACTGGTGGAAGAGACAAACGTGGCGCCGGCAACCAAGTTAAGCGACCAGTCCTGGCCCGCCGTAATGCCCCCGCTCATCGTGATATTCCCGCCCGCCTGCATGGTCACTGAGGCGGGTGTGGTGCTGTCGGCCAGAGTCCAACCCACCGTGCCTCCCAAGGAGATATCCTGGGACATGGCTTGCAGGAGAATGGAGCCGCCGCCCGTTGACTCGATGGCTCCCGTGTTGATCGAGATGCCGCTTCCCGCCGTGAGGGTGATGCTGCCGTTGACGGATTGCACGCCCGCGCTGCCGGACATGGTGATCGTGCCGGTCCCGGGGGTAACTCCGGTAGGGGAATTAAAATTGGCGCCCGCAATCAAATCGACACTCCAGTTCTTTCCCACGGTGAGGCTGTCGCCACCGTTGAAAGTAATGTTGTTGCCCGCCTGCAATGTAAGGGTGGTCGCGGTGGCGCTGTCGGGCACGGTCCACGACGTGGCCAGGGTAATATTGCCGGAAGCTTGCAGAAGAATCTGGGAAAAGGAATCCAAAGAACTGGGGTTCAAAGTCAACGTGGACGGCGCATCGCCTTCGTTGACCGTTCCAGAACCGGCGGTCGAACCGGTGGCGCTGAGCGTAATGTTGACGGGGTCAATGATCAACTTGCCCCCCGCCCAACCCTCGTCGGCGTGGCCGATGATCTGGGACTGGATGGAGTTGATCTGGGTGGCAGCAATCTCCACCTGGCCGCCCGCCCCGCCCTGCGCGCCGCCAGCAACATTTATGACCGAAGTCGCCGTATCGCTGAACGCGTGCCCCGATTTAATCAGCACCTGGCCGCCGGGGCTTGTGCCCTGCGCGTCCCCTTGGGCTGAGATGGTGGAACCGGCCCCAAGGGTCACACTATCGCTGGCCACGACTTCAATGACTCCGTTTTGCTCGCGCACGGAGTTGGCTTGAATCAGCCCGCCTTGGTTGACGACTTGCGCGTTGAGGGCGATGGTGCCGGCATCGGCGATCAAATTGCCCGAATTATCCACCGAGCCTTGCGGCAGGGTGACCTCCGCGCTAAAGCCCCGCCCATCCGCGCGGTTGGACACCAAAACTCGTTGCCCGGCGCAAAGGCTGATGTTGCCTCCCGGTGCGGTGATGCTCCCGTTATTTTCAACATAGTGGCTTATGAGGAAGACCGACCCGCCTGGCCCGACGTTGATTTCTCCATAATTGATAATGCGGGCCGTGGGAGGCGGGGCGGTAAAATCCCAGGCGCCGCCTCCGAAAACGTCCAGCGGCACTGCCCGCGTGGTGGTCATGAGCAACCCGGCTGCGTCGATCACCGCGTTGCCGCCAATGTAGAAACCGGATTGATTCTGCAGAATCACAAAGCCGTTGGCGTCGAGGTGGCCTAGAATCTGCGTGGGATTGGGATCGGTGATATGGTTCCATACCACCGAGGTGGACGAGGGTTCGATAAAAACCGTGGACTGACCCGCTCCGATGTTGAAACTGGACCAATTAATGACCGCATTGCCGGCGGTCTGAATTGTTAATTGCGAGCCTTGGCTGGAAAAGGTCGCCGAGCCCTGCGTGACCACCGGGTGAGAAGGATTGGCCGCCGCAGAGCATCGCGCCAAAACACCCAGCGCCAGGACCAGGGCCGCGCGCCATCCAGGCCGCCGCCGTCCGCGACCAGCCTTAGGAGTCAAGTGTAATAATTCATTCATATGCCTCAAAACTGGGCGCTGAGCGAAAAAGTAATGCGCACTTGGTACGCTTCTGTCGTCGGGGTGCTCAGCAAGGGCCACGCAAACGAGAGCATCCCGTTGAAATGGGACCCCAGCGACGCCGCGCCCGCGAACCCCGTCCCCCACAATGGAGTAGCCGCTCGGCGGCCTTGCGGATCTAAAAGATACGTGTCGGCGTAATCCATAAAAAACGAAGCCCGCACGATCAGCGGACGGCTTGTTCCCTTGCCCGCAAAGCCAACGCGGTAGGATGGAGCTTTCAATTCCGAGGTCACACGCCACCCGGTGTCGCCAAACACCTCGCCTTCACGGTAACCCCGGACGCCGGCGACGCCGCCCGCGCCAAACTGCTCGTTGCTGATCAGCGGTTCGCTGGCCCACTGTCCGTCTGCTCGCAACGCCAGCTTCCAGTCGCTGGGGAGCGTCTGCTCGCGGCTGGCATTGCCCGTGAGGATATGCCAGAAGCCGCTGGATTGCGGGGAGCCGGAAACCCCGTCCACGTCCCGGCGGGTGCCGTAGTACCAAAGGTTGGGGCTGTAATTAAAGCCCAGTCCAGTCGTTCCCAATTGGTCATCGCGGCTGGCATCCCAGTGGAGCGTCAACGGGAGATAGGAGAGCGATTTTCTCGCGGGCGAGACGCCGGAAGGCACCACGGTCACACGAGTAAAAGGCGTGCCGTTGACGTTTGTCAGGTGTTCGATGAAAATGAAATCGTTGGTCTCGAAGTCCACCGTCCTGAAGCTTTTATAATCCATTCCCACTTGGAAGTGCGGGCGAAAACCGTCCAATTCGGGCAGCGGCTGGGTGAGACGAAATCCCAAGGCGTCACTGTAGGTCAAATCCTGCGTCACGATTTGCTTTAGCGTCGAGCCACCCGGGCTGTTCGTGATCGTGATGGGCGATCCCGTGAGAACGCCGGTGTCGATGGTCGAACCGCTGGCGTAAATGTTCAATTCCGGCGCGCCCGAGGCCGGCGGCAAAACGAATTTCCGCGTCGCTTCGCTGTAGCCAAACTTGCCCGCGCTGTTGGCCGCTTCGTCCGCGAGCGAGTCGGCGGTGGAAAGCGGCAGGCGGTAAAATCCGCTGTAGTTGGCCACCAGCGGCCGATCGTAAGGTTCCCAATCTCCTCCCTTTTTGTACTCTTCCTCGGAAAAGGTGTACTGGAGGCCCAGCGCATGGTCCAATTGCCACAGATTGTCATAGACGGCGGAAGTGGCCAGGCGCAAATCTGGCGTTCCGGGAGTGCTCTGATTGTTGGCTTCGATCTTGGCGTGCAACGGCAGTTGATCCTTCACGCGCAACATCAGCTCGGTTGTGTTGGAGTCCGGGCCGGGATGGATTTCAGGATAAATCTGCCGGTCCTGATCGGCGTTGGCCAAATCCAACTGAGGCTGGAGCAATTTGCTGTTCAAGAAAATGTTGGTCCTCAGCCCGGGCAACGCGCGCATGACGTTGTTGGAACTGAAGTAACGATTGCCAGTCACCACGATCTCGGCCAATCGCCCTTCAAATACCCGGATTTTAAAAACGCCATTGGTCAGCACCTGTTGCGGAATGGTCACGCTTATAGTGTCGAAGCCGCGGTTGTGATATTCCAACTGCAACTCCTTTACGGCGCTGGTGACATTCTCGAAAGTGACGTTGGTGCCGGTGTGCTTGGAGAGAATGCCTTCCAGAACCTTTTCCGGCAGGAGCGTGTTGCCCGTGACCTCGTAGTGGCTGATAGGAAAATGCAGTGTTTTGCTTTGCGCCGGAGCAGGCGCGGCGTTTGCGGCTGGGCTGTTGGTCGGAGCAGCGTTTGGGGCCGCCGCCAGCGCCGCCAGGCAGAGGCTGGTTCCTACGCCGCCAAGCGCCAGCGCGCTCCAGCAGCAGAAGAGGCGCGGTCTTGGTTGCGTCATGTCGGGCAGGAACATGGCGGCCGCTTAGAGACGCAGGCGCGAGAGCACCCGCGATTTGAGGCGCTGGTGCCGCCATTGGCCCGGGCTTAACCCAAAGTGCTTTTTGAACAATTCACTGAAAACGCTGCTGGACTGGTATCCGCTCTCCAGCGCCACCTCCACCACTTTGGCGTTGGATGTGGCCAGCAACTCGCAGGCCCTGGCCAGGCGCAACTCAATCTGCTTTTCCCGAAACGAAGCGCCCATCTCTTCCCGGAACAAACGGTTGAGATGCCGCGCACTGCACGACATCATGGGAGCCAGCTCCGAGACCGACAGTTCCACGAATTCCGATGCCGCCATTTGATTCATGACCTGCCTGAACCGCTCCCGCCCTCCCATCCAAGGCGCGGGCGCGGCTGCGTCCTGCTCGATCTCGCATTCGAATACGTCCATAAAAAGTTGGAGCAGGCGCAAACGCATCGAAGAAGCGCTGGCGGCATGGTTCAGTCGGAGGTTCTTGAATCGGTACGAAATCGGGTTGTCGGGGGCGAGCACGCGCACAGCCAGAGTTTTCCGGGCGGCGGCCTGCTGGAGAAAGTGCTGCTCGCGCAGGCTCAACAATCCATGCAGTTTCTGGGTTTCCACGCAAAAATAAGTGATCGCCACCTCGCTCAACCGGCTGGCGCGCAAAACCCCGCGCGCTTCCGCCGAAAGAACCAGCGTTGACCCCTCCGTGACCTCCTGCGTCCCGTTCCGCTCCTGCCAATAACTGATGCCGCTTCCAATGTGCGACAAGCACCAGCCGCGGAAATGAGGCTGCCATTCCCCGCCCTTCGGCAATCGGACTTCATTGGCCGTCAAATGAGGCTCAAAAGGCGGTTTCGTTTTCATGCGCCCGCAAGTTTCGCTGAGGCCAGTGGCAATCTGACGACCAAATGGTTGCGATGTCGGAACGAACTATTCTCCATGATGTTCACAGTGTTTTTCAGGGGCCCGCCTGGGTCGCCAGGCCAATCTTGGTGATCTCCAACTGCTGGAGCGCGTCGAGCACCTTGATCATTTTTTGGTATTCGACGTTGTCCGCGCCTTTGACCACGATCTTGGGGTCCGGGTCCGACGCCTTGAGGCTGCGCAATCTCTCCTTGAGTTGGCCGTCGGGCACGGCGGCGGCGTTCAGGAAAATCTGCCCTTTCTCATCGACGACGATGTGGTTGATCTTGGGCTTCGGCGCGTTGGGGTTGGCCGGCGGCGGTTTGCCCGACGGCAGGGCCATCTCCAGGCTGTTGACCATCTGCGGAGTGGTGATGATGAAAATGACCAGCAAGACAAAGACCAAGTCCAGCAACGGGGTGATGTTCAACTCGTTCAACGTGCTGTGCCCGCGGCGGGATATTTTCTTCATGGCTTATTGGGCAGCGATAGCCTCGGTCTCGACGACATCGAAGCGAACCACCACACGAGCGGGGAAATGGGGCGGGGGCGGATGATCCATGCGTTTGGCATTGGCGAGCGCGCGGCGTACGGAGTCGTCCCAGCGCTTGTTGCCGGAACTTTTCTTCCACAGCGGATTATCGATCTGGCCGGAAGAATCGACCGCGACTTCCACCTCCGCCACAAAGGAGCGGTCCTCGATATCTTCCGGGCGGTCCCAGCGGGAGCGCAACGCGTACTCGATCAGACTCTTGTAGATTTGCTGCGGGTCTGACGTCGATTCCACCGCCTTGCCACCCTCGAACACAAACGAAGGCACCTCCACTGAAGGAGGAGCGACGACGGGCGGGGCGACCGCCACCGACGGCGGCGGAGCTTGCGGCGCTGCCTTCAGTTCTTCCATCTTCGGGGCTTCGGCGATCTTGGGCGGTTCCAGTTTGGGAGGTTCCTCCTTGGGTTTCTCCGGCTCTTTGGGTTTTTCCGGCGGCTTCTCCTTGACCATCTCGACGGCGATTTTCTTGATCTGTTTGCCCAGGAATCCCTCGCGCGCGGCGAAATAAGCCAGCGCCAGCACAATGATCCCGTGAAAGGTCAACGAGAAAATCAGATTTACCTTCGTCGAGTTGCGGGCCTTTCGTTTCTGGGTTTGTGGAACCATGGGTGTGCTTCGATTTTATTTTTGATCCGCCGCTTCGGTGGCCAGGTCCACTTTGGCAACATTGGCTTGCTGGCACGAGTCCAGCACGGCGCGAATCTGGCTGTATTTGGTCTTGCTGTCGCCGCGCACAACCACGCTCAGGTCGGGGTCGTCGATGCGCAGTTCCACCAGCTTTTCCTGTAATCCGGCGATGTTCACCGGCGCCTTGTTGATCCACAGTTTTCCATCCGCCTGGACGGTGATGTAATCGGCCTTGCGCGGCGGGTCTTTCTGATGTTTGGACGCGGCGGGCAAGTTGAGGTCCAAGTCGTTGACGATGGGCGTGGTGGTGATGATGAAAATCACCAGCAGCACGAACGCGAGGTCCAGCAAGGGCGTGATATTCAACTCGGTCAAAGAGCGATGCGCCGAATGGGAGCACTTTTTCATAATCGCTCCGCCAGACGGTTCATTACCGTGGACGGCGCCCCGTTGGCTTGCAATGCGCTGACAATGCGCGCGGCCAGTGTTTCATTGGCTTCTCTGATCTCCTCGGACAGCGGGCGGTTGTCCACGTATCGATGTTCCATTTGGTTGGCGAAGCGGCTGGCAAAGCCATCCAACTCCTGCGTGATAGCCCGGATGGTCGTGACCATGAAGTTGTAACTGAACATCGCAGGGATCGCCACCAAAAGGCCGATGACCGTGCAGATCAACGCCCCCGCCACGCCCGGCGCCATGGCCGTCAGACTGGCGGAGCCGGCCGTCGCGATGCCGGCGAAGGTCTCCATCACGCCCCAAACCGTGCCGAGCAAACCGATAAACGGCCCGCCCGCCACCGCCGTGGACAACACAATCATCCCTTTCTCCAACGCCATCGCTTCCGCGGCCGCCGTCTCCTCCATCACCACCTTGACCGCCTCGAATGAAGCCATGCTGATTCTGGTAGAATTCGAACGAACAAAAATCTCGGTGTTGCCGTGCCCAAGAGTGGGATCGGAAGTATGGTCCGCGCGGGCCTTGACCTGCACCGGATAATTCTTCAAATGGTATTCCAGTTCGTCGGCGCCGCGGACGTATAGATGGCAGGCGGGCGCGCCCTCATAGGAGTCGCCCTTGCGCTTGATCTCCAGCGGATCGCGCGTGGATTCATAGGCGGCGAAGAATTTCTTCGCCCATTTTCGCGCGATGGCCAGTTGGCGAGCCTTGCTAATGATGATGGTCCAACTGAACAGCGAGAGCACCAGCAGCGCCGACATCGTGGCTTTGCCCTCGGGCGTTGCCTTCTGGATCGCGAATTCCAAGGCGTTGGCGGCCAGAAGTGGACTGAGGTGAAATGGCAGCATTATTTTAGGAAGTAGATGGTTTGGGGCTAAGCCGGCGGCTGCGCAAATGGAACACACCGCCTGCCCGCCGCGGTTTGCCCTCCGGTCAAACCGAGCGAAGAGACGCGCGCTGAAAATAGACTCCATTGTATTGCGTGCCACATCAACGGGAGGCTAACACGCATGCTGTGACGAACAGGTGACGGCTTGGAAACAATTGGGTCAAATCATTTCCGTTTGCAAAGCTCTGCCGCGTCACTTAATCTGGCGTCATGAGCAAGGCTGCAACTATCCAAACAGCAGGGCGCAAGGCCACTTAACATGCGCAATGAGGCAACCAAGGATTCCGCCAAGGAGCTCATCGCTCTATCTAACCCGGTTGCAACGTACCTGCGCTTCTTCTGGGCCGGCCTGGTAAAACATGGACAAACCGGCGGCATTGTGCCTTCGCAACGGTTCCTCATCGCCAAGATGATCGCTCCGATTCCGGAAACCTATCGCGGTCAGGTCGTCGAGCTGGGTGCGGGGAACGGCGCCCTCACTTTGCGGCTGGCCGCAAGATGTCCGGAGGCGCGCATCCTGGCGTGTGAGATCAACCCGACTCTGGCGCGCGACCATAGATGCAACCTCGCGCGGGCAGGTTTCAACGGCAGAGTGGAATTGTTTGCAGGCTCGGCCGCAGACCTGCTCTCAGAAATGGGCCAAAAACAAAAGCTGGATTTTGTCATCTCCGGCATTCCGCTGGCGAATCTTGGCCGAGAAAAAGCTCTGGCTCTCCTCGATGCCATCCGCCGAGTCCTCGGCGCAGGCGGAATGTACATCCAATTTCAGCATTCATTGCTGGACCGCAGGAAGATCAGAACCAGGTTCCCGGACCTGCGCACCGTTCCCGCATTTCTGAACTTCCCTCCCGCCGTCGTGTATTACGCGCAAAGATAGGCAGGAACGGGAGCGACGCCGGCAGACGATGGCAATCCCCGGATCACGGTGGTCAGGGTTTGCGAGGCGCGTTCTTGTTCATTCATAGCCCTATTAGTTTCTGGCAGGCGGCAAAGCCAAAACGGAAATGGACGAAGCCGCGCTGGCTGCGCGATAAACGCGGTGGGTCGCTTTGCGAAAATCATCCGGTTTGGCGGTTGCTATGTCCACGAAGGTCTGCGGGTTGCGATCCACCAGAGGGAACCAGGAGCTTTGCACCTGCACCATCACACGATGGCCGCGCCGGAAAGTGTGGAACACGTCCGGCATGGTGAACTGAATGGAGGCCATTTTGCCAGGCTCAAATGGTTCCGGTTTTTCGAAGCTATCGCGGAATCTCCCGCGAAACACGTCCCCGCGCACCAGTTGCTGGTACCCACCCATCCGGATGTGGGTCGGATTCGGATTCGGATCGGGGTAGTCGCCCGCGTACACATCCACCACCTTAACCACCCAATCCGCATCCGTCCCGGTGGTGGAGACATACAGGCTGGTTTTGATGGGGCCGGCGAAAGTAAGGTCCTCCTCCAACGGTTCGGTCTGATACACCAACACGTCGGGGCGTTCCGCGGCGAACCGCTGGTCCTCGACGGGATAGAACCGTGGATAGTCGGTGTTGATCTGCATCGTGAAGGGGACAGGCTTGGCGGGATCACTCACGAATTCGTCGAACGCGTCGGAACTTTCCGCGGGCGGAGCAAACTCGAGCGCGCCGCCGCCCCGCAGGTAAAGGGTGCGCGGAACAGCTTCTTTGGGTGGCCACGCATCGAAGCGGCGCCATCGAGCCGTGCCGGTTTCGAACACTTGGGCCTCGGTGGCGGTGTAATTGGTATCGCCTTTAAGGAAATGCCGGAAGAACGGCAGCTCGATCTTTTCGCGATAAAACTCGGATGTCTTGGCATGGAAATCAATCTCTCCGAGTTTCTCACCGTCGCTGCGGCTCCAGCCGCCATGCGACCACGGCCCCATGACCAGCATGTTGGTTATGCCCGGATTCTGCCGCTCGGTCCAACGATAGGTCTCGAGCGCCCCAAACAGGTCCTCGTTATCGTACCAGCCACCGACCGTCATCACCGCACAGTGGATGTTCTTGAGATGCGGACGAATGTTGCGCGCCTGCCAGAACGCGTCGTATGTCGAATGGCGCAGGAACTCCGTCCACTCGGGAGAACGGCCCTTTAAGAGGAGCGTGTCGGAATTGCCCAGCGATCCCATACGCAGGAAGAAGTCGTAGCCATCGGGCGTCTGGAAGTTGAACGGAGTCGAAGGCTGATGCAGCGAGTCTTCCAGCCGCTGCGCAAATTGATAAAAGAAGCCGAAGTTTTGGGACAAGAACCATGCGCCGTTATGATGGAGGTCGTCGCCGATGAACCAATCCGAAATGGGCGCTTGGGGCGAGGCCGCTTTGAGCGCCGGATGCGAATCGATCATCCCCATCGAGGTGTAAAAGCCCGGGTAGGAAATGCCGAACATCCCGACCTTGCCGTTGTTATTTGGGACATTCTTCACCAGCCAATCGATGGTGTCATAAGCATCGGAGCTTTCGTCAGTATCCTTGGCGCCCTTGTGCGGATTGAAGGGACGCATGTGTTCGTATTCGCCCTCGGAACCGTAGCGGCCGCGCACATCCTGCGTGACGAGAATAAACAGATCCTTTGCCAGCGTTGCGAATGAGCCGCCTCCATTGGTGTAGTTATCGTCGCCGTAAGGTTTCAAGGCATAAGGCGTCCGCGTGAGCAGGATCGGCCACGCCTTCGAGTCGTCCTTCGGAATATAAGCGCGCGTGAAGAGCCTCACACCGTCCCGCATGGGGATGCGGTATTCGTATTTGGTGTAATTCTCGGCTAGCCACGCCGTGTTTGTGTCTGGCGACTGCCCTTGCGCGAGCTCACCTTGCAGAGCAACAAAAAGCAGAATGCTCGAAAAAAGAAGAACAGGGCGCACATGGCACATCGCCGGAATTTTCCTCGAACAAGTCCGAATGGCAAGCGATTTTTGGCCCGATTCTTGGTTCGTCCGCCGTTTCGCGCCACGCCAGAAACCGCATTGACAGGCAACGCCAAGTGAAGTATAACATTCTTGTTTGACATGAAAACTGCCAACGTCAGACAACTCCGGCACGCCTTTGGCGACGTGATGGACTGATGACCGAAGGCCAGCAGGTTGAAATCGTCAGAAGAGGCAGGGTCATCGCGCTTTTGTCCCCCGCCGCCGCTTCCTAAATCGAAAAAAATCAAACTGCCGGACTTCGCGACGCGGCAGAAACGCATCTTTGGCGACCGGGTTTTGCCCGGCAACATCATAGCCGAAGAACGAGAGAGCTACAAATGGTAGCCTTTGCAGATACCGGCTTCGTCGCTTCTCTCTATTTGACTTGTTGCACATCGCGGCGGCCTTGATTTTGCAAGCAAGAGAGTTCTTCAGTTTCGACGACCGGCAAGCGAAGGCTTAAAAGTGAAGCCATAAGTCAGAGAGAATTGTTAAGGAAGAGTTAATTTTGCGGCTTTTTTCTTGTGGTGCGCTATGTTGTTGGCAGTAGTCATGCCAGCGACAGCCACACATCAAGCCGACGCCGCCAAAAACAGCGGCACCCGCCTCTTGCTCATTGACGATGACCGCGCCCTGTGCCGCTTGATCCGGGATTACCTCGAACCTTTGGGCTACGAGGTCACCGCCGCGCATAATGGCCCCGACGGCTTGGAGCGCGGTTTGCACGAGACCTGGAGCGCCGTCATCATCGACGTCATGCTGCCCGGCATGAATGGCTTCGAAGTCCTCAAACACCTGCGCGCCAAATCCAATGTCCCCGTGCTCATGCTCACGGCGCGCGGCGACGAAGCGGACCGCATCGCCGGTTTGGAGGTGGGGGCCGACGATTATCTGCCCAAGACCTTTTCCACGCGCGAACTGCTGGCCCGGCTGCGCGCGGTGACCCGCCGCGCCTCGCCCGCCGCGGCCAGGCCGGACGAGAAGGCCGAGGCCGAAATCGTGGTCGGCCCGTTGCGCCTGAATCCCGGCACGCGGCGCGCGGTGGCGGGAGACAAGCTTCTCGACTTGACAGCGTTGGAGTTTGACCTGCTGGCGTGCCTGGCGCGTTCGCGGGGAAGGGTCAAATCCCGCGAAGAATTGGTCGAAGCGGTGGCCGAGAGAAATTACGACGTCTATGACCGCTCGGTCGACGTGCATATCTGGTCGTTGCGCAAAAAGCTGGGCGACGACCCGAAACGGCCGCGTTTCATCCGTACCTTCCGTTCCGTAGGCTACATGCTGATCAACCCTGATTTGGAGTAAGGCCCCATGCCGCGCCGCTTCCCCCTCTACGCCAAAATTCTGCTATTGTTCTTCCTAAACCTGACGCTGCTGGCCGTCATGTTTTGGATGCTCTTCCTGGCGCAATTCCGCAACGGCCCGGATTGGTTCCTACCCAGCGACGCCAGCGACCGGATTGAGGCGGAGAGCGACATCATCCTGGCCGAATTGGGCCAGCAACCGCGGGCCAAATGGAGCGAGATACTGCAACGGTTTGATAGCGGATACCATAATAAGGTGCGGTTTCTGGCTTTTGACGGCCACGGCGATCAGTTAACAGGTGAGCCGATTGAGTTGCCCGGCGAAATCCGCCATCACCTGAACGGTCCGCGCGGCCCGCCACCAGGACCCGGACCGGATCGGGGTCCGCCTCCGGGTGAATCGCCGGATCATCCGCCGCGCGACCTTCCGCACGATCCGAGGCCGAACTTCATGATCATGAACCACACCAAAGACCCTTCGCGCTACTGGGTGATCGTCCGCGCCATGTTCCAGGCGCCGGACCAGTCTCGGCCCGAGCCGCTGAACTTGGTGCTGGTTTCCGACACACTCGCCGCGGGCGGATTGTTCTTTGCCGTCGGGCCGTGGATTACCGTGGGTCTGGCGGCGGTGGCGTTGTCGGCGCTGCTGTGGTTTCCGCTGGTGCGCGGCATCAACCGTTCCATCGCGCAAATGACCCAGGCGACGCGCCAAATCGCCGAGGGCCGCTTCGACACGCGCGTGGCGGAAGGGCGCCGCGACGAGCTGGGCGACCTGGGCCGATCGGTCAATCAAATGGCGGCGCGTTTGGCCGGATTGGTCGCCGGGCAAAAACGGTTTTTGGGCGACGTCGCCCACGAGTTGTGTTCACCCCTGGCCAAACTGCGCGTCTCCCTCGGCATCCTCGATCAACGGACCGGCGACGAGCACAAAGACTACGTCGCCAGGGCCGAGGATGAGGCGGCGCATATTGCCGGTTTGGTCAATGAACTGCTTTCCTTTTCCAAGGCCTCTTTGGCTGCTCCCGCCACGCCCTTGCGGTCCGTCAACGTCCGCCAAGCCGTCGCTAAAGCCGTCCACCGGGAGGCGCCGGACCACGCCCAGGTCAACATGGAAGTGCCCGGTGAATTAGTGGTCAGAGCGGACGCGGAACTGTTGACCCGCGCGCTCTCGAACTTGTTGCGCAACGCTGTGCGCTACGCCGGAGAGTGCGGCCCGATTACGGTCTGCGCGCAACGCGAACAGGACAAAGTGAAAATCACCGTGGCCGATCGCGGTCCGGGCGTGCCCGCCAACGATCTGCCGCGCCTCTTCGATCCGTTCTATCGCGCCGACGCCTCACGCGACCGCGAGACAGGAGGAGTCGGGCTTGGTTTGGCGATTGTGAAAACGTGCATCGAATCCTGCGGGGGCGCCGTGGCCTGCCGCAACCTCGAACCGGCGGGTTTGGAAGTCACCATTCGCTTGCAGGGAGAGAAGCCGGATTGAAGTCGATGAAGGGGCAACTTTCTGTTGGCGTTGGCGCGTTATTTTGCTAGATTTGACTCGTGGCTGCGACGCTTGAAAAAAGGGCCAAACGCTGGACCTACGAGGAATACTACAAACTCGAGGACGACCAGCGTTACGAAATCATCGACGGACATCTCCTTATGGCTCCTGTTCCCGATACCTGGCATCAGGACTGGCTTGGCGGTCTCTATACCCTGCTCAGATCATTCGTAAAAAGGAAAAAACTGGGCCGCCTGTTCTTCGCCCCAGTAGACGTGGTTCTGGACCAGGAAAACACCGTCCAACCGGACCTTGTTTTCGTGTCCGCCAAAAATGCGGGCATCATTCAAACTCGCGCCATTTTCGGGACGCCGGGTTTGCTGGTCGAGGTCGCCTCCCCATCCAGCGGCCGCCGCGACCGCTCTCAAAAGATGAAACTTTACGCGCGTTATGGAGTAAAGGAGTGCTGGATCGGCGATGCGGCAAAATGCTCGCTGGAAATACTCACGTTGAAAGAAGGCCGTTACGAACTGCATGGCGCAGCCGCGGAGAGGGGCAAATTAAATTCCTTGGTTTTGACCGGATTGAGTTTTGATGTCGCTGAGATTCAGGGTTAAAAAGCGGCGAGATGGATAAAGTTACCGGTAGCATTTTATGCCGAGGTTTATTCTGGCCATCGATCAGGGAACGACCAGTTCACGGGCCATTATATTTGACGGCAGCGGTTCGATCAAAGCGGCCGCCCAGCGCAAGCTTACACAAAATGTTACCCGCAGCTATGCTGAGTGGAGCACGACCTCAATGAAATCTCGTCCACCCAAGCCGAAGTCGTGACCGAGGCGCTGGCCCGCGCGTCCATTCACGCGTCGGACCTCGCGGCCATTGGCATTACCAATCAACCTGAATTCAGCAGTTGTAATTAGCCGTAAAAGAACACAAGGATCACATAGATAAGAACTTATGGATTTTCTGGTGGATCAATATCTGCCACCCACCGAGTGAATAAGTCAAGCCGTCTGCAAAATCCCAACCGTCTTTCTTTGTGCTCTTTGGTGGCCACTTGCGAAACCACTGTGGTGTGGGCCGACAGGCTGCTAGGGTGAGCGAATTTGCCCCGCCATCGTCTGGCAGGACCGCCACACGGCGGATGGGTGCGACCAATTCAAGCAACAGCGATTGGCCGGCCTGATTCAGCGCAAGGCCGTCGAGCGCGCCAAGGGCCGGCTCAAAGATGAGCGGATCAAGCGGCGACGTTGCCGTTGAATTCGGGAAACGAATGGTTCGCGGCGTATTCATGCAGCCTCCGCGCGCGATGGTCGGCCTCGATTTGAAAATCGGTTTGACGCTCCAGGCGGGACATGACCGCCTCAATCAATTCGTCCGGCTTGAACGGTTTGGCCAGGTAATCATCGGCCCCGCAGACCATGCCGCGGCGAAAGCCATCGCGGCTGACCAGCCCGGTCATGAGGATGAACGGGATTGGGGCGGTCGCGGAGAATTCGCGCACGGCGTCCAGCGTTTCGTAACCGTCCATGCCGGGCATGTTGATGTCACAGACGACCAGGTCGGGCTTTTGATCGCGCAACATCTGCACGCCCATCTGGCCGTTGTCGGCCTCGATAACGTTAAATCCGTAGTTGCCCAACACCGCTTTGATCAGTGTGCGGATTTCTTCTTTATCGTCGATGACCAGTATGTTCTTCATTGAGATGACCAACACAACAAGAACCGTGCCAAGAGGGGGGCGGGCTTGAAAAAGGCGCGCCCGCACGCTGGGCTGAGCCAAACTTGCCGCTTTGGGTGCGGGGCGTGGGCAAACAATGCCGGGTCACGAGAGGACATTGAACATCTCGAAGACCCTTTCTGCCAGTTTGCGCGCGTGAAAGGGCTTTTGCACCAGTTTGACGTGAGTGCCGGGCGGAAATTCCTTGGCCAGCCGTTCGGCGTTGTAACCGCTGGTGTAGAGGACTTTCAATCCGGGCTTGGACGCTTGCAAAATGCGGGCCAGTTCCGTCCCGGCCATGCCGTCGGGCAGGATCAGGTCTGTCAAGAGCAAATCAATCTTTTTGCGGTGTTCGCCCCAGGACTCCAGGGCCTGGCGGCCGTTGGCGCAGCCGAGAACCTTATAGCCGTAACTCTCCAGGATATGCTGCATGAGCTTGAGCAGGGGCGCTTCGTCTTCGACCACCAGAATCGTTTCCGTGCCCCCGATGACGGTTTGTTCGCTAGGTGTCATTTGCAGCGTCCCGCCGCGGGCGGTGGAGGCGGGCACAAAGATTTGGAAGGTCGTGCCTTCCCCCAGGCGGCTTTGCACGTCGATCCAGCCCTGATGCTGCTTGATGATGCCATACACGGTGGCCAGGCCCAAGCCGGTGCCGCGGTCCAACTCTTTAGTGGTAAAGAACGGCTCGAAAATCCGGCCCAGGTTCCCAGGCGCGATGCCGCAGCCGGTGTCGCTGAAAGTCAGGCAGACAAAGCGGCCCGACGCCGCCTCCGGGTTCTTCCGCGCGGCGGCGGGGTCGATGGCGACGGCGGAGGTCTTGAGGGTCAATTGGCCGCCGCGCGGCATGGCATCGCGCGAATTGACCGCCAGATTGAGCAGGACTTGTTCGATCATGCCCAAATCCGCCATGATCGAGGGCAGCTCGGGCAATAATTCGACCTGCAACGCCACGTCTTCGCCCAGGATGCGCCGGAGCATCTTGGTGACGTTCTGGACGACTTCGTTCAAATCGACCACCTGGGGATGAAGGTCCTGTTTGCGGCTGAAGGTGAGCAATTGCCGGGTCAGCGAGCCGGCCCGTTTGCCGGCTTCGACAATCTCCTTGAGCGACTCGGCGCCCGAAGAAGTGAACTTTTCCCCGGCCATGATCAGGCCGGCGTGGCCATTGATGACCGTCAGCAGATTGTTGAAATCGTGGGCGATGCCTCCGGCCAATTGGCCGATGGATTCCATCTTCTGCGATTGGCGCAATTGCGCTTCCAGGCTCAACCGCTCCGTCACGTCCATGGCCAGCGACAAGAAGATTTTCTGCGGCCGGATGTGGTGGGAGGTGATTTCCATCTGAATGAATTTGCCGTTCTTGGCGCGATGGCGCCAGACGCCGGAGTTGCCCGCCCCGGGGACCAGTTTGGAAAGCTTGTCCAGAAAAAGCGGCAGTTCTTCAGGCAGGGCCAGGTCGCGCAGTGTCAACTGGAGAAACTCCGCCTTGGCATAGCCGTACCGCTCGACCGCCGCCTCGTTGACGCTGATGAAGGCCAGTGTCGTGTCGTTATAAGTGAAAATGGGAGTGGGATTGCTGTCGAACAGGAGCCGGTACTGGTTTTCGGAGGCTTGGGTGAGAGCAAGGGAGTGTTCTAATTGCGCCGTGCGCGCCTTGACCAGCTCTTCCAGGTTGTCGAGATAGGATTGGGCCTCGCACGCCACACGCCACTTTTCCGACAACGCCACCGCCATTTGCTGCACCTCGATGCTGGCGAACGGCTTTTTGAGCACCAGCAATTGGTCGGTCCGCCGCAATTGGCGCACGATGTCGTGTAAAGAATAATCCGCGAACCCCGTGCAAAGCACAATCTCCAGGGCCGGGTCTGCTTTCCAGAGGTGGCCGATGGTTTCGATGCCGTCCCAGCCTGGAGGCATGCGCCCATCGACGAAAGCGACGGAGTAGGGCCGGCCGGCCTCGCGCGCACGGGTCACGTGAGCCAGGCCTCCTTTCCCTTGGTGAACGCAATCCACCTCGAAGTGCGGCATCACGCGTCTGGGCGCGCCTGTGCCCAGGGCTTCGGCTTCGACCCCGGCCAATGGGCCCGGAGGCCTGTCATCGGCGGCCAGAATTTTGCGAATGACATCGTGCATGTCCGGACTGTCGTCAATCACCAGGACGCGATAAGATTCATTGGTCTGCATTAAGCGCTCCCTTTCATCATACCTGGAGCCAGCGGAATTTTCACGGTAAATGTCGCGCCCCGTTCCCTTCCCTGGCATGGCGTGAACAGTGATCCGACCAGATCGCGCGCGGCCAGAGAGCGGTTGTGCAGGCCGAAACCGTGTCCGCCCTTCGTGGAGATTGGACGAAAGACAGTTGAAGTAATATCGTCAGATTGCACGGCAAACTTAAGCGCGAATAAAAAAGGGATGATTTACTAGGCAAATCATCGCGGCCCATCGTTGCGGCGGAGCCGCGCGCGCTAAAGTATTTCGCCACTGAGCCGATAGCTGGTCTGTCGAAAGACAATGGCGGTTGGCGGCCAGTAAAGGCCAATCGGGAAACCGGTGGATGCCCGTTTTAAAATCCACCACACGACAAGGATGTTGTGCAATAGAACTCCCCGCAAGGGGTGACTCAAGGAAAGAGTTTAGTAATATGATCATTAGCAGCTTAAATACAAACATGGCGGCCATCACGTCTGCCAGCAACCTCGACAAATCAACAAGCGCGCTCAATAATGCACTGGCGGAACTGTCCTCTGGTTCGAGCATTGTGAATCCTTCCGATAACCCGGCCGGTTTGGCCGAGTCCATCGCGTTGACGGCGCAAATTGGCCAGACCAATGCCGCCAACTCCAACGTCAGCAACGCCTTGTCCTTCAGCCAGACCCAAGACGGCTACCTGCAACAAGTAGGTTCGGCCCTGGATCAGATGAGCACACTGGCGGTCGAGGCACAGGACCCGACCAAGAGCGCCTCCCAGTTAGCCGACTATAACTCGGAATTTCAGGCTCTGGGTAACTACATCACCAGCACAGGCAGCGCGACCTTTAACGGCGTCAGCTTGTTCTC
>PLIU01000057.1 GCA_003140095.1 Verrucomicrobiales bacterium | reverse complement strand
GGTTGGGTAATTGGCGCCGTCGTTAAACTCAAACGGGCCGGGGTTGCCAACCCCCAATGTATTCTCGTCAGGCTCCCAAAACAGGTAGCAGGTGGGACTCCAAATTGCGCTCACTTTTGTGGATTGGTCCGCGTCCGCGGTGGGAAAACCGGCGGCGGCCCCGTCCATCACGTAGCTGCAAAGCTTGTTGGCGCGCTGGCTATAGTATTTGCTCAAAATATCCACGGGGCACAGATAGCTTTTTGTGTTTCCGATGTAGGGCCACCACGCTCCACCCGAATAAGCGGAGGAGATATTCGCGGACCAAGGCAGCTTCGTTGGATCGGGGATGACCCCATCGGAAGTATAAAGCCAGCCTGTCGCGTAAGTTCCGTTCGGGGCGGTGATCGCGCCGCCGCCGTCCCAGTTGCAAAAGGCCAGCCAATCCTTGTTGTCGCTGGCATACATGGTCATGGCCAAACCGAGTTGCTTCTGGTTGTTGATGCATTGCGTCTTGAGCGATTGTTGCTTGGCCGCCGAAAGGGCGGGGAGCAACATCGCCGCAAGAATAGCAATAATCGCAATGACGACCAGCAATTCGATCAAGGTAAAGGCCAGCCTGCGTGCGCCTGTGAAGACTCTGCCCCGCGTCAAGGTTCTTCGATTGTGTGGCATAATATGTGTTAGACCGATCATTGCGCGGGGCCGGCTATCCTAAAGAACTGGACTTTATTTGTAGTCGAGACCGTGATCGGCGACGGATCTGCAATGTCCACCCACGGACCCAGCAGATTCGTGGCGGTTTGGAGAATGCCTTCAGCCCATGACAAAGTCAAGGCGTTCCCCGTCACGGAGTAGGTCAGGGGGATGTTGGTCACCGTGGTGGCATAGCTGATCAATTGAAGCTGTGCGCCATTGATATTGGCGTTATATTCACCGCCAAAGCCGCCGACATTTACCAGCAGAGTTCCGCCAGAAACACCCACATTTGTGAAGAGTGCGGAGTTGCCACCTTGCGAAAAGTAAGCGGCCTGATCGTTCACGAACGAGGCCGACTGCGAATTTGTGTCATTGACGATAAAAGATTCGCTGCCATTGGCGAATCCTCCGTCAATGCCGTAGATAATCAGGCTGTAGGTGCCATCCGGAACACCCGTAAAAGTCAGAGCGGTCGCGTTGTACACAAATTGATCAAGCAGCGTCGAGATGCTGCCGGCCCCGGCCGGCGAGGCCAAGGTGGAGGCATTATCCCCATTCACGCTCGCGTAAATTCCCGCGTGAGTCACGCCATCGTCCAGGAAATCGGAAGCGGTGCTGAAGGTGCCGTAAGCAAATGCTCCGGCATTGTTGACGAAGCAATTCCAATAAGTGCCAGTCCCCAGTACTCCGTGGCCGTCATACTGGCCGCCGCCTGTGGCCGAGGTGGCAAAGCCGAGGGTTGTGTTGGTTACTTGATAGTTCATGGTCCTTAGGCCCGTTGGAACGGCAGTGACTGTCACCGTGGCAACACCGCTCGTGTTGGTGCTGATAGGGTTCTTGGCCACCACTTCATATTCCAGGGCGTCTGCCAGCGTCGCATTGTTGATCTGCAATGTAGCTGAAGTCACACCGGAATAATTGGCGCTGGCGGGAACGGGCGTCCATGTGACACCGTCAGGCGAGGACATCCACTGATAAGTAATCGGGGGAGTGCCTCCGGCGGTCCCGTTGAGTTGGATGGATTCTCCCATAAAGATGGACGGCGACGGAAGAATGAGGGGCGGGCTGACAGGGGCGCCAGCAGAACCTATGGAAGCCAGGAATATGCTCAACACTTGACTGCCACTCAACGCATTTGTGTAAATCGCCGCTTCCGCCATAGAACCGCTGAAGGTGCGTTGCCCTGTCTGCTGCGTATCGGCCCCTAGAAAAGAAGTCGTGGAGAAGGTCTCCACCTCGGGGGTGAAGCTAAGCGTGCTTTGGAAATAATTGGTGGTGTAGGGAGTGACCGTGGTATCCACGTAAAAGAGGTAAGCCGTCGCACCGGCAGGCGAAACGACATAAGCCACGAATGACCACAAACCGACTTTAGGATACAGCCCGGAATTCCAGCCGTAGGTGGTCGCACTATTGGAGTTCCAGGTCAAACCCAAACAAGGCATGCCGGATGCATTTGGGTTGGCATTGAAGCCAAAGCCCGAAGCGTCGTTGGCGGGGCGGTCGAAGAACAAGCCCGTGGCGTTGTTCGGGTTTTGGTTGGGGTTGATCCACGCGACAAATGACACCGTATTGGTTTTCAAACTCAAGGGAGGCACCGTCAGATATCCGTCGGCCAGAAAGCTGGTGCCCGCCGCGAGTTCGTTGGAAGAAAAGCCGCTAAAGAACGGCGCCTGCGGGCCGGCATTGCTCGTGGTCACGCCGGTGCCATAGGTTGCATCGAAGCCGTTTCCCGAATAATCGTAAGCAATTACTGGAGGCGGGGCGCTGGCTGGATTGCCGGTTTCCTGCAAGCGCCAATAGGCATAAGGGCCGTTGCTGTATTCCAAATAGGGCACATTTTGCGGAGTCGTCGAAACCGGAAGCGTTGGAGTGGTCAGCAATGTGAGCGTGCCGACGCCGCTTCCTCCAAAACTGTCATTTGCGCTGCCCTGGCTGTTGCTGGCCACAAGTTGGTAAGAACCGGCCGCGGCCGACGGCACATTAGTCAGGTTCAGGGTTGTATTCGTCGCGCTGGGATTGAGGGCGCTTGAAATGTCCTGATAACCGGAGCCAGTATTGACCTGCCACTGGTAGGTTATGGGCGTGGTGCCGACAAACGAGGAGTCCGTAAATGAAACGGTGGCGCCTGCATAGGTCGTGATGTTGGCAGGCACCACGCCGGTGGAACTGGCCGGGGCCTGGGAAGGATTGACGACGAGAGCGATGGGTGCGCTGGTGGCGAAACCAGCGGCATTGTGAACGATGAATTGAAAATCAAGCGTGCCGCTGTCCGCATTCGGGGGCGTGAAACTTAACGTCAAGTTCGTCGCATTTGGCACGTTCGCCCAAGTGCCGCCCAAGCCGCCTGAGAGGTCGCTGTTGGTCTGCCACTGATACGTAAGCGTGCCGGGACCGCCGGCGGTCTCTGATAACGCGACTGGGGAAAGAGCATAGCAAGGATTGGGACTGGCCAATCCAATGCCCACACTGGGATATCCCTGGAGAGACAAGCTGATGTCGAAGGAGGCGGTGTTGGGGTCTGAAGGATAGTAGGTGACCGCCCCGCCTCCGTCCATAATGCGGCAAATCAAACCGTTGGTATAAGGGGTGACGTTGGCGTCGCCCAAGTCGTCATAGCCGGTATAAGAAGGCGAAGAGGATGTGTCAATGGTGTAGGCATAAACGGTGTTTGAGAGCAGGGGCACATACATGCCGGTGAAGGCCAGCCAATCGTCCGAGGTGTTGCCAGGCGCATCGCTCGAGGTGGTGATCGTCTGCGAAGTATTGGTTATGATCGGTGTGGCGGTCGCATTGGATGTGCCGCTCAATTGAAAAACGACGATTCTCCAAGACTGGCTGCCGGCGGCGTCAGCGCCGCCATACGAGGTGCCGTTGAATTTGACGGCCAGACTCGTCATGACATATCCGCCAGGATTGCTTCCCGTGGTGAAACTCTGCCCGGACGCACCCGGACTGGAACTGCCAGAATCGTTGTCGTAATAATTGATGCCGCTGGTGTTGTCGGACACGCCGGAATACTGCAACTGCGAAATGTCATTCGGACCGGGCGTCGGGTTGACGCCCGCGCCCAGGTTCACCACCACCAGCGGCAACTCGATGGGAGTCAAGCCGACGTCAAACGTGGCGCTGTCGTTGTCCGTGGCATAGGTGACAGTCCCGCCGGCGGGAGGGATCTGGCAAATCGTTCCACCCGCATAAGGCTTGCCGGTGGCGTAAGCCAAGTCGTCATAGCCGGAGCTAAAAATGGTCCAGGCATAAACCGAGTTGGCCTGCAAGGCTTGAGCGAAACCGGTGATTTTAATCCAGTCTCCGCCGGTATTGACTGTTCCCGCCAGCGTTCCCACCGTGTTAGTATAAATTCCGGTGGCGGTCGTATTGCCTGTGCCACTTAACTTATAGATGGTGATGATCCACCCTGGGTTCAGGGTGGTGTCCGCGCCACCCGCATAATGTACTGGCTGGCCGCCGCCAAATTTGAGGGCCAGACTCGCCATCGTATAGCCGCCGGGATTGGCTCCGGTGGTAAAAGAACTGCCCACGTAGCCTGCGCTATTGGCCGTATTATCATAAAAATAATTGAGCGAGCCGCCATTCTGCAACTGAACGGTGTCCCCGTTGGTCAGCAACTGGGCGGCGTCGGATGCGCCTGGAGTCGGTGCGGTTTGGCCCAAGTCAGCCCCGCCCAGCAGGATTGGCCCGGTGGCCAGGCCGACATCGAAGGCGGCGCTGGCGTTGTCGGCGGCATAGGTGACAGTCCCGCCGCCAGCCGGAATTTGGCAAATCGAGCCGCCGGTATAAGGCTTGTTGGTGGCCCAGGCCAGATCGTCGTATCCTGAGCTGGAAATGGTCCATGCATAAACACTGCCAGGCAGAAGGTGTTGATTGAAACCGGTAATTTGAATCCAATCTCCTCCGGTGTTGCCTGTCCCTGCAAGAGTGCCAACGGTATTGGTATAGATCGCCGTGGCGGTCGTGTTCCCTGTGCCGCTCAAACTATAGAGAGTGATGGTCCATCCCGGGTTGAGGGTGGTGTCGGCGCCACCGGCATAACCACCAGCGGCGGTGCCGCCAAACTTGATGGCCAGACTCGTCATCGTATATCCGCCAGCATTGGCGCCGGTGGTAAAGGAACTGCCCACGGGAGGGGAAGTATTATCATAAAAATAATTAAAGCTGCCGTCTGGGAGGGGTTCAGTGTCTCCCGTGGTCAACAACTGGGACACGTCGGCCGCGCCTGGAGTTGGGGCCGTTTGCCCCAAGTCCGAACCTCCGAGTTGTTGCGCGCTGGCTGCGCTGGCGAAGCCGGCCAAAGCAAGGGTGAGTAGGATATTTTTCATATGGTGGCGTTTACTGCGTTTATCGTCAAAGTTGGCGGTGATCATGCCGAAACCTTAGCACCCCATGCAGAAACCTGTCATGTCATCAAAACCATTGATGCGCTTACTTGCTCATTCCGCTGTACTTCGCCACGGCTTGGCCTCGGGATTGGACGTGCAACTTTTCGTAGATGCGATGGATGTGCGTGTTGACGGTCGGCATGCCGATGCCCAATTTATCGGTAATTTCCTTGTAGGAATAACCGCGCGCAAGCAGGTCAATCACCTCCCGCTCGCGCGGCGAAAGCGCCTCGACCGTCTCCCGGTTCGATTGGTGGGAACACTGAAAGAAAGAGACCACCTTGCGCGCGATGTAACTGGTCATGGGCGAGCCGCCCTCGTACACCTGGCGCACTGAAGCCAAAACTTCCTCGCGCGGCGTCCGCTTGAGCAGATAACCCGTGGCGCCGGCTTCCAGCGCCTTGAAAATGTGCTCGGCGTCCTCGTACACAGTCAACATGAGAAATTGCGTCTTGGGCA
>PLIU01000499.1 GCA_003140095.1 Verrucomicrobiales bacterium | reverse complement strand
GAAGAATTATGTCTTACGCCCCCCCACCTGCGAGGTCGATTATTTCATAGACCAACCGCCGCTTGCGATTTTACCGGCGATCCAGTTCTGAATCACAGCCAGCAGGACCCAAATGGCCGGAGGGCCAGAAACGACCGCCAGCCAGATTATGCCGTTGCGAAACCAGAGCCGCCGGGTGATTCGACATTGTTTGAAATTGGCGTAGCTGAGATAGAGGAAGGTGGCGATTACGAAAGGCCGAAGGAGGATCCACAATAGGTGTACGAGTACCGGTTTTGAGGCGTAGAAAATAAGAGCCATGGGCGACATCACGCTGAGCCCGATGCCGGCTCCAAGGGCCTGCAAGAGCGTTTCGCTCAGGCTTGAAAAGTAGCATCCAACTGCAGTTACGACCGTCGCCGTTAGCAGCAACCCCGGCAGACCAAGGTCCGTGATCGCGGCGTGACGTAAATTTACCGCAGGTCGCAATTGTTCCAACCACCACGGCATCACCGCGCCAAGAAGAATTCCAAGGCCAAACACGACCAGCAGTTTGATGGCAAACTGGCGGAGCTTTCCAACTGGCAGACAGAGCGCGTTCTCCAGGGTGCGGCCCCGGCGTTCTTCCGCGATGGCGCCGCAGCCGGCCAGCAACGGCGCCAGCCACCACACCATCCAAACATTCTCGAAGAAGGAATTTTTCAATGCGAAAGAAGGGAAGTATTGCGCTACGGCCAGCGCCGCCAAATGCAACAGAACCAACACAGCGGCGATCACTAGCGTTCCAGTTTGCAATCGCAACTCCTTCACCAGCAGCGCCGCCAACGGCGCCGGCCGCCGCGGAGCCGCGAACGCGGGCAGAAACGACCATGTCGTCGGGTTTGTTGCCTCCTGTGCCTCCTTGTCCTGGGCATGTTGAAACAACCATCTCGCCAGTGCATAGGCCGTCACCGCATAACCACAAGACACAAGGGCAAAGGCAGCCATGCCGAAGGAATTATCGTCGTCCTGCAACAATCGCTCCAGCAGCGTCCAGCAACTGCCGTACAACACCAACGGAACCAAAATGGCGAAGCAAAATGCCGCTGCCATCTGCCGAAATAGGATCGTCGTCCAAAGGCCGCCGGCAAACGCCATCACCGCCAGGAGCAGGAGACAAGGAACGAATTTAGGCCAAAAGTTCCTGTGATAATAACTATAATCACTCTCCACGTGAGACATTCGGGCGCTCTCTGCCGGTATGTTATGAATCTGAACCCAACAAGCAGAACCCACCGCCACCACGACCAAGGCAAGCGCCACCGCCAGCAATCCAATCTTAAGCTGCCAGGTCTCCAGGCGCGGACGAGGTTGGGCCAGCAGCGAGGGAAAAGTCCCATAGCTCATCTCCAACCCAAAGGACGACAGGGATAGCAACAAAGCTCCCGCCGAAAAGAAGATGAAGCACATAAGCTCCATCATTGCAGGATCAAAGCCCACCACCCATGCAGGAAGGGTCGCGGCCACCAAAGCCACGATCCACGCCGGCAGCAGCAGGCGGATTTCTTTGCGCAGCGCGGCGTTCATAGTGTTGACTCCTGCGACAAGGATTTCGACGCGATGAAAATTTCCTCCAGCGACAGCGCCTCGCAGCGCAATTCCTCCGGGCGATGGCCGCGCAGCGTTTCGACCAACTCCTTCCCATTGCCGTTGCCAATCAATTCCAACTCGCGCCCGTTTTGACGCACGTTGATCGCGCCGGGCAGCTTCACGTCCGGCGGCGCCTCCGTAAACCGGGCGCGGATTTTGCAAAAGCGGTTCCGCGCCTGATCGGCCTCCATCGTCAGCAGGTTGCGGCCTTGCGCGATGATGGTGAATTCGTCGATCAATCCCTCGAATTCCGCGATCAAATGGGTGGAAACGAACACGGTGCGGCGCTCGGGATCGCCCGATTAATAAGCGCCGATGATCGTTTCAATGAATTCGCGACGGACAATGGGGTCCAGCCCCGAAGTCGGCTCGTCCAGCACCAGCAATTCCGGTTCGGCCGCAATGGCGCCGATGAGGGCGAGTTGCGTTTTCTGACCCTTGGACAGGTTGGCGGTCTTCTGACCCGGGTCCAGTTCGAAGCGCCGCTGCAAATCGCCTGCAATCGTCTCGTTCCAATGTTGCCGGAAGGAAGCCTGGTAATTGAGCGCGTCGCGCACCGTCATCCAAGGGTAAAACGCCACCGTGTCGGGCACGTAGGCCAGGCGCGATTTCACGGCGACTTCCTTCTTTTGCGGATCGAGTCCAAAAACGCGAACCGAGCCGGCGGTGGGCCTCAGCAAGTTGAGCAGACACTTGATGGTGGTGGTCTTGCCCGCGCCGTTGCGGCCAAAAAAGCCGTAGCAGCAGCCGGGTCGCACGCGCAGGCTCAATCCGTTAACGGCGTCCAGCTTTCCGTAGCGTCGGTGGAGGTTGGTAATGTCGATAACGGGCTTGTCGGTGTCCATATTTGTTCCTTCTCTTGTGTGTCGGGTTGGGCGGCGGCCTTCTTGCGATCAAAGAATTGGATTCTTTCCTCCATCAGGCTCCGAAGAACCTCGGAGGCGACCTGCATTTGGTGCGAGGTGACCACCACTTCGTCAATCCGGGCCACCAACAGCTTGTGGCGGACCCGTTTGGTAAGCGGGCTTTCGTTTTCTTTTAGAAAGCAGCCTTTTCCGGCGACAGTTTCGATGACGCCCAGGCTCTCCAACTCGGTGTAGGCCTTGGCGACAGTGTTGCGATTGACGCGCAATTCCTCGGCCAGCGGACGAATGGAAGGGAGCGGGTCCCCCGGCCGCAAGGCCCCGGAAGCGGCGGCATAGCGGACCTGATCGACCAGTTGGAGATAAACCGGTTTGCCGGACTTAAAATCGACGTGAAACATCATCGCAATCCGTCCTATGACTGTAGGACAGTAAGGCCAATGCGAAAAGTTGTCAAGGGGGCCATGTTATTTTATGTATTTCGCCTTTATGCGCGTATCAGCACCATTGAAAAAATCCATGGACAGAGTGGCTGGCAAGAGGCTGGGTGAAAGCGCGAAGCTGCCGTCCTCCCGGATGCTGGCTGGGCATGCGTCCTATTTCAACAATGCGGAGGCACGGCGGGCTGCACACGCCCAGCGGCCAGCAGCGCAACGAAGGCGGCGTGGGCGGGGCTTTGCAGGCTGGTTTGGAGAACTGTCCAGAACTTTGGCCGAATCATCTTCCAGCAGCGCATCCACCGCCAGAACCAGACCGGGGAAATGCGGACTGCGAAGCACGCTTTGGCTATCCGGGGTGTTCGAGCGGTATTCGTCCTGGTCGAGCACAAACCAGTCGAATTGGCGGTCGAGCGTGCGCCACACCAAATACTCCCGCACGCCGGCGCGACGGTAGGCGCGGAGTTCGCCATGCAAATCGATGGTCACGCTGCTGGCAGCCACTTCAACAATCAGTTCCGGCGGACCCAAAAGGTATCCCCCGCATCGAGGCGCATTCGCCCGCCGCATTCCGGGAGAATCCGCAGCAGGGCATCGGGCTGGGGAACGTTATCCGGATCAAGCCGTAC
Source organism: Verrucomicrobiales bacterium (assembly GCA_003140095.1). GTDB lineage: Bacteria > Verrucomicrobiota > Verrucomicrobiia > Limisphaerales > Palsa-1400 > Palsa-1400. The sequence goes on along the minus strand of PLIU01000499.1, from coordinate 13,449 downwards.
CGTACTGTTTCCCGCTGCCTGGGTGCCTGGGGTTCGGGCTGCATACAAGACAAGCCAGCCTTGGATCAGTGAGTCTGGAGCGCTGTGTGCCAAACGGACCGGGGAGGGCATAAAAACGGTTCCTTCGATGAGTTCAGCCTTTTTGACGTCGGGCATGGCTTCGTAACGGCGCAAGAATTCAACCCCGCCAAGACTGTCCCCGCTTTCCAGTGGCTGAACCAGCGCCTGCATGGACGGGGCTATGCTTGCTGCTGCCATATCCAAAAACTACCAGCACAAGGCCTTTGGAGCAACCGGGATTTACTCTGAAAAAGATTGGCGCGGGCGGATGGCTTCTCTAACATCGTGCCGTGCCGCGCCGGCGCGGCGCTCTTGATATGAAAGCGAAGATTATCGTCACACCAAAGAAGGCCGTCCTTGACCCACAGGGCAAAACGGTGCAAAACGCCCTCGAACAAATGGGCTACAAAGGCATCGGCGCCGTCCACGTCGGCAAATACCTCGAAATCGATTTGCCCGGCGCGGATGCCGAAGTTTGGCGGTCACAAATTGACGGCGCCTGCCACAAAATCCTCAGCAATCCCGTGATCGAAGATTACCGCTTCGTTATCGAATGACATGAATTTCGCCGTCCTCCAGTTCCCCGCCTCCAATTGCGACCAGGACGCGCTCCACGTCGTCCAAAACGTGCTCGGCCTCTCGGGCCGCTTCGTCTGGCACAAGGAGAATTCGCTGGCGGGCATCGACGCCGTCATCATTCCCGGCGGCTTCAGCTACGGCGATTATTTGCGCACCGGGGCGATCGCGCGGTTCAGCCCGATCATGCAGGCGGTGCGCGAATTTGCCGTCAAGGGCGGACCGGTGCTGGGCATCTGCAATGGTTTCCAAATCCTTTGCGAGGCGGGCTTGCTGCCAGGGGCGCTGATCCGTAATCGCTCGCTCCAGTTTCGCTGCGAACATGTTTTTCTCAAGACCGTCACGCGCCAGTCGCCCTTCACCCACACCATTCCCGCCGGTAAAATCCTGCGCCTGCCCATCGCTCACGGCGAAGGCTGCTACTTCGCGGACGATCCCACCCTGGAGCAATTAGAAAAGGACGACCGGATTCTCTGGCAGTACGCCGACGACAACGGCAAATTAACCGAGGCCGCCAATCCGAATGGCTCGTTGCGCAACATCGCCGGCATCTGCAATGAAGCCCGGAACGTCGCGGGCTTGATGCCGCATCCGGAGCGGGCCAGCGAATTGATTTTGGGTTCGACGGACGGACGATTGATTTTTGAAGGTCTGGCCGGCTGGCTGGAGGGCCGGCTGGCCAAGGCGGCTTGAGACCGCGATGCCCATGAGCGATCCAGCCATCACCCCGGAGCTTGTCCGCCAGCACAATCTCACGCCGGAGGAGTTCGACAAGATCAAGGGCATCCTCGCACGCGAGCCGAGTTATACGGAATTGGGTATTTTCTCCGTCATGTGGAGCGAGCATTGCTCCTACAAAAACACCCGGCCGCTCCTCAAGACCTTCCCGACCAAATCTCCCCGCATCCTGGTCGGCGCGGGCGAGGAAAACGCCGGGATCGTTGATATCGGCGACGGATTGGCGATTGCATTCAAGATCGAGTCGCACAATCATCCCAGCGCCGTGGAACCGTTCCAGGGCGCGGCCACCGGCGTCGGCGGAATTATCCGCGACATTTTTACCATGGGCGCGCGCCCGGTGTGCGCGATCAATTCCCTGCGCTTCGGCCCGATCGAGGCCGGCGCGGGTGCGGCCCACAACCGCCGGCTTTTTGGCGGCGTTGTCAGTGGCATCGCCCATTACGGCAATTGTTTCGGCATACCGACCATCGCCGGCGAGGTCTATTTTGACCCGAGTTACGAAGACAACCCGCTGGTAAACGCTTTTTGCCTCGGCGTCCTGCGCCACGAACAAATCGCCCGCGGCGCGGCCAAGGGCGAGGGCAATCCGGTCTTTTACGTCGGGCCGGCGACCGGGCGCGACGGCCTGGCGGGCGCGGCCTTCGCCTCGCGCGATTTGACCGAGGAATCCGCCGGCCAGCAGCGCGGCGCCGTGCAGGTCGGTGATCCGTTCATGGAGAAACTGGTCTGCGAAGCCTGCCTGGAATTGCTCGCCACCGACGCCGTCGCGGGCATCCAGGACATGGGCGCGGCGGGACTGACTTGTTCGACTTGTGAAACCGCCGCTCGCGCCGGGACGGGCATTGAAATCGAACTGTCCCTGGTCCCGCAACGAGCTCCCGGCATGACCCCCTACGAAATCATGCTCAGTGAGTCGCAGGAGCGCATGCTCATCATCGTCCGCGCGGGGCGCGAGGATGAAGTCAAACGCATTTTTGACAAATGGGATCTGCCCTGGGCGCGCATCGGACAGGTCACCGACACGGGGCGGATGGTCGTCAAGCATAACGGCGCGGTGGTGGCGGATATTCCGGCCAGGAAGCTCGCGGACGAAGCTCCTGTGTACCAGCGGGAGTCGCGCGAACCGGCGTATCTGCAGGCCGTGCGCGCCTTCTCCCTGGCTTCCGTCCCCGTCTCAACCGATCCGGCCGCCGACTTAAAGCGGTTGCTCGCCTGGCCCGGCATCGCGTCCAAGAATTGGGTTTATCGCCAATACGACCATACCGTGCGCGATGGTTCGGTGGTTTGTCCAGGCTCGGACGCCGCCGTCATCCGGCTCAAGGCCGATTCACTGCCGCCGGGGTCGGCCAACGGTTCCGCCGTGGAAAAATACATCGCGCTGACGGTGGATTGCAACGCGGCCTACGTTTACCTGGACCCTTACGAAGGAGCGAAGATTGCCGTGGCGGAAGCGGCGCGGAATCTGGCCTGCGCCGGCGCCGTCCCGCTAGGCACGACGGATAATTTGAATTTTGGCAACCCGCACAACCCGGAGTTGTTCTGGCAATTGAAGGAATCCGTCCGCGGCCTGGCCGAGGCGTGCCGCTTCTTCGACGCCCCCGTCACCGGCGGCAACTGCAGCCTCTATAATCAAAGCCCCAACGGCCCTATTGATCCGACGCCCACCGTAGCGCTGGTTGGATTGATTGAAAAGCGCGAGCATATCACCACACAATGGTTCAAGGACGAAGGCGACGCCATCATTCTGTTGGGCGACGTGATCGATGAGCAGGACCCAATGCGCGGCCTGGGAGGATCCGCCTGGTTGCAAGGCCTTCACCAATTGAAAACAGGCCAGCCGCCGCGTTGCGATTTGGAAAAAGAGCGGTCCTTGCACAACACCCTGCGCGGCTTCATTCAGTGCGGCCTGATTAAGAGCGCGCACGATTGCAGCGAGGGGGGCCTGGCGGTGGCGCTGGCGGAGAGTTGCATTTCCCAGCAGATCGCACGCGAAACTCCGCGCTTGATCGGCGCCCGCATCGACTTGTCCTTCGCCGTGGCGGAAGCAACGCGTCTGGACGCCCTGTTGTTTGGCGAAACCCAAAGCCGTGTCATCGTTTCCGTTGCGCCGTTGGATGTCGTGAAGGTTGTCGAACGCGCGAAGATTTTGGGTGTCAGCGCCGTCAAGATCGGTATCGTAGGCGGCGGCGAATTGACTTTAAAAGCTGGCAAGTGGGAAGGGAAATGGCCGCTGGCGGAGTTGCATGACTTGTGGTGGAACTCCATCGCGCGGGCTATGGCGTTGTAGCGGGTCGGCGTTCATTTGGGGAATACTTCGGCCAACAGCTTTTCCGCCTGCTCCGCTGGTATCTCCTCGTAGAACAACCTCCAGGATGACTTCACCTGAAGCAACCGGCCTTCAAGCTCGTAAGCCAGCGACCTGTCGGGAAACTCCGGGTCCGCCGCCATCGACTGCAGGAGGTGGGTACGGCGAAGCAGCCATTAGAGGCACTGACGATGTTTCTCCTTTTTGTTGGCGGATTGCTCCGCCATCAACATCTGCTGCCTTTCCCAGGCCAGAAACCTGCCGCACAACATGCTCCATTGATGCACGTAGTCTCCTGTTAAATGCTCGATGTCTGGAGCGGTTGCGTCCGAACCGAGTTCTGCATTACTCACTGCCATAAGATAATACAAGCCGACACCGTGCCGCCATTCAAGCTGGTTCCGATTTAAACATGAGATCCATGGTCGAATGCGCTTTTGCAAGGCAGTGGATTCCTTGTTGTTTCGCGGCCGTAATGGCAGTAGAGTATCGGTGCATGGCCTTGGTGCGCATACTCGTTGATGGCTACAGCCTCCTGCATAACTGGCCGGAGCTGGCGCCGGGCAAACCTCGTCATTCGATGCAGGCGCGTGATGAATTGATCCGCGTTCTTACCCTTTACCGCGACGCCACGGGCACGCCGATCACCATTGTCTTCGACGGCGCGGGCAAGTCAGCCGGCACGGAATTTCCTTCCACGCCGGAACTGGAAATCCTTTATTCGCGCCGCGGCCAGACTGCGGATCAAATCATTGAACGTGTCACCGTGCGCATGGGCGACTTTGGCGAAGTGCTGGCGGTGACGGATGACCACGCCGAACGGGACACGGTGTTTTACCAGGGCGGGATGGCCTCCAGTTGCTCCAATTTTGTCGCGGCCGTGGAGCGGGTCTTGCAGGAGCAGGAACGCGACATCACCCGGCACAACGGCCGACAGAAGGCGGCCTTTAAGGCAGCCCGATGACCAGGCGCCTTTCCATGCGCCGGATGCTGGCCGCGGCCCCGCTTTGGGTCCTGGCGGGGATGCTCCTTTTCGCCGCGTGGAGCCGCGCGGAGGATCCGCCGACACACCACCGGCGCATGGAGAACCGGTTTCTCTTTGTAATTGACACTTCTTCGGCCATGACATCCCGCACCAATGGCCTGGAGGAGGTCGTGACCGGCTTGCTCGCCTCGGGCATGAAAGGCGAACTGCGCAAGGGGGACACCATCGGCTTGTGGACTTACAGCGACCGACTCAGCACGGCTTTTCCGATGCAGGTCTGGTCGGAGAAGAAAAAAGACGACATCATCAACGACGTGCGCGAGCACTTGCGCATTCTGGTTTATGAGAATAAGTCGCATCTGGATAAGGCTTGGCCGGCGATCAATAGGGTCGTGACCTCATCTGAAAGACTGACGGTCATTCTAATTTTCGACGGCGCCGATTCAATCAAGGGAACTTCTTTCGACAAGGACATCAATAAACTGCACAAGCAGTATGCCCGCGAATTTCGTTCCGCGCACGAGGCGTTCGTCACGATTCTGGCGGCGCGCAATGGCGCGTTCTTCGATTACACCATCAATCATCCCACTTCGGTCATGGTTCCTCACATGGCCGATCCATTGCCACCGCCGGAAACCAACGAGCCGCCGCTCGTGGCGGCCTTGCCGCCTCCACCTGAAATCGCCACTCCGCCGCCGCACAGGATCGAAATTAATTTGACCGGCAACGACTTCCGCCACCCCGCCACCCCGCCACCGCCAGCCGCGAGCAATGTCGGGGCGGTGGCGGCGTCTGCGCCTGTACCCGCCCCGGCCATCGTCACCAACGCTCCGCCTGCCAACCAGGCCGCGCCAGTCGCAGCCCTGGCGGAGACCGCACCGGCAGTCAATACAAATGTTGTGCCGCCGGATCCTGCGCCCGCGCCACCGCCAGCCGCTTCCACGACTTCCCGCGCGCCCAACGCCACGCCCGCGGACAAAGCCGTCCCAATCGAACCAGCGCCTCCGTCCGCCCCGGGCGCCCTTGCTCCGGTTGGTCCTGGCACAGTTGTTCCCGGCCCGGTTGCTCCCGCCGTGGTCGCGGCTTCGGGCTTCCAGCAGGTGACCATGTTTGTCATGGCGTTTTCATTACTGACAATCGCGGTGGCGCTGGTGGTGCATCTGGTGTGGCGTTGGCGGGCCCGCTCGCAGCCGAGCCTCATTTCGCGATCCATCGACCGCTCGCGGTGACCTTTTTTGCCACCGTCCTTTGCCTTCATGCCTTTGCCCAGACCGACATCCGTTATCCGCCCCCTGGTGCGCCGTCTGCGTCCGTATGTCCCCGGCGAGCAGCCAAAAATCCGCGGTCTGATCAAACTCAACACGAACGAGAATCCGTACCCTCCCTCCCCCAAAGTGCTGGCGGCGATCAAGGCCGCGGTCGATGGACGGATGCGCCTTTATCCGAATCCCACCGCCGAGGGCCTGCGCGGCCAACTGGCCAAATTCCACGGCTGCGCGCCCGAACATTTCATTGTAGGCAACGGCTCCGATGAATTGCTGGCCCTGGCCACGCGCGCGTTTGTCGATCCGGGACAAACCGTCCAGTTTTTCACGCCGAGTTATTCCCTGTATCCTGTGCTGGCGGACATTCATGGCGCGCGGCGCACCGCGGTTCCATTGGCGGCGGCCTTCGCGCTGCCTTCGGTGGCGCAGTTGCGCCAGCAAGGCGTATGGGATTTCCGAGCGGCCCTGACGTTCATCACCACGCCCAACGCCCCAAGCGGACGCGGCTACAGCACGGCGGAATTGAAAGACCTTTGCCGCGCGCAAAAGGGGGTGGTCGTTTTGGACGAGGCCTACGTGGATTTTGCGCGGGAGCACGCCTTTTCGCTGGCCCTGCAGCTCCCGCACGTGCTGGTGGCGCGGACTTTCTCCAAGGCCTACTCGCTTTGCTTCCTGCGCGTGGGATATTTTGCCGGCCATGCCGAAGTGATCGCCGCTTTGCAAAAAATTCGCGACAGCTACAACGTCAACGGGCTGGGTCAAGTGGCGGCGGCGGCGACGCTCTGGGATTTGCCCTATTACCGCCGGAATTTCAAACGGCTCATCGCCACCCGCGAACGGCTCTCGGCCCAACTGCGGGCCTTGGAGTTCGACGTGCTGCCTAGTCAAACCAATTTCATTTTCGCGCGTCCACCGCGCTGGCCTGCCGCGCAGTGGCGGCAACAATTGCGCGAGAACCGGGTCTTGGTGCGCTGGTTCGACGCGCCGGAAACCCGGGATTTCCTGCGCATCACCATCGGGACCGACACGGAGGCGGACGCCTTTTTGCGGGCGGTGCGGGGCATTCTCCCGCGCTAACCATCAAGGCCCTTTGCACCCAAAAAGTTTTCGTTCGCGGACCATTTGGGCGACTTGGGGCGGGACCATCGTTTCCCATGCGCCGTCGCCGTCGCGCAGCTTTTGCAGGACGTCGCGCGAGAAAATCGGCAGCGCTTTTTCGTCGTAATCGCGCAAGCTCTCGATGTAACGGTTCTCCACCAGATAGGCGTGCAAATGCCGCAGGTTGGGCGCGACGCGCAAATTGGCCGCGCTAATGAGCGAGCCGTTCCTGGCTTCCAGCAACGGATAGACATAAAGCTTCAAATCGTTTTTGAACATCCGCCCGAATGATTCCAAAATCCCCCCGCTCAGGTCGGTGTAATACTTTTCGTCGAACAGTTCTTTCAGGGTCGGCACGCCCATGACCACGCCGATCATTTTTTTGGTGTAGCGGAAGAAATAGGCCGCCAGGCGGTGGTATTCCCCGAAGTTGGAGATGAGCACCGTCTTGCCCAGCGTCCCAAGAATATCGACCCGGTCGAGGAAGTCCTGGTGATCGATCTTGTCGCCGTCGGTCAGATTCTTGAGCGTCATTTCCATGAGCGTGAGCACCTCCTCGCCCTGCACGTTGGGTTCCTGGACGAAGACGGCCTGGGCGCACCGGAGCATGTCCAGCGTCACTTTGGTCACAGGCCGGAAACTGCCGCGCTCGACCAAGATGCACTTTTTGTAAAAGGCGTCGGCCGGCTGGATGACTTGGCCGTCGGCCGTGAACAAAACGGCGTTGGTCAAACCGCCTTGCACCAAGTGCAGGGCCAGCAATCGGTTGTCCACGTGCGCGAAGGCCGGGCCGCAAAATTGGATCATATCTACTTCGATCCGGTCGACGCCGATATTGTCCACCAGCGACAGGATCAAGGTGCCCGGATCGTTGTGGAGATACATGCCGGCGTGAACGAAGTTGACGCCGAAAACGCCCAGCGCTTCCTGTTCGGCCAGGTTCTCTTTGTCCCACAGCCGCACATGCACGATGATCTGGGACGCTTCCTGCCCCGGCTCGGTTTGGAAACGAAGTCCCAGCCAGCCATGAGCGTCGTCCTGCCGCGAATAACTCCGGGCCACCACCGTGTCGGCAAAAGCAAAAAACCGGGTCGTCGCGCCACGCTTCTCCTTCAGACGCTCCAGCAGCAGGGCGTACTCGTGGTCCAGCATCGTTTCCAAGCGCTGGCGGCTGACATATCGATCGGCACGGCCATAAATGGCATCGCTGATGGTCATGTCGTAGGCCGATATCGATTTGGCGATGGTGCCGGAGGCGCCGCCGACGCGAAAAAACCATCGGGCCACTTCCTGCCCGGCGCCGATCTCGGCAAAAGTGCCGTATTTCGACGGGTCCAGGTTGATCTGGAGCGCCTTTTGATGCGTGCTTAAAATTTCGCGTGCCATGCGTTGAGAACAATTGGCTCCATAGCCGAATCTGCCGGTGATTCTGGACAAATCCCGCGTCCTTGCAAGCCTCTTTCATATCGTCTCTGGTCCTGCCTTGTGCGTTCAGGCGAGAAAGTGAAAGTCCCATATCGACACGCACATAATCAGCGGGGCCCTCTGTCGAGGCGTGACTTTCCATCCATTCAGGGTTCGACGAAGTCTCACCCTACCGAAATGGCTAAGACAAAGTCGAAAGCGCGGCGTCAAGAACGTCCAACAGGAACTCCGCGTCGGCTTGAGTCAAACACATCGGCGGCGCCAGGCGGATGGTTTGGCCCCACAAGCCGCCTTTGCCCGCCAACAGGCCCAGGTCGCGGCAGGCTTCCAGCGCCTGCGCGCATTCCGCCTTGGCCGGTTCCTTGCTGGCGCGGTCCTTGACCAGTTCGAGTCCAATGAGCAAGCCGCGGCCGCGCACGTCGCCGATGATGTTGTGTTTGGCCTTCAATTTTTCCAGGCCCGCCAGAATGAAGTCACCCAAGCGCAGTGAGTTGGCCTGCAGGTTCTCGCGTTCGATGACTTCCAGCACCGCGTTGCCTTGGGCGCACGCCACCGGATTCCCGCCGAAGGTATTGAAATGGATGCGCTGCGTCAGCGCGGCCGCAATCTGCGGCGTCGTCACCACCGCCGCCAGCGGACAGCCGTTGCCGATGCCCTTGGCCATCGTGACGATGTCGGGGATGACGCCCTGCGTTTCAAATCCCCAGAAATGAGCGCCGGTCCGCCCGAAGCCCGTCTGCACCTCGTCGGCGATGCAGACGCCGCCGGCGGCGCGGACGTGTTGGTAAGCGTGCTGGAGGTAGCCGTCGGGAAAGACCACGCAGCCGCCCACGCCCTGGATCGATTCGGCGATGAACCCGGCCACGCGTCCGGACGTGGCGTAGTCAACCAGACTTTTAACATCGGCCGCAAAATTCTGCCCGGCCTGAGGATCGGCGCGGCCCCATTGGCCCCGATAAGGGTCCGGCGCGATGGCATGATGCACGCCGAAACTATGCGGCACATTGAATTTCCAGGTGCTCTGCGCGGTCAGCCCCATCGACGACATGTTGCCGCCATGATAACCATTGCGCAGGGCAATGATGTCGAAGTTACCCGTGAAAGCGCGGGCCATGAGCATCGCCACGTCGGTGGCTTCCGAGCCGGAGTTGACAAAGTAGCAGACCTTCAAGTCACCCGGCATTTTGGCCGCGAGCTTTTCGGCGTACTGGGCGATATTGGGATGCAGGTAGATCGTGGTAGAATGCTGCAACGTCTCATTCTGCCGCCGCGCCGCTTCAACCACATGCGGATGGCAGTGGCCGACGCTCACGGCGACGATGCCGCCCAGCCCATCCAAGTAACGGCGGCCACAGTCGTCAAAGACATACTGGCCTTTGCCCTCCACCAGCATGAGGGGCTTATTGTAATAGAGGAACAGCCCGGGATTGAGGAAGGCGCGGCGCAGCATCAACACCTCGTCAGCGGTCGGCCCGGTGTAGGCTTGGGGCTGATAATCAAAAGGAGGCAGGACCAAAGTTTTCATAGTCAAGTATCCAATTCTTCTTCAAATAACGCCAACAGCTAAACCAGGAAGGCTGTGGCAAAACCGGCAAATCTTGCATAACATAACTATAAATCATCTGGCCAGGAAGGAAACCGGAGGATGGGGCCAAAAGCGCCCAAAGCCGCTGCCGCAGTCAGGTCCTGAAGGCGGCGGGGTCAATGGGTTGCAGTCCAAGTTAAATCCGTTTCCGAACCACCTCCGAAACATAAGCGACATGCTGGGGGCAATATTTTTCATCTCGAATTTTCTGGAGCAAGTTGTAGTGTGCCGCGTGTTATCCTTGGCCCCGAGCGGCTGCCGCCGGCTGCTTCTGCCGCGTGGCGGCATGTAGGCCGCGTGCCCTCACGCGGCGGTCTTCCTGAGCCATGGTGCGCCGTGGCTCTTGTCCATTTTTCCTCGCCCTTTCATCGCTCATTTTGTATGTATGTTTGCCATTACGGGTGTAATATGCCTCACATATTCAGAGATTGCAACGTATTTCGCAAAATATTTTGCCCCCCAGCAGTTCCGCTGTGGCATGCCGTCTGGAACGGCTCTCACCCATCGCGGACGATTCCACGAATGAAAACGCAGGCTCGCAGCGGACCGCGAAGACTGTTTGAAGCGCCCAGGAAAGACCGTTTTAAAAAAACGCGGATGGACAGATATTTTTTCTGTTGGCTATGTCAAGCAAGCATGTGGCAATGCTAGCTAGGAATCGACCCCTTAACGTGTCAAACTCAAATGCAACTGGTTGGCGTGTCAAGCTTGTTGTCAGTTTATTGGTCTCGGATCGACGTCACCGTTCGTGTTCCCTCATATAATAATTCCCATTTAGATTGCATTCTACTAGCCAAGATCAGTTCCGTTTCAGATGAGCCACTTTTCGTCAGAACTATCAGGAGCCTTCCCTCAGCGCATTTGCGTGCGCACACGGCAAGGGGTTCACTGACTCGGAGTTTCTCGGTTACCAAAATCTGAAGGACTTCGTCCAGTGCCCTATCATCCAACTCCAAATTCTCGTGCGTCTCAGTTCCATGCTTATCATTCAGGCAATTTGTTAGCGCAGTCCAAGTCGTCGCCCGAACCGCTTCAATCGCCTCCACCATTTCTCCCTCCGGGAGAGTGGCCCTTATAACAGAGTTCTTAAGGTCCTGAAGCGTGACGAAGTGCTGTTCCAGACCAAATGAACTCGTTGTTGAATTCGTGCCAATTGGCGCTTTACCGCCCTTTTGTAGCGTATGCATTCTCTCGCCTCGCCGGCACGCGCTAAGGATCACACACACACAAGCAGACGTAAGTATCAACAACCGATAATGCATATCTCTAGCGGTTGATGAATCCACAGTAAATTTTTTCCCAGAGGGAGCCATTCCTTTTGATCATTACTAAATCCCAACCTCTTGATCCATCTATTCCCACAACCTCTAATAATTTCAACTCAGCACATTCTCGGCCGTATACCAAAACCGGCTGTGTCGCCTTCAAATCGAGTTTGTCGAGAAAACGCGAAAGCTGTACGCAATCCAAATCGTTCAACTCTAACGCTTTGGCGAGTCCCGGTCCTTGAACCTTACTACCGCAATCTGCTGGCGCGCGGCACGCCCCTTCCCCGGTTTTCGCCAATTCCCTCAGTCTTAATTGGGTACCCACTGACAATTCCGGATTGATTCGCGCTGCCCCTAAGTCGCCGGGTTTCACGGATTGAGGGTTGTAAGGGGCCGTTCCGAGTTTGAATTGGACACTGGTTGTAGGAGTTATAATCGGGTCACCTCTGCTCATCTCCGCGGTTCTCATTGAATTCCTCAAATGCAGTATCAATAGCACCGCCGCCGCCACTGCAAGGACGATGATCAGGGCAGCAAAAGATTTGGTAGTTGGCATGGAAAGCACTTTACTGCTTTATGTACGAGGGAATAACCGCATCGCCAGGATACTGCCCCTGATCACCAAAGTTGTGCATACTGGCCGCAAGTAACTTCTGGCTGTAATACTTATGAAAAACTACCAAATCAAGGCTTGGTATTGATACGCGCTTAAACTGTCCTCCAGACATTTGCTCTAATGCGTTGGCTGCCAGAGCCCAATCATTGGTATCGTCCTTCAGCACTCTTTCGACCTTGCAGTTACTGGCTAAGATAATTGCGCTCAAAATGCTACCATTCGGAAGCGCCTTAGATCCCTTACTCAAATCTATCTTAAACAATTGAGTATCCACGTCATAATAGTAGATGCAGAGGAACACATCATCATTAGGCGAAGGTATCACAATAATTGGCGAGTCGAAAAAATCTTGACTCATATCAAGGCTACCCATCCTTCCAGACTTAGAGTTAATGTTTATGGTGCATTTTGAATCAGAAAATAATTCAAACGGTGTGGCCGGCCTGATGGATATGGAACCAGCATCTTTCAAAAGAATGTTAATATTTCGATGGGTTGATCCCGCTAGGACGAGCCCAGCCACTAACCCTACCGTTAAGCCAAGCAAACAAAACGACTTGCCTACAAAAATCAATTTTATCAATTTCATTGGTGCTGCACCGATAGTCGCCAAAGGGTTGGCCTAGTTGGGGATGGCTGTTGGCGGAACCGCAGGAGGAGGGCTAGTTGGATCACGACGCTCGATGGTGTATGGGGAACAAGTGCAGCAACCTTTCACGAACACCATACTGAGGTCTTCTGCCGCCAAAATTGCCGTTCTTGATGGTACTTGTATCACTATTGTATAAGTTGGCGGACCTCCGCTTGGGCTAGGAGGTGTCTGACCCCACCCTCCAGGAAATGGATGGCTCGCGGGTGTCCAAGGAGCATTTGGACTAGCAGTAAGACGCCACCACATCAGATACGGCCTTGAAAAGGGACATGTAAGCGTAAAAGTGTCAGTTACTGCAGGACCCGCTGGGCCGGAACCTGGGTGATGCCTACGCACGGTCCCTATGCGGCCAATGATTGTTCCAGGAGCTGATTGAACCATCACACACAGTCCAAGAAAATCGGAGGCTGAAAGAGCATTATTGCGAACAAAAACATATTCGTTGCCATCCTCAGCATTATCGACAAAACCGGCCATTGGGCGAAAGTTCTCCTCGAAAGCATTCTCTAAGATCGGGTCTCTGGAGAGCCATCTTCCGGTGGTTGGGTTGTAATATCTGTAGCCATAATACACCAAATCCGTCTCGTCATCGTACATTTTGGTTCCTTCACGGGCTGGAGTGAGCTTGGCCATCGGGCCACTGCAACGGATGAGTTCACCGAAGGGGCCGTATTCGTAGTTGGCAACGGTCACGCCGTTCGAGGCGTTGATCAGGGCGCTGACGTTGCCGTTGCCGTCGTAGGCGACGAAACAGTTTGTTGTCGCCGCTCCGTAAAAGGCCACTTTGATCAACCCTCCGACTCCCCCCGCGCCCTGCATGCTCCCGCTCAGGTCTGACCCCCAGAGGAACGAATTGCTCAGGACCAGGGAAGG
>PLIU01000178.1 GCA_003140095.1 Verrucomicrobiales bacterium | reverse complement strand
GTTGACAACGACTTCACGGCCAGACTGATCTCACGGGGCGGCTTGTCCCGCCGTAGCCTTGGCGACGGCGGAAGTCCGAGTCTGAGTCGTTTGAGGCGTAGCTCTGCCAAGGGGAATCAAACGGCTCTGTCTCGAAGATGGGTGAGTGTCTCTGCGTCATCAAAATCGAGGCGGAAAGACTGTTTGAAGTCCTGTTGGACAAAATTCCCGATCGGGTTTATTTCAAGGACACGCAATTCCGATTTTTGAAACTCAACCGGGCGCTGTTAGAACTTACCCGCACAAAGACACCAATGCAGGTCTTGATCAAGGTTAAAAACGTTCATTGCTAGGCTACGAATAATGCCCGGCATCGCCAATTCGGCAGCGCTAACCGAAAGATATCGCTCTCCTGCATTCGAAGCATCTTTAAATACTAAATCTTCGCTACGCAAATATATTTGTACCTTTTCGATTGTCATTTCATCGTTATTTTTATCAAAAATAATCATCATTGTATTGGATACTATTACAACACTCATATGCAGGGGAACACACGGTGCCACCTTAAAAGCCCATTTCCCGCTTCTATGAGAGAAAGACCTCCGTAAGGCGACCAACACCTCATCCAACGCTCCTTGATGAGTCTGCTTCAACTCCGCTTCCCTCGTCAGCTTGATTACTTTGTCTTTGAGATTCATGTTAATTAAACTAAAAAGGCCAAGGGTTGGAACACTTGCATGTGATTATTTCTGTTACTTTAAGTAAGGAAGGGCCTGGCATGTACTCAACACTGCATGACGTTGCAATTCTGCATTGTTTGGCGCACGCCCAAGCGCACCTAAGCCATTCAGAAAAACCACACTTTCCGGGATACCCAGACCCGGGAGGATGAAAATTGGGCGGAATCATCCGTCCATCTAAATCCACTCTGTCTATCGAATCATTAGAGGCAAAAGCGTATAAATTAGGGCCATCAGGGAACTCTCCCAACGGGTCTCTATTTGGCCATCGTTGCAAATTCGGATCGTAGTAGCGGTATAGGTAATAAACCAAGCCGGAATTGAAATGGGCTTCCTTGCTGGAAAAGCGATAAAGATTCTGCTGTGCGAGAGTGCCTGCGGTAGAGAGGGTGTTGCCAAAGGCGTCGTAAAGATACTTGGCGACGATGTATTGCCAGGGGTTCAGCAACATCGTCACATTGCCGTTGGCGTCGCTGTGGTAATACATTGAATTGGAGCTTGCAGGCCCCAGTGCTGTGTTCAATGTCATGGACAGCAATCCCCCAATCCCGCCCGCCCCATCAAGGCTGCTGCTGAGGTCGAGGCCCCTAGTGTACGTCGTCGTCGGCAGGTTGTTGATGTTGCGCTCTTGAATGACGACGTTGCCGTCGTACACGTAATAGACCGCGTTGGTTTGCAGCCATGCGCCATTTTGCCATGTGAACTCCAGACGGGTTCTCCGGCGCATTTTGCCATCATATGCGAATTGCGAGAGCCACTGGTTTGTCACACAAACCTGCAGCAATTGGTTCTCATTGTCGTAAACGAAGCTGCGCAAGCCATCGTAGAGCAGGTTGCCATCGCCATCATATTGGTAGGTGGTGTTGGTGGCGATGCTTACGGTCACCGCGTTGCTGGAATGCCGGCCATAATGGTCCGCGGCGATGGCGGTGTATGAAGTTAAGAACGGGAAGTTTGTGGCGGCGAAAGTCGCATCCCCGTACCTCTGTGCGGTATTCGTCGCGTTTACCGTGACACTTGTGGCTGTTGAGGTCGTCGTGCCCGTGACCGTTAACTTGCCACCGTTGGTGTTGGAAGTCAACTGGTCGGTCACCTCACAGACTCCATTATCTGTTCCAAAGGAATGGCGTGTGTTGACAGACAGACTGCGGCATGGGAAAAAGATCAGCGACATAGCTGGTGCGGTCGCCGTTACTCTGTCAAGGGATATGTTAAATATTTAAGTACGACCCAAACCGCTGTTCTCATATTCTCATATTAATTGACCCGCCTCTGCCCCTTATACAACAATCGTCTTCTCTCTATTTCCGATTTCATAGCATTCATACGCCTTGTCGTCGTCGTAAAGGATCAATTTTTCTCCCGTGTTGAAAGTAATCTGCAAGGTGCCGTCCTGTGATGGTTTTACCTCAGTCACCGTTTTACCAATTAGTCTATCCACTAACATAGTGGACGATGCAGCTGTTTTCATTTCGAAAACAGATCCTACTGAATCCACATAACTAAAAGCGTTTTGAATAAAAACTCTGACATTCTTGTCAAAATTGAATTGCACTTGATATGCCCCGAAGCAGATTTGATCCAGATCGCGATTCTGCAAGAAACTCAGGTCAACGTTCGCAGGTAATCCATACATGGTCATGCCTCATTCGGAGGAGGAACATTTGGAGGAGGAAGGGGGACATGTGTGTCCTGTCTGGACCCGGGTTTACCCGTAGCCGGGTTTATCGGCTGCCCGCTTGGATTGTACTGAATCCAGTAGCCATCAGGGTAATAATCAGGGTACGCTGGTGACGGGTCTGGCATCACCCTTATGGTATTTCCCGGAGGCATCTGCGGTGGCATCTGTGGCGGGTTTGTCGGCTTTTGGGCAGCTGGCGAGCGTTTTGGAGGGCATGGCGCTGACGGGGCATTGGTTGCCGTCGAACTTGAAGAGCTTGTGGAGGTGCTTGATTGACTTGAGCTACTATTTGCTGGCCACCAGTTTCCAATCATATTCCCGATAGCGGCACCAGCCGCCGCTCCAGCTGCACCGCCAACGTCGGCTCCGGCAATGGTTCCTCCACCAGGTAGAGCAAACGATCCTGCAATGCCTCCAGCGACCACACCGATTCCTCCCCCAAGCCACGACCCAATAGCGGTTCCCCAAAGACCTTGTCCATCTGTGTCTATCCAAATCAAGGCCGAATTGTCAGCGAAGCGATATAGATTAATTCCGCCCCTTTCCTCCAACGGGTCTCTGTTTAGCCACTTGCCCCGACCCGATGCGGTTTTGTAACCGCATCCCCTCAAACCCGTTGCGTTTATGGAGGTTCTGTGGCGTCGGGATGAAGAACGACCCGATGCGCTCCGGCAAAAACCCTGGACGCGAGTTTTGAGGGGGGAGGTCGGGGACGCAAACGGGCGCCGCTGCAGACGATCAGCGGCTAAAGGGGCGAAGCAACTGGCTGTTCCCGTTTCCACGCCCAAACGGTATCACCTGGCCGGGGCCGTGGAAAGCCTAAATCGGGCGCTCACGGTTCTGCCGGTTGACTCCAGTAGTTAGGAGGATGAACGATCAAAATGATAGCGTCGCCTGGGAGTTCAAGCTCCGTTCGCGTGAGAACCGTCGTTTCCGTTTGCGGAAGCCTGTGAAGCCTGTTTTTCCGCGCCATCAGGCGCATTGGGAAGCGCAACCTGCGCCTCCGCCTGCCGGGCGGACGGATGGCAGCGGGCGTGAACCTCCTGCAACTGTTTAATCGAGACTTCGGTGTAGATCGCCGTGGTGTCCAGTTTCTCGTGTCCGAGCAACTGCTGGATGAACCGGATGTCGGCCCCGTTTTCCAGCATGTGCGTGGCGCAGGAATGACGCAAAACGTGGCAGCAGCCTTTGCGCTTCAGCCCGGCTTGCTGTAACCAAGCTGAGACCATGCGGCTGAGAACGTCGGGATTGAAGGCGTCGCCGTAGCCGGTGAGGAACAGCGCCGGTGTGCGGGTGTCCAGGCAGAGGCGCGGACGGACTTCCTTCAAGTAACGCTCCAGCCAATGAATGGCGCGCTGCCCCACGGGCACCATGCGGTCTTTCTTGCCTTTGCCCTGGCGGACGTGGAGCGTGCGGCGCTCGGTGTTGAGGTCGGCCAGTTCGAGGCGGCAAAGCTCGGTGCGCCGCAGGCCCGTCGAGTAAAACAGTTCGAGCATGGCCCGGTCGCGCACGCCCAATGGATCGTTCACGTCGGGCACGGCCAGAAGCCTTTCGACTTCCGTGAGCGTGAGCACTTCCTGCGGCAGGCGTTTTTCCATGCGCGGCAGTTCCAACTCACTGGCCGGGTTGTGCAGGATGACGTTTTGCCGGGTAAGCCAGCGAAAGTAATCCTTGAGGATGCCCAACAGGTTGCGTTGCGTGCTCCAGCCAAGCCGTTGCCCGTTGGGCTTGGTGTAACGCCAGAGCCACCGCTGGAAGTTTTCCAGGATGGGCCGGGTAATCTGGCCCGCCTGCTTCAAATCGCGTTCGGCGGCCCAGGAGAGGAACATTTTAAGGGCATTGCGCCGGCCTTCCAGCGTGCCTGGCGAGTAGTTGCGCGAGGCCAGCGATTCCAGATAGCCGTCACTCCACAAAGCCAGCGCGTCGGGCGTGCCGCGCTCGAAGCCGTCGGGCTTGGGCGCGTTGCCTCCGCGCTGCTCTTTGCTGCGGCGGGCGAGCCATTCGACGGCGGCGATGCCTTTGGGTGCGGACATGGTTACGTTACAATGCGGTGGTTTGGGCCGGTTCCAGATGCGCGTTTCCGTCACCCCGCCAGGTTGGCCCCAAAGTGTTGGCTGCCAGCGGCGCAAGGGGTGGCGGGCTGGTTTCGCCACCCCCCGTCAGGTCGCCGTTTTGCCCCGCCACCCCCGCCTCCAAACCCGCCAGGTTGGTTTTGTAGTCGTGGGCCAGAACCTTCACGTCAATGAGGCCAACATGGGCGACGGCTTCCGGCGCGTCCAGATCGAGCAACAACTCGTAAACGAACTGGCTGCCCAAACGTCCGTGGCGGATGGCCAGGCATTCGAGTTCGACCAGGCGTTCCAGGTGGACGCGCACTTGCGTCAGGCTCCAGCCGCAAGCGTTGCGCAGTTCTCTGCGGCTAAAAGTGAGATGGCCTTTTTGCTTCGTCTTGACAAGCTCACGGATGCAACCAAGCAAGCGCCGGGTCTGCGGCGGCAACTCATCCAGGGAGCGGCCCAAAACTTCCGGCGCAAGCTGGTTGGCCAAAGCGATGTCATCGAGCGTCACTTCGATGTAGGGCTGTCCGCTTGGAAGGGTTCGCGCTTTGCGCTGGTGCTGGTGCAACAGGGCGATGGCGTCGATGAGCGTCAAGTATTTCTCATGGTCGCGCCGGTTGCGGGTGCGCCCGGTGGTGAAGGTCAAGGCGGGCGCGTAAGGATTGAGGACTTCCACCGGCTGCAAAAGCCGCTGCGCGTTGCGGAGCATTTTTAAGAGGGCTTTGCGTTCCTCCCTGGCCACGAGTCCGGCCAGCGTGCGCCGTTCCCGTTGCACCCGATGGATGCGCCCGGTCTGCTCGGCGCTCTCGTCCACCGTCAGCGTCAAGCATCGGTTTTGCAACTCCTCGTCCAGGTCAATGGCGGTCGTGGTCAAAAAGATCATCACCGGGCCTTCGACGTGATA
Organism: Verrucomicrobiales bacterium; assembly: GCA_003140095.1. Lineage (GTDB taxonomy): Bacteria > Verrucomicrobiota > Verrucomicrobiia > Limisphaerales > Palsa-1400 > Palsa-1400. The sequence goes on along the minus strand of PLIU01000178.1, from coordinate 2,302 downwards.
TTCCTGCGTGACCATCTTGCCGGTGGCCGGGTCTTTGCCCGTGCTGGCAATGGTTAGCTCGCCTTCGCTTTGCAGGAGTTTGAGCGCGTAGCTGGCTTTCTCGGCCCCGGCTTCCTCGACCACCGCCAAAATTTTGTGCCGCAAGCTGGTCTCGCCAAGATAGTAGAGGCTTTGGCCGGTCATGGCGCTATACTTGACTCTTTCTTCCTCCGGGAAGAAGTTCAGCACCGCGTCCATCAGCGTGGTTTTCCCGGCGGCGCTCGCGCTCTGGATGATGACGGCCAGCGGCCTTTCCAGCTTGCGCGAGACACAGGCCAGATACGCCACGAGGGTGCCGGTTTCCTCGCCGATGATGCCCGCCTGATGAAAAGCCTGGCGCAACCGTTCAATCAGGTTCGGCTCGCGCAACCAGCGCAATGCTTCCTCGCGTTCCTCCGGTGTGAGGATGACAACGGGCGCGGTTTCCTGGGGCCGGGCCAGTTCGGCTTGCGCCTGTTCCACCGCCAGCAAGAGTTTACCCATGTCGCGCTTGAGCAAGTCCGCCGTCAGGCCGGTTTCCTCAACGGCGCGTTCCACGAAGCGGCGGCGCTCGCTGTCGCGGCACAAGTCCACCTGGTCGAGATGGAAGCGGTCGCCAAGACGCAAGCGCAAGGTGACTTTCAGAGCGTCGCTGCCGATGGTTTTTTCCAAACCGGCTACGCGATATTCCCGGTTTTCGATTTCTAAAAACCATGCTTCATCGCGTGGCTGCAAGCTGGATGGCGCTATGCTTGACGCAACGGCGGGAACCTGGCTTGTGGCCGTGGGCGCGATGTCCGCCTTTTCCTCTTTAGCCGCGTCCTCCACCTTGTCCGCCGTAGTTTCAACGAAGGCGGATAAGCCGCTAACAGAAGCAGCTACTAAAGAAAGAGAGGGCGCGGGCGCATTGTTGACAGGTGCTTTGCTCACCGTCATTGGCCGTGCGCCTGATGACCGTGCGCCAGCACCCATCCATTCGGCCGAGTTGAGCAACAGCGCCAGCGACTTGTCGGCCGGTTTGACGTTGCAAGCGTATTCGTTGGCGTCCATGCCGTGCGGGAACTTCACCCGGAAGACTTCCACGCCATGCGCTCTGAACCGTTCCGCGTCTCGTTGCGCCGCCCGGTCGCCGGCGTCGTCCGCGTCATAGGCAATGCGGACGCGCTGCACTTTCTTGACAGCTTCCCAAAGCTCGTCAGTGAAGCTCTCCGTGCCAAAGAGGCAGGTCACGTTCTCAAAACCGTTGACATAGAACGTCAGCGCGTCGATCACCGCTTCACAGAGGATGATTTCCGGTTGGGTCAAGCATTGCCTGTTGAACAGGCCGCGATGCGGGCCGGGCTGATACAGGTGCTTGAGATCGCCCCGTTGCACGCGCCGCCCGTAGAGGCTGACCACCGTTCCGGCTTCATCCTGAAACGGGATGACAATGCAGCCGTTGAAGTGCTCGTGCCCGCTCTCCCGCCACAGGCCAAGCTGGGTCAGCCGCGAGCGGAACCGTTCGCCCTCGGCCCGGTTCTTGTTGGGCAAGCGCAGCCCCAACGTCCGGTCGGCGAACCCGATCTGGAAGCGATCAATCAGCTTGTCATTGTCCAGACCCCGGCTCGCCAGATAAGCGCGGGCCGTGGCCGTGGTGGGCGTATGCAAGGATTTTAGCCGTTCGTGGTAATAAGCGACTACCTGGGCGAACAGCGCCGTGTCATCGGCTTCCGCGTCCAGCGGGCAGGGCAGAAGCGGCACGGTGCTTTGCTTTATCAATGGGCGCGCGGCGAAGGCCGCGCCCTGGCCGTGCGCCAGCACTTCAAAGGCGTGCCGGAAGCTCAGTCCGTCGTGATGCTGCACGAACTGGATGACGTTGCCCGCCTTGCCGCACGCCATGCAATGCCACAGCCCTTTGTCCGGCGAGACGATGAAGTTGGGCGTGTCCTGGTCGTTGTGGAACGGGCAGCGGCCAATGAAGTCTTTCGCCCCGTGCTTTTTCAACTCCACGCCCCGGCTCTGCGCCAAGGCGACCAAGTCGGTCTCGCGCTTGACGCGCTCGATGTCGGCTTCGGGAATGCGCCAGGGCATAGCGTCAGTGCCAGGATACCCACTCGCCGGTGGTTGTGTCGTATTCACCCCGCAAGCCGTCCGTTTCCAAGAGCCGGTTCCAGCGTTTCTCGGCGGTCCCGGGTGAACGCAACGCCAGCTTTATCATGCGTTTGCCCTGGTCATACCAGCCACAGAGGGATTTGAGGCGGTCGTTCCATCCGTGCTGATACGCCTCGCGCACGGTCAACCGGCC
>PLIU01000409.1 GCA_003140095.1 Verrucomicrobiales bacterium | reverse complement strand
TAATTTCTCTGGCGGTGACGGCGGTGGATTCCATGTTGCGAGGGCTGCATGGCGCAAGCTGGAAACCAGCGACTTCACGGCCAGGCTGATCTCAAGGGGCGTAGCTGAGTCTGGCGCGTTTGAGGCGTAGCTCTTGAAAAGGGGAATCAAACGGCTCAGTCTCGGCGAAGCGGGATGGTCGCGCGGTTGGAAAATCTCCTGGGAAGTCCTTTCCGAAGGTGTTTGGGAAATCAGTTCCGAAATCGGTTTTCATTTGCCCGTTGTTTCCACAAGGAGTCAGGCGTCCACCTTGTTTTCACGGTTTGACGATAGTACGGTTTGACCCCAATTCATTCCCATCTTGGCCTTACGGTTGGTCTCCTGATGTTCCTGTTGGTCGGCGACGTTGTGACAGAATCTGTTTAGCTCTGACAATTACGTCTCGCCTAGGATCCGAACCACTACATTGGCTCATTAAATTGTTCAATAAAGCAAGTAGCTTCTCTTTGCTAAATTTTCCGATAGCCAGAAAGCCCATGCTAAGTGTCACTGCCGAGGGCGTAGCGCCGTTAGGCAATGTATCAAAATATTTCATGAGCGTGGATTCAACCTGGGAGCTAAACTCTTGGCGGCGTTCTCCCTCGACGGAATCGTAGAATGCGGCAGCTAAACCGAGGAATCTTGCGGGTTCCTCGCAGGATCTAACACAATGCGACGCTAAATCTAAGAACTCAAACGCAAGTCGTTGTCTAGTTTCAGGAATTCGTTCTAACTCTTTCGACAATTCCTTAAATTGAGGCCTGTCAGCACCATTCTGGATCGCCCGATCAGCAACAGCCAGATACTGTGTCGCCGTAATTGATTCAATATTCATGTACTTTGAAGGCGAGAATCGCCACTAGCATCAGAGTTCGGCGCAGCGTATCACGACAGATGGCGCGCGTACCAACGGACAGGCACTTTGAGGTCGACAACCATACTAGTTCTTCCAGTATGACAGTGCGGCTTCTTGTTTTCATGCGTACAAAAGCCAGCCAAGGCCGCCAGTGAAAAAGCCGAGAATGCCGATGCCGACGGCCACTGGGACCCCGACACAAACTCCAGGGTATTTTCGGCAGAAATCCCCGAGTCCACTCATGTTATTTGCAGGATTGAATGGCTTTCCGCGGTATGGATCTTGCGGACAACCTGGAAGCGGGATTTTTGGAGGCGAGCCTGGAGGGAATCCACATAACATTTGATATGTAGCGAAGGTTTTCAGCCAGTTTTCTTCATCGCCAATATTTGCGTAGTATGCCAGCTTATCTTCCAACGCTTGGCACAAATCATTATCCGCAAGTCCATGCGGGTCGTATAACCTCGTTGGTGCATTACGCGCAAATTCGTAAAGATTCCCAGAAGCACATCCGAAGAGCACGGGTCGAGCTAGGTGCGCTGTCGAATTTCCGACCGAGAAACCTAATAATTGAAAGCCACTCTCTTCCAACGGGTCCCTATTTGGCCATCTTTGCAGATTGGGGTCGTAGTAGCGGTAGAGGTAATAAATCAGGCCAGAATTGGGATGTACTTCCTTGCTCGAAAAGCGATATAGATTCTGTTGCGCCATGGAACCGGCGGACGAAAGCGTGTTGCCGAAGGCGTCGTAAAGATATTTGGCCACGATATATTGCCAAGGGTTGAGCAGCATCGTTACGTTTCCGTTACCATCGCTGTGGTAATACATTGAATTGGAGCTTGCAGGTCCTGAGGCTGTGTTCAATGTCATAGCCAGCAGACCGCCGATGCCCCCTGCGCCTTGGAGGCTGCTGAGGTCGAGGCCGCGGGTGTAGGTTGTCGAGGGCAGGTTGTTGATGTCGCGTTCTTGAATGACGACGTTGCCGTCGTACACGTAATAAACCTGGTTGGTTTGCACCCATCCGCTGTTCTGCCACGTGTATTCCTGACGGATTCTCCGGCGCATCTTCCCATCATACGTGAACTGCGAGAGCCATTGGTTGGTCACCCAAACCTGCAGCAATTGGTTCTCGTTGTCGTAAGCGAAACTGCGCAGACCATCGTTTGTTAGATTGCCATTGCCATCATATTGGTAGGTGGTGTTGGTGGTGATATTGACGTTGACAGTGTTGGTCGAATGCCTGCCATATTTGTCCGCGGCGATAGCGGTGTAGTTGGTCGCTATAGGCATGTTCGTGGCGGCGAACGTGGCGTCCCCATAAGGCGCGGCGTTGCTGCTGTTTACGGTCACATTTGTGGCTACTGACGTCGTTGTACCCATCACGGTTAACCTGCCACCATTGGTGTTCGCCGTCAACTCGTTATCCGAGTTGACCGTGAAGTTCACGATCAGTGCATTGTTCGTCCGATAATACAGGTTGCCGACGGGGTCGAAGACGTAGCGAAGCTGCTCATTATATCGGGTTGCCCCGCCACTGACTTCGGACGCCTGGTCGGCAATGACCTCGCCGATCGGGTCATACGTGTAAGCGGCGGTGTTTTCCGCGGTTCGGGTGACCTGGGTTCGCTGATTGCCGACGTTGTAGGTGTAAACGCTTGAATCGATGTTGCTAGTGCTGTTGGTGAGCCATGTCCCCAGCATCCGACCGTTGTTGTCGTAGGTGTTGGTGATCCATGCTCCGTTGGGCAGCGCGATGTTCGCGATCAAGGAGGAGGCGCATGCTTTTCCGGCCAGACCAATCTTGACATGCTTGCGTGGTTTTGCGAGCATCGACTGAGTGAATCGCTTGCGTCAGTCTTGCGGGATCTTGGTCGTGGTCGTCGCTTTTGTTGTTTTAGGTTCCCAATTGCCGATTACTTCAGCGTTGAAATTTGGCGACGACGAAGGAATTGAGTTGATGAAGGGTTTTCTGTGCAGCAAAGGTTATACCTTATACACGCAAATATGGAACGATCAACCACCGGTGCTGACTATGTTGCTCGATGGCGCGTTTCGGCTTTTCGGGGCAACTCTTCCTGTGGGGCGGTTGCTAGCCGCCGCGTTTGGACTTTTGCTATTCTGTTCGCTTTTTCTCATTGTTCGCCAACGCGGCAATCTCTGGATGGCGTTCCTGGCGGTTTTCTTTCTGGTTTGTTCGCCGGGCGTTCTTATGCTGAGTCTCTCGGTTATGCTGGAGGTGCCGACGTTTGCCATCGCTCTCCTCTCCGTTTATTGCCTCTTTAGATGGTCCGGCCGCAAGCGCCCTGTCTGGCTTTGGATTTCGGGTTTAGTCATGGGAGTTGCCTTGGGAACCAAGCTCACGGCCATATTGACGCTTCCTGCGATTCTGCTGGAAATCGTTTTGGCAACACGCAACCACAAACCTGGCTGGCAAAAGATTGCCATGATCGCGGCTGCGCAGTGGATGGGCGCTACGGTTTTGGTGGTCATTCTGATCACTGTGCTGTGGGGAAAGGAAAGTCTGCAAACCTCCTTTCTGTCTCATTTCTCGGAGCGGCCGGTTCCCGGAATGCCTCGTCCGGAGGACTTTCCGTTCCCTCTCACTATGGTCGTTGGACATTTCGAATGTGTTGCAGCGGCTCTCGCCGGCATCTTGCTTTCCATGAAGCGGCGCACCTTGCGGCAAATGGCGTTCCCTATCACATTACTGGTAACGGGGCTGGTGATACATTTGATCCATCGCCCTTGCTGGCAATACTACTACTTGCATTTGGCGATTCCTTTGTCCTGGCTCGCTGCTTATGCCATATATGAGGCTATCATCTGGTCGTTCGCCGTCTTGGCGAAGGCCAGGTCCTGGTTTGCCTCCGCCGCTGGGTGGAAGGGAGTTGTCATCTGCGCGGTTGCGGCGCTCGTCATCCTGCGCTCCGAACGGCGGCTGGAAGGGGGCATAATAGATATTCGCCGCCGGCCACCGGCTGAATCCGACGCGATAGTGATCAAAATGAAGCAGAATGCCATGCATACCCATTGGGTGTATTGCGAAGAACCGATTTACGCATTCGCTTCTTGTTCCCTTACCCCGCCAGAACTTGCAGTTGTGGTCATTAAACGCTTTTGGTCGCATCAGTTGACAGCTAGCACCACTGTTGAAATTTGCAGGCAAAGGCAGGTTGACGAATTGGTGTTATCACCTCAAAGCGGACCTGAGTGGCAGGCTTGGCTCCAGGCCGATTTTGTTAACATATATCGAGATGCGAGCCACGCCATGTTTATAAGCCGCACCATCCATCCTTGATCACTCGAATCATGCGTCAAAAGAGTCAATTATAGTTGTGACCATTTTTCGTTCTTTCAGGTCTGTTTCTCCTTCGTTGGATAAGACAAAACTATGGTTTGCCCCTTAAAGCCTTCATCATATTCCGTTACCTTTCACATGTTTCGTGACCTTTCACGGTCCCAACGAAGAAAGAACGACTGATGCTAATATCTTACCCTTGAACGGTGTGTTAGCGCCACCGGCAATGGTGAGAGTCGATGTGTCTTTGTCAATCTTAAGTGTGACTGGTCCAACATCATTTAAGCGGATGTCCCAGACGCTAACAACTCTGCCAAGCCGAATATCGTTATACCAACAAGTTATTCTTTCGCGGCTGCGCCCCGCCTGAAGAGGTAGAACACGGCTAATAAAAAATTGCTTTTCTGCAACAGTCTCTGACACCCATTCCTTAGCGAAGACCTTTCCTTTCAGCTCCTTTTCGCTAGAAAAGTGATCTGGAAAATCTTCAATGTATTTGATTTCGTCATTACTCATGGCAAAGATTGTGGAAAGAGCAATTATGGCGATTATCTTTAGCAACAAACTCAGTTTCATAATCGTCAGGGTTTGCAACAATAGTATTTGTCCGTGTAAATTGCTTTGACCTTGTATCCCGGAGGGATCGGATTAGAAGGTCCAGCCGGATGCGAATTGATATCATTACCCCCAATGGGAGGATTCGGCCCATTCTTGGATGTGCACTGGCCACCATCCTCATCTCCGCAATCAATATGGAAATCATTCGCTTTTTTTGTAGTCACATTGCCGTTGGGGTCTGTTATTTGCCAGCCCGTTATGTCATAGTAATGACATTTTCGCAGACCGCAGGAGCAACGACTGGATTTGTCGGTGGCTGAGCATTTAGCAAGTCTGGCGAGCGTATCCGGCTTGCTCATATACTGACAAACTCGAAATGCGCATCCGGCACAGTTGTAACTGTCCACCGGCCAGTTGGGATTAATAGGAGGTATGGGGGCTGGTGGTCCCTGCCAGTCGTCCAGCCCAAGCACATCCAACTTATCGATTGGATCGTTATGTACCATTCCATAAAGGCTGCGGAGATTCGGCTCGGTAGCAGTATCACGGCTCAACCATCTTCCAGTGCTGGCATTATAATACCGATAGCCGTAGTAGAGGAAATCGGTCTCATCATCGTCGTATTTGGTGGAGAAACGGAACGGATTCAACTTGGCCATTGGGCCAGAGAGGCGGATGACTTCGCCGAAGGGGCCGTAGTCGTAGTTCGCGAGTGTTGCGCCGTTGGCGGCGTTGACAAGGGCGCTGACGTTGCCGTTACCGTCGTAGGCGACAAAACAGTTTGTCATGGCCGCTCCGTAATATGAGACTTTGATCAAGCCGCCAACGCCGCCGGCTCCTTGCAGGCTGCCGCTCAGGTCTGATCCCCACAGGAAGGAATTGCTCAGGACCAGGGAAGGATTAAGAATCGCAAGGCAGTTCCAGGCGTCATAGGCGTACTTGTTGGTGTATTCGCCGAAGTAGGTGCCGTTGTTTGTGGAAACCAGTTTCTGTATCCGCCGGCCCATGTAATCATAAGTGAAGGCCAGTTGCAATTGTGACCCGCTGGGGGCGGTGCTCAGGCTGGTCATTGAAAGGAGGCGGTTCTCCGCATCCCAGGAGTTGGTCCACCGGCCGTCGGTCAAGAGATTGCCGTCGGCGTCATAGGTGTTAGTCTCCGGTGCCTGAGGCACATAGAGGTGCCCTGTATTCGTCTGACCGGATCCGATAACCGTGACGCTCTCCCACACCGGCGACGTATTGGTCACGCTCAACTGCTGCCGGAAATACTCCACCTTCCGATACGCCGTCAGGCCGTTGACCGTGACGCCGTTGGTCGCCAGGCCGTCTCCCATCACGTCCACCGCCGCCGGAACGCCCCGGCTGGTGATTTGGTTGAGAATGTTGTTGGTGTAACCGGCCACGCGTAAATTGGCCCCGTTCTGGTCGCCCCCGGCTTCCGTCTGCGTCCGGTTCCCGATGGTGTCGAAGGTGTAATCGAACTGCTGGCCGGCGACCGGGGTCTGGTCCACCCAAAACTTGCTGCCAAAAATCACCTGGCCGAGCGGGTCATACCCGTAGTCCCAATAACTGCCATCCCAGAGCCGGTCCAGCGTGCGCTGATTGGCGGCGTTGTACTCGTAAATGAAGGAATTTGTCGGGGTTGAGGAAATGGAACTCAGCCGGTTCAAATAATCATATTGTTTGCTCGTCGTCATCTGCGTCACCGTGTTCGATGCAAAGACAATCTGCCCCACTAAGGACGAATTGGCAAGGTACGAATATGTCGCGCTGTTCGTCCCGTCGGACACCGTCGCGAGCCGCGAGACCTTGGCAAATGTTGCATGTTTAGACGCGACCCCAATGACTTTCGTTTTCAAGCCGGCTAAGGTACTAATGGGTGACCCCTTACAAGTGTCTTTGTATTCCTACTTCCCAGGATCATACAGTCTACACCCGGGATCAAACATACAATGCACTTGCTCTCTTATCCGAGGTATCAGCATGCCGCGATCCGCGTATAATTGCCGGATTCCGAGATCCAGTGATGGGAGCGAGTGCAGTCGAAACTCATTTGAAGTCATCACTGACCAACCATTCAGGCACATCCTCCAATCTCTTTCTCCCGCCTGCTCAACTTTAAATGGCGAAGCGCCTACGATCCAGTTTAACGCGCTTGTTGGCGTGAACGGCTGGAAACAATGCCGCGTGTCTATCTTAACTAGACGAAGTATCGTATCGCAATCGTATAAAACAAAAAAATAGTCGTCATTGTCCGGACAAAAATCTAAAACAGGACTATGGTCAAAATTAGACCGAAAGACGATCTCCGCAATTGAGCTGTTTGATGTAAGAACGCGGACCCGATAAGTCGTACGGTAGATCTGCCCTAGAAAGCCCGGCCCAAATAGATTAATTTTGGCACTATTTCGCAGCGAAAAGGAATGAAGCGGTTGCCTTCGGCGAATGTGCGCGAATAAGAGAACGGCTAGAGCTGTAAACACCAAGGCCACATACATTAATTTCCGACGCCGCGTCAAAAATGTTTTACCAATTCGGGCCCACTTAATAAGCGCCGAAGTTTTTAAAGTTTTGTAGAAACCTGGCATGTGTTAGAATGGCCCATTGTCGAAGGGGTCAAACTATAGTTTTGGCCGTTTTTTGTTGGAAGGGGTCAAGCTATAGTTTTCTCCGTTTTTGTATTTTTAGGTTTGTTTCTCATTCGTTTTCTTCCACTGGTGAAGTTCGGTGCTCAAGGTCTGCCGGGACATAGCGCGGCGGTTGCACATGGGCACCCGGCAATTGTTCATAACGTTTAAAAATTACGAGAGCACAATAACAAACGGAACGAATGGACGCTATGGGGCGTAACCCGTAGATGAACAGAGACGCCCCGGCTAGTTGGGCAGGCGGAAAGCTGTCAAGCATTTTCAAAAAAATCCCGCCGCGGCTTGGATGCGTTAGTATTGACTGATTGATGGAGGGCGGAGCGAGAGCGGACGTTTGGTGAAGGCATTTGCCATGATATGCCGGCATGTGGGAATGGATGGGTATTTTCGCGTATTTCCGGATGTTGCAAAAATGGAGGAATTCAATCCTTTGCCGGTCGCCCAAACAATCAGGACTGCGTGGTGTTTTGCAGGCGAGTTCTTGATGATTCAAGCCATAACTCTTCCAGCTTCGTCTTTTCCGCCGCTGGCGGCTGCGCTCCTCACTCCCCTCGCACGCGGATGGCGGTGTGGACCAGTTCGTTGGCGTCTTTGAGGTTGAGCTTCTCTTTGATGTGGGCGCGGTGGGATTCAACGGTTTTGACGCTCAGGCGCAGATGTTGGGCGATTTGCCGGGTGCCCTTGCCCTGTCCGATCAATCCAAAAACTTCCAGTTCGCGGTCGCTCAATCGTTCCAGCGAGGAGCCGGCCTCGGGCGGTTTGCCGCCGATCCATTGGCGCAGGAGCTTGGCTCCCATTTTTTCGCTCAGATAAACCCCGCCGCCGAGCACCTGGCGGATGGCGCCCAGCACCTTCTCCGCGGCCTCTTCTTTCATGATGTAGCCGGCGGCGCCGGCTCGCAGGACGCGCTCGGCATAGAGCGATTCGTCGTGCATGGACAGGACCAGGATGCGCACTTTGGGGTAACTGGCCCGGCTATTCTTCACCAATTCCAACCCGCTGCTGCCTCTGAGGGAAAGATCCATGAGGACCAGATCGGGGCACAGCGTCGGGATGGCCGCAAAGGCGGTCGCGGCGTCTTCATACTGCCCGCAAATGGACAAATCCGGTTCGTGATTGATCAATTGCAGCAAGCCTTCGCGCATGACGGGGTGGTCTTCGACCAACATGATCCTGTGTCCTCTGGGGGCGGCAGCCGCGCCTTTATTCTTTTTCGGGGACAATTCGCTTTTCATACCTCGCCAACGGCTCCAATCGGCTCTGCTCTTGATCTTTGCCTTCCATCTGAAAATGTCAAGTTTTCGTTTCAGGAGAAAATCCCCGTCTGGGAGGCCCCGCATTTTGACCGGGGATAAACAGAAAAATACCCGGTTGCGCCGACGGCCAAAGAATGCGATAAGATGGCCGTGCAATATCGGCGATTTGGTCGAACTGAACTGGCGATGCCAGTGCTCTCGTGCGGCGGGATGCGCTATCAATTCAAATGGCAGGNNGTCGCGCCGCAGGCCGACCCGGCGGAATTCCTCAAAATCTTCGATCGCTCGATGGATTACCTCGGACTGGAATATGTCGATCTGCTGGCGTTGCACGGCATCAATCATCGCCAATTGCTGGATTGGTCCCTGAAGAAAAACGGCAGTGTGGCCGCCGCGCGGCGTTTGCAAAAAGAGGGCCGGGTTCGATTCGTCGGTTTTTCCACTCATGCCACGACGGACATCATCCTCGAGGCCGTGCAAAGCGGGGAGTTTGATTACATCAATCTGCATTGGTACTTCGTCAATCACCTCAACTGGCCGGCCATTGTGGCCGCGCGCCAGCAGGACATGGGCGTGTTCATCATCAGCCCCAACGACAAAGGCGGGAAACTTTACGAGCCGCCGCCGAAAATGGCCGAACTGTGCGCTCCGCTCACGCCCATGCAGTTCAACGACCTCTATTGCCTGGCGCGGCCGGAGGTCCACACCTTGAGCTGCGGCGCGGCGCGGCCACAGGATTTCGACGAACACGTGCGCGGCCTGGAATACTACGACCGCGCCGCCGAGGTCATCGCCCCGCTCGAGCGCCGTCTTCGCACCGAGATGGAACGGGCTTTGGGGCTAGATTGGTGTCAATCATGGTTCAAAGGTTTGCCGGAGTACATCGACGTTCCCGGCCAGATCAACATCTTGGAAATCCTCCGGCTCTGGACCTACGCCAAAGCCCTGGACTTGGTTGGCTGGGGCAAAATGCGGTATAATTTGCTGGGGCAGGGCGATCATTGGTTTCCCGGCGAGAACGCCCGCGCGGTTGACGATGAAAACCTTCGTTCCGCCCTTCGGCAAAGCCCCTTTCGCGACCGCATCCCGGAGATTCTGCGCGAAGCCCACGCGCTGCTCTTCGACAAACCCAAAACCCGGCTGAGCCAAAGCTAAGCCTGCCAAGCAGTGCAACTGGCACGATATTGGCTTTGATCTCACTGGTGAGACAGCAAAGATATTACACTTGTCTGGTGTGTGGAGGCTTTGCCTTCAACTCCCAAGCTGACGGCTTCTTCGGCCATGCCGTCGGTGCGCGTTGGATGGCCATGTGCGAGGCGGCTATGGCGAGGGCGGAGGACCCGATGGGGGCAAATTCTTCCGGTCTTGGATTCAAGCGCTCTTGACGCGTTTGCAAGGGAACGATTGACAACTTGCAAAGCCAACGACTCCAACCAGCCAAGAATGCGCCTGAAACTACCCTTGCGGCAAAGCAGCCGACCGGTTTGATTTCCAAGATCGTCCGGCCATTTATCAAACTCCTGGGTTACCCCGAAGAATTCACGTCCGATCCTGATCGGGCGCGTCGGGCCAGGCTTATTTCGCGTTTCGGCGTGCTAGGGTCCATTTTTGGCATCGTCTATGCCGCTTTTTACATGCTCATCGGCCACAAGTGTGGAGCTCTTATCATCATGGTCTGCAGTTCGTGCTTTGCCGCCGCGCCATTTTGGATGCGCCACAAAAAAAGCATCGATGCCGCGGCACATTTCCTGACCATGACTCTTACGTGTGGATTTACCGCCTTGTGTTTCGCGGAAGGTGGCTTGCAGGGACATGCCATCGCCTGGCTCGTCAGCGTTCCACTTTGCTCTCTTCTGTTGCTTGGACAAAAAGCTGCCACGCAATGGGCCATTCTGGCCTTTCTCGCCGCGGGGGTGGTTGTGGCGCTTGATCTGATGGGGATTCGTTTGCCGGTAACTTATAATATGAAATGGAACACGGTCGTTTCGGCGGCAGGTTATTTGGGGCTGATTGCCTTCATGTTCCTCCTAGGCTTGATTTTCGAAAGAGGTCGGGCGCGCGCCCATGCCAAAATGGAGGTCGCGCTGGGAGAATTGGCCGCGGCGAATGAACGATTGGTGCATTTGAATAATGAGAAAAACGAGTTCCTGGGCATCGCCGCCCACGACTTGAAGAATCCCCTGACCGTGATTCTTGGCTGCGCGGAAATGGCGGGGCTGACCGACAATGAGAAGCAGGTCCATAAGCTTTTGGGCAGTATTTCCAACTCCGCCAATCGGATGCGGGACCTGATCACCAATCTGCTCGATGTTAACGCCATCGAACAAGGGCAGTTCAGCTCCAACATAGAACCTTGTGACATTGGGGCGCTGTTGGATCGAAGCGTGGAAAACAATCAGCCGGCCGCCACGCGAAAGTCGATTGAAATCCGCGTGGACGCTTCCGAGGGGCTGTGGGCCAATGCCGACCCGGCCGCCACCTTGCAGATTCTGGACAACTTGATCTCCAATGCTTTAAAATACTCACCGCCCAAAACGACCATTCATGTGCATACGCTGCCGGAAATGAATTCTATTTTGGTGTCGGTTCGCGACGAAGGTCCTGGCATCAGCGAGGCCGACCAAAAGAAACTATTTCAGAAATTCACCCGCCTGAGCGCGCGCCCCACCGGCGGCGAATCATCCACCGGCCTCGGCCTGGCTATTGTCAAACGACTGGCCGAAGCGATGTCCGGAACCATCCGGTGTCATAGCGCACTGGGCACCGGTTCAAGCTTTACCCTTCGACTACCCATTTGTTCGCCGCCAGCCATCGTGGCCGCGGGCTCCTGGCCCAGGTTCGCCAGCCTCGAATCCTCTGTCAATTAAATGGCAAGATCAGCGGTGCCTGCTCGAGCGGCCTGTTTCCGGGCCATCAAAATCAAGCCCCTTTGGGCAGGGATGGAGTCATGGGCGTTTAAGCCAGCTTTGAAAGTCTTCGTTCGCCAAGGTCCTCTTGGCCAATAGCGCATAGCCGTCGGTGAGCGGATGGCTGGCGTCGGCGTAAAGCAGACTGGGTAATTCCTCGGCAACCAGGTGTGGAACTTTGTTCTCCTGCAACCACGCCGTGACACCGTCACGCAGTTTGCGATAAGGTGCGCGGCTTTCCTCAGCCACCATGTGTTCGTTGAAAGGGCCAAGAACCACAAAAACGTCGTCGTCCCGTTCACGCAGGATTCGAATGAGCCGCCGAAAGGCGCCCCACTGCAGCGAAGTATCCAGATCGACCCATTCGAATTGCGCGATTCCACTGTTCTCTGACCACGGTTTATGCCGCGGACTCTTCGGCCCGCGCTGCGGGTCGTCGCGGGGAGCGGGGGGCGCCTGGAAAGTGATTTGGGCCAGCGGATCCTTATAGCTGTTGGGATAACGCGGCGGATCGCCCCCGTCGTCTTCCAAGGTCCAATTCAGGATGCTCCTTTGCCCGAAATAGGCGTCTTGCAAATGGTCCACCCAGGCCGTGAAATTAAACTCGCGTTCCACGATGGCGCTGAGGCGTTCGTTGGCATCGGCCCTGTAGCACGGAATGCGCTGGAAAAATTGCGGCACCAGACGCGAATGGTTGAACCTCTCCTCCTTGTCGATTTGCAAATCCGCCTTTGGGCTGCTTAGCCATAACAGGTTGCAGTGCAGGATGACCTTCCGGTGGCGCAAGGCGCGCCCATAGTAATCAACCAGGCCCTCCAGCGCGAGCGGGAAGAGGCCGTTGACTCCGCCGTTGACAAATTTGTCCGCCTGCCCGCTCTGCTCATTGAGAAAGTGCGACCAGGTGCCGTCGGGCAGAACATATTCGCCCCAGACCACCGAGTCGCCCAGCATCACGATGCTGCGGGGACTTATCTTGTCCTCCAGCCGCCGCTGGTAGAGCCAGTAATCTTTGCTCAAGTCGTAAGGAATGCGATAATCTGAGCCGGTCTCGAAGCGTTCGATCCTCTTCCAAAGCCAAGGCGTCAGAAAAACCGCCAGCAAGAGGATGCCCAGCGCCAGCGCGCACTGCCGGGCGTTCAGCCGCATCTCGTTCACCATGGGCGTTTCCGCAATGGCGGCTTTTGGCGTGTTGTGCATGTTTTAGAATTGGAAGTAAATGAACGACCCGCCACCCGAGGAAAAGAGAAACAAATAAAGCACCATGACGACGGCGAAACCGACGCGCACCAGACTCGTCTGCAATATTTCCCGATGCTTTGATTCGTATAAGAACTGGTAGAGCCAGACCAGCCCCACCAGCGCCAGCATCAGCGCCGGAATTTGCGGGTCGGACCAGGCGGCGGTGAAGATGCGCCGGACGATCAAGCCGGCGTCGCTGAGCGATTCCGCCCGGAAAAAGATCCAGGTGAAACAAACGAAAATGAAGACGCCGATCTGCTTGAGCAGGCGGGGCACTTGGTCGCGGTAAAAAGCGGAGCGTTCCATCTCCCGGGTGGCCATCACGCCCAAGGCGTGCAGCGCCCCCCAAATGACGAACGTCCAGGCGGCCCCGTGCCAGATGCCGGAAAGCAAAAAAGTAATGAATAGATTGCGGTAGGTATTGAACACGCCGCGCTGATTGCCGCCCAGCGGAATATAAACGTAGTCCCGGAACCACGAGGACAGGCTGATGTGCCAGCGTTGCCAGAACTCGCCCAATCCAGAGGCGAGATAAGGATTGTTGAAGTTGAGAATCAAATTGAACCCCAGCAGACGCGCGACGCCGCGAGCCATGTCCGTGTAGCCGCTGAAGTCGAAATAAATCTGCCAGGCAAAAGCGAAGGTGGCCAGCATCAGGGCTGGCGGGCCGAAAGCCTTGGGGTTGTCATAGACCCGCTCCACGTAGAACGCGAGGTAGTTCGCCAGCGCCAGTTTTTTGAACAAGCCCACCAGGAAAAGCGACAAGCCGTCGGTAAAGTTTTGCAGGCGAATCGGGGGAAACTCACGGAATTGCGGCAGCAGATGTTTGGCGCGCTCGATCGGGCCGGCCATGAGTTGCGGAAAGAAGCAAACGAAGGTCGCGAACCGGAGAAAGTTGCGCTCTCTATCCACGTTTCCGAAATAAAAGTCGATCGTGTAGCTCAGTGACTGGAAGGTGTAGAAGGAAATGCCAACCGGCAGAACGTAGAAAAAGCCGAATGGCATCAAGGCGGACGGCTCGGGCAGCTTCCACGACCAGTGCAGCCACGCGAAAACAGCGTTCATGTTTTCCACCGCGAAATGGCCATATTTGAAGAAGAGCAACAACGCCAGGTTGTTGACCACACTGATCAACAGCCAGATGCGGCGGTTGCTCAGGAGCGCGCCCAAGGCCATCAGCAGGAAAATGACAGCCAAACCCGCCAGCGAAGGCCGCAGCGTCAGCGGGCCCCGCCAGGCCACCGCGAGGATGGCCACGAAAGCCGCCGCCGACGCGAGAAAAGCCGTCTTGAGCACCCAGTCATCAAATCGCAGGCGAAACAAACGGGCCGCGACATCCACTTTTTGACCCGCGCGCGGGCAATGATCCATCAGCGCCACTAGAAAATAATCCAGCACGGTCGCGTAGAAAACCAGGAGCAGGTAATAAGGGTTCCACCAGCCGTAAAAAAAATAGGAGGCGGCCATCAGCCACGGAATCCACCAGCGTGTCTTGCGCAAGGAGTAGAAAACCGGCAGGACAATGAGCATGAAGACCAGGAACGGCCACGTGTGGAAAAGCATGGTGCGTAGCGGCGGGTTAGTTCATCGTTCGCGGCACTTGATCATTTCGAGTTTGCTTTCAACTGTTGCAGCTCCTCCGCGGAGACCCGCCGCACACAGCGAAAGCCGCAGAAATCGGTGTAGAAACAGGCGTCCGTGTCTCCCGTGCGCTGGCCCTGGCGAAAAGTGGCCCGGCACAGGGCCGCGCCGGCCTTCCACGAACCTCCTCGCATGACGCGCAAAACGTCCTTGCCCGGACTGGGCGGCCCGTGCGGATCGACCGCGGCGCCTTGCTGATAATAATCCGGACTGTAAACATCCTCGCACCACTCGGAAACGTTGCCGTACATGTCATACAATCCCCAGAGGTTGGGCTTCTTCTGACCCACAGGATGAGTCTTTTCATCGGCATTGTCCGCGAACCAGGCGTATTGGCGCAATTTGTCCGGCGGCCCGAAATCGTAAGGCCCATCGGTGCCGGCGCGACAGGCGTATTCCCACTCCGCTTCGGTGGGCAGGCGATAGCCGCTGGCGGAATAATCGCATTCCCAATCCATGGTCTTCTCGTTGTAACACGGCTTGAGTCCTTCCAGGATCGAGCGTTCGTTGCAGTATTGCTTGGCGTCCCGCCAGCGTACTCGCTCCACGGGTTTCTGCGGATTATCCTGCCAGTGCGACGGGTTGGGCAATTGCACCTTGGTGAACATCTCGTGCGTGACCGTGCATTTATCCATCATGAAACTGCCGATCTTGACCTTGTGGACGGGGGCTTCATCCGGATTGCCCTGAGTGGTTCCCATCATGAACTCGCCGCCGGGCAGATAAACCATTTCCACGCCGGATTTCGTAACCAGCTCGAGAGGGGTTGTCGGAAGGGCGGCCGAGGGAGCGCTCGCCGAGCTGGTCTTTGCCTGGCCTTGCTCCGGCGAATCTGACTTGCCGCAGGAACAGAGCAGACTCAACCCCGCCAGCAGACTCATGAGCGAAAGACTTCTGATCACGCGCACCCCGGTTACTTCCTACGCGGCCAAAACCAGGCGGATTCCTTGTCGCTCAAACCATTGGTTGTTAGCATGACGAAGTCGGCTTCGGTCCCCTGATTGAGGTCAATGATCCCGGACTGCAGGGCGGACACAGCGGCAATATTCCAACCCGGAGCATAAACACCCATAATCTCGCACGCGGCTTGGAACGTTCCCGGCTTGCTCAGATCGCCCTCGCCATCCGGCCCCCGGCTGAAACTCACGAACTGGCTGTCCGGCGACCATCGGACATGATAAATTTTGTTTTTGTCGTCTTTGATCTGAATCCGCCGTTCGCCGACTTTGGGTTCATCGGAATCCGTGTCGATGGGCGCAATGGCAATCTCATTATCGCTGGCGCCCCAGCCGATTTGTTTGCCATCGGGACTGAGGCGAGGCCGGCAGCCGGGGATTTTCAAGTCGATGATCTTATCCCCGTGCGCCTCGATGAGCAGAATCGTATGATCGTAACCCATGCCGGCATGCACGGTGGAGACGATCCATTTGCCGTTGGCAGAGAAGTTAGGGTTATAAAGATGGTGCAGATTGGTGTAATTTGGATGAGGGGTGACTTTACCCGTCGCCAGCTCGTAAAAATTCATCCCCTTGGTGTAGTAATCTATCACATTAAACTTTGGGAACTCCTGGTCCAAATACCCGATGACTTTGCCGTCGGGGGACCAGAACGGCTCCCGGGCGTAATCGGCAATCTTCTTGCGATGTCCGCCGTTCACATCCATGACGTAGAGGCTGCGGATGGCATCACGGCCCTCTCCTTTGTCGGCCACGAAACACATCCGGGTTCCGTCCGGCGAAATCTGGGGGTAATGCTCATTGAGGTCGGGCGTTTTGGTGAGATTGACCGGATGCGACCCGTCCGGGTTCATGACAAAGATTTCCCAGTTGCCGTCCACATAGCTCTCATAGGCGATCTTGAAAGGCGACGCTTTCAACTGCGCGCGCAACGGCGCCGACTCTGAAGCGGCGGCAATTTGAGTGAGCGACGCAACCGCGGCCAGCAGGCCGCCCAGACGAAATAAGATTGTTCTCATGCAACAACCCAAAGTCTAAAACGCGCCTTCGGCTGCGTCGAGGAAAATCTCGCGCGAGCAAGATTGTCACGCGGGCTTGCGCCAATGGAATTTCGGGAGGCCACCCCGCCGCTCCCGGCACGACGCCGGCCTTCTCGTTGGGGATGAACTCCTTCATTCTCGACGTGAAACCAGCCATCGCTTCGAAGGGTGAAAGAAGATTCGCTTATGGTGGGGGTCGTATGTTTCATGTCGAATTTTCTGGAGCAAGTTGTATGTAACGGCGTGTTATTCTTGGCCCCGGCTGATGCCTCTGGCTGCTTCTTGCTCGTGGCGGCAAAAGGCCGGCAGGATTCGACGGCTTCGGGCCGTGATGTTCCATGTCTTCCTGAGTCATGGTGCGCCGTGGCTCTTTTCCCCTTTTCGTCGCCCCTTTCATCACTCATATTGTATGTCTATTTAACATTCTACGTGTACTATAAACCACAAATTCAGAGATTGCAACATATTTCGAAAAATATTTTGGCCCGCCGACAGTTCCTCGGACCGCGAAGATTGTTTGACAGAGCGAGTGGCATTAACAGCTTCGGTTAGGCCTTTGCCGACCCTGAGGACATCTTTTCTCTTCAATCCTTGGCGAGTTGGTTGCAAGATTCGCTTTCTGGCCCCGTATGGGCAATTGCGGATTTGGTATGATGAGGTTCGGGAAATCGCGAAGCCCCTGCAACAGATGATCAGAATTGACAGCGGAGAGTGGAAGATGGGTTGAAGCCGTGAACATCAAGACCCATGAATCGAAGAAGTTGAAAATGACTCGTAAGACAAAAAATATTCGTACTATCGCCCTGACCTGCTCCGCCACCGCGCTCCTGTCTGTGTCCGCGGTCGCCCAAGACAGTGCCTATGCCACATCCGGAGATTTCGCGAGGGCGCCGCAGCCGGGCGAAGCGGCGTGGCAGGCCAGTGTGGATTCAGGCTACGTCGACCGGACAACGATATTCCCGTCATGCCGATTGTCGGCGTGCGCTAGCTAATTAACGACCGTTACATGCTGGAAGTGGCCATGCCGAAAACCCGTTTGACCTATCGCGTTGATTCGAAATGGGCGTTCTACACCGGCCTTGATCTCAATGGCGCGGTCTTCCGCATCAGCGAGCATCTTGGGACCAAGACCGGCCTCCCTCAACACAACGACGCGATTGCGACTTACCGCGATATCCGGCTGGGCGTGGGCGCGAGCTACGAGATTGTGCGCGGACTGCGCGCCGAACTCGAAATCGGCTTTTCCGTTTATCGGGAGATCGATTATTTCCGCCTTGATGACACCGTCAGTTTCGATCCAGCGCCTTACGTCCGGCTCGGGTTGAACGTTCTGTCAGCGGTCAGTCAAAACCAGCCACGAAGGGTCGAATGAAAACGGCCACTCTGAGGTGTTTTGTTATTATCAGGTTTCTTGATGCAAGCAAGGGGTTTTTCAATTTCTTCATATCTGCTGGTGCAATGCCTGTCTGAAAATGCGGTGAAAACGTCGATTTGGAATTGTTGTCTTTCCTGCTCCGTCTTCCTTTCTTCTCAAGTCCCATCTCAATCAGTGCCGGACTTTCTCGGCCGGAAACGTCAGCGGGGCGGAGTGAGATCGTTGAGGGGGGCGTTTGTCTGGCGTGGATTTGCTCCGTTTGCGTGTGAAGCCTGACATGATCAGGCATATGCCCAACACAAGACCTACAGGGAAGTCAAGTCGTCCCGCAGAGCCCAAAGTGGAGGGCGGGTGCGCCGCCAAAAGCGGCCCCACCAACGATGATCCCGAAAAGACCAGCAAGAAAAACAACAGGTATGCAAGCATTCGCTGCCAAAGGGTATGCTGACGCCTGAGCAGGAGAGCCCCCGCGCCGAAGACGAACCCGACGGCGTAGCGGAACAGTCTCGCCGCCGGCACTACGGGCGGCATCATCAACCAAATGCTCGCCAATACGCCGAGCTCGACCAGCAGACATGCACCCATCGATTGCCAATTGAGGTCCCAGGGCTTGGCCAATTTCTCCGGATGTGTCGCCAGAAGCTCGGCCGCAACTTTTCCGACGTAATCTTGCGCTTCGGCCCGCGAAGCGCCGGGAAACGTCCGGCGATACAGTGTGGCCGGGCTTGGGATTGGGCCGTCGAAAATCGCCTGGCGTAACGAATCGCGTTGCTCGGCAGACAAGGTCCGGCTTGGCATGCCATGGACGAATTTCTGGTAATCCCGCACCATCCGGAACAAGAGCGAGAGGCTGAGATAGACGATTGGCCACACTAAAACGATTGGCCACACTATCTCCCACCCTATAGTACCTATACTATTTTGCGGCGCGTTCCACGCACTGGTCTCGATAATTCTTGCACAGTAGAACACCGCAAATCCAAGTCCCGCCGCGCCGATCAACCCATAAGCCAGGCGCATTCTCTGGCTCACCTGCCGGGTGGGCCCCAAACCGATTGTCCGCTGTGACATCAACTTCCAATTCGTCACCACCTTTGTTACCAGTCCACCCTGCCTACAGGCGGAACAGGCGCATACCAAAATCAGGAGCAGGAGGCTCATGTCGTTATCCCAAGTTTGGAATTCTTGCCCCCGCAAGTCAGGATGGTGCCGGGTGAACATATTATCAAAAAAGGAGTCGAGCGAGTGGATCTCCCAGTAAAGCACGCCTGCGAGGACCATCACCATCAATAAACCGGCCGCCATCAGTGTCCACGCATGCCGACGCAGCCAACTCTCGGCCTTGCGGATGGCGCTCACGGGGACCGCTTGAATCGGCTCGTGCTTGAGAAAGCGGCCCAATTCCTCGGCCAGCGCGTTCGCTGAGGGATAACGGAGGACGGGATTTTTTTCCAAGCACTTGAGGCAGATGGTTTCCAAATCGGGTGGCAGGTCGGGGTTGAGCTTGCGCGGCGGGACCGGGTCGGATTCCATCACCAGGCGCATCGTGGCCACCGCCGTCTCGGCACGAAAGGGCGGGCGGCCTGTCAACAGTTCGTAGAGGATTGCGCCGAGCGAATAAACGTCGCTGTGCGGGCCGACCTGGTCGAGGTGGCCGGCTGCTTGCTCCGGGGGCATGTAACTGGGGCTGCCCATCGTCGCGTCCGTTTTCGTCAGGCTGTCGTCGCGCTCGATGAATTTGGCCAGGCCGAAATCGGTAATGCGGGGCACTCCGGCGGCATCCATGAGCACGTTCTGCGGCTTCAAATCTCGGTGCAGGGTGCCGCGCTGGTGGGCGAAATGGACCGCCTCGGCGATGGTCTGCAAGCACTCCGCCGCGCGCGCCGGGGGCAGCGGGCCGCTTTCGCGCACCAGCGCGCCCAGGTCTCGGCCCTCAACGTAATCCATCGAATAATAATGCTGGCCATCGTGTTCGCCGACCTCGTGGATGGCCACAATGTTCGGATGCTGCAAATTGGCCGCCGCCTCGGCCTCGCGCCTGAAGCGTTGTACCTCGGCCTCGCCGGCCAGTTTTCCGGCGAGAATCATTTTCACCGCGACGATGCGGTTGAGGCTCGACTGGCGGGCCTTCCACACCACGCCCATGCCACCGCGGGCGATTTCTTCGAGCAACTCGTAATCGCCAAAGTAGCGCACGCGCACGAAGGCATCGGGGCTGATGGAGATGGTGGCGGCTGGTTCTCCAGGGTTGGCTTTGGCACCCGGCTTTGCCGCCGGGTCTGATTTGAGCAAGCAGACCGGGCAGAGGCCGGCGGGCGCATCCGGCGGCAGCGGGTTGCCGCAACTGGGACAAATTCGAATCAAGCTCATAGGCCTTCTCAGTTTCTGAACCGTGTTGGTTCACCCACTACTTACGGAAGCACCGCCAAAGGTTACACCCTCACCTGCTCAAGACCGCCAGCAAATACCGCCGTTCCTCCTCGGCCTCCTCCGGCGACGTTACCGTATTGGCGATCTCCTCCAGCAACAACTCCCGATACCGTTGCCGCAACCGATGCACCGCCACTTTCACCGCCGCTTCGCTCGTGCCCAGACGCGCCGCCACTTCTGCGTAGGGTGTTCCGCGTCCGCCCGCCAACAGGAACTCTTTCAATTGCTCAAAGGCCTCCCGCTGCCCCGCCGCCGCCTGCTCATCGCGAAGCCGGGACAAAACCTGCTCCAGCAAAGTTAACGCCCAACGCCGTTCGAAAAGTTTATCGGCGCTTAAATGTTCCGCCGGTTCCAGCGCGTAACGTTGTTCGGCGGTCAGGCCGTCCAGCGCAATCGGCTTCTGGTCGCCGCCGCGCTTGCGGGCGCATGACTTGTCCCGCTCCTTGGCTAGAAACCTTTTCAATGCCAGCAGCAGAAACGATCGGAAACGTCCCTTGGCCTCTTCCGCCGCCGCCAGATAGTTCTTCTTCAGGCACAGGGCGAAAAAACCTTGCACAGAATCCTCCGCGTCGTGCGGACTTTGACCCATTCGACGCACGAATGCGTAGAGGGGATACCAGTAGGCGAGGCAAAGCGCCTCCAACGCCGCCCGCGCGCGGGCGGAATCCCCACCACGGGCCGCGAGCACGACGCTCCAATGGGTGGCGGTGAAGCGCTCATCGCGGCGGCTTGCTGATGAACCATTTTCTGTCTCCGGCATCGAAATCTGACTTTAATGTATTTTGACCAAATGTCAGCATTTTCAAACCGGCGGGAGTGTATCAATTTGATTTTTGGAAGCTCCTTGAACCAAAATCGATGATGATAGGGCTTCGGAGATGAAGCCTTTTGCCTTAACGTATCCGTACCCCATTGGGTATTGTCCATAGCCCTCCAATGAGTGAAGACAACGCTTTTTCTGACTGAGGGATTCCCTCCTGCTCCGCTCGTTGCATATCCGCTAAATGCGGATCAACCTCTGGTGGTCGAAAATACGCGCAGCCCGTATTTATCAAGGACAATCCAATGGTGAAAACCAATATTTTCGTCACAGCTTTCATTAAAAAGCTTCCTTAATAAGGACAGAATAAACTCTTACCTATCGAAAATCAAGGCAAAAGAGCCGCAATTTCAGCCATTGTCCAGACGTGATCGGCGATGCCTGCTTCCATCGCCGGGGTGCGAGAATCATTTTCACCAAGACGGTGCGGTTGAGGCTCGACTGGAGGGCCTTCCACACCACGCCCATGCCACCGCGGGCGATTTCTTCGAGCAACTCGTAATCGCCAAAGTAGCGCACGCGCATGGAGGCCTCGGGTCCAATAGTGAGGGTGGAGGATGGTTCGCCGGGCTTGGCTTTGGGGGCCGGTTTTGCCGCCGGGTCTGATTTGAAGCAAGCAGACCGGGCAGAGGCCGGCGGGCGCATCCGGCGGCAGCGGGTTGCGGCATACGGGACAAATTCGAATCGTGTTCATAGGTCATTTCAGTTTCTGAACCGTTTTGGTTCACCCACTACTTACGGAAGCACCGCCAAAGGTTACACCTTCATCTGCTCAAGACCGCCAGCAATACCGCCGCTCTTCCTCGGCTTCCTCCGGCGAGGTTACCGTGTTGGAGATTTCCTCTTGTAACAGATCCCGATACCGCTGCCGCAAGCGATGCACCGCCTCTTTACCGCGCCTTCGCTTCTGCCCAGACGCGCCGCCAGTTCCGCGTAGGGCGTTCCGCGTCCGCCCGCCAATAGGACTCTTTCAATTGCTCGAAGGCCTCCCCTTGCCCTACCTCCGCCTGCTCGTCACAAAGCCGGGACAATACCTGTTCCAGCAATGTCAGCGCCCAGCGGCGCTCGAAAAGTTTATCTGCGCTCAAATCCAATGTGTGGCGGTGAAGCGTTCATTGCGGCGGGTTGCGGATGAATCATTTTCTGTCTCCAGCATTGATTTCAACAGTGCGCCAGCGCGGTGGCGGGCCAAGCTGTTGGAATAATTCGCTGCGGGTCGTCGCGCTGGTCTTCCGTTATCTTTCCTGGAAGTTATTACCACGGAAACGGGTCTAGTTCTTTTCGAGGCCAAAAACCCCCGCTGTTCGGCAGATCATCGGCTGCAGAGGGAAGGCGTCCGACGAACGGTTGCACTCCCAGAACACCGAAGAAGTTTCCGGTGACAGGTTGCGACCGGATTACCTCCGTTTCTGTTCCGCCCATGCCGGAAGCGATAATCTGACTGTTACCAACGATACCAGCGGCGAACAACCCGGAAAGGCTTCTGGACCGGTCTCGGTGGGAAGAGGGGCTGCCGCACGGCCAGCGTGGCAAATTGCCCGTTTGGATCCAAGCCGCCTTTGATTGGGGAACCGAACAACGCCTTCAGCTTTTGCGCGGAACCAAGTTGATGCACTTGATGTGCGTAAGAAATGAAACGCCTATTCGGCGCGGAGCATTATGGAAGGGTCAATGCGTGCGGCGCGGAGTACGGCAGGAAGCGCGGCAAATAGGGCTGCGGCTAGAAGGAGGAGTGCCGGTGCGATGAGCATGGATGGGGCGGTGCCTTTGACTCCGAAGAGGAGAGTTTGGACGTAGCGGACTGAGCTGGTAACATTTCTCAATGTTCCGCAGCCGGATTATCGGTTCGCCGGCTGTCAAAGTTCCTTGGTCCGCCTGACGACTGGTTATTGGTGTATTCATGGATTTCAATAGTACGGGCCGGAGATGGAGACGTATTCGCCGTGATAAATCTCGAAGCCAACGGCGGACGGCGCGTGGGTTTCGACTTCATCGGTGAGAAATACCTTTTCGATGTTTTTGAGTTCGATGAGTGGAATGGTTGAGTGCATGGATTTTAAAAATCATTCAGAACGTAGCGCGACGATCGGATCAACCCGAGCTGCGCGGCGGGCCGGAAGCCAGCAGGAGAGGAAGGCGACAACCAAAAGCACTGCGGTCACGATCCCAAAGACCGCCGCGTCGCGAGTTGAAACTTCGTAGAGCAGGCTTTCCAGCAACCGAGAAAGTCCAAAGCTGACGCCCAGACCGATGGCCAGGCCGATAAGGACCAACGTCATGCCTTGCTTAACGACCATTTGGAGGACATCGCCCTTTTGCGCTCCCAAAGCCATGCGAATTCCGATCTCCCGGATGCGGCGCGTGACGGAGTAAGCCATGACGCCGTATATACCTAACGCTGCCAACCCAAGGGCCAGAATGGAAAACCCTCCCATTAGCGTGCCTCCGAACCGACGGCTGGAAAGTCGCTCCCCAACCACGGCGGACATCGTGCGGATTCCACCAATCGGCAGGTCTGGGTCGATTCCCAGCACCGCTTTTCGCAGGACCTCGGTCAACGTCGATGGGCTGCCCGCAGTCCGCACGACTAGTGTTGTGGAACCTGAGCAATGCTGGGTGATCGGGACGAAGATTTCCGGCTCGGTTTTCTCCGCAAGGTCTCTGCTTTGGCGCTCGTTCCGGGTAATTCCGACGACTTGCGTCCAATTGTTTGTGCCGTCATCAAGGTTAATCCGCTGGCGTGGGAGCGAACCTTGGGCCAACTCCGGGAAAAAAACGCGCGCAAAAGCTTCGTTCACGATGGCAACGCGGACGGCATTGGCGGTGTCGTGAGCGTCAAAATCGCGACCTGTTTGTAGGGGAGTGCTCATGGTGTGAAAGTAGCCGGGTGCGACTTCGTTATATTTGGCCCCGTTGTCCTCGTTCCCGGACGTCGTCGCGCGTCCCTCTATGGTGAAGGACACTCTGCAACCAACGTTCCCCAAAGGCAGGCAGTAAACCGACGAAGCGGATTCGACACCGGGCAATGAGCGCACACTCTCGAGGCACCGCGTGATGAGCAGTGTCTTGCGGGCCTCACCGGGATATTTTCTCTCAGGCGCGGCTAGGTCGGCTGTGAGCAATCCCACAGGTTGAAATCCAACATCCACCCCGTTAAGTTTGGCAAAACTGCGCAGCAGCAAGCCGGCACCAACCAGTAGGGTGAGCGAAAGGGCAACCTCGGCTACGACTAGGCCCATGCGCAACCGGTTAAGGCGAAAACCCTCGGAAGAACTCCGGCTGCCGCTTTTCAATGTCTCGGCAACATCCGCCCGCGCTGCTTGCCAAGCTGGAGCGAGGCCAAAGACTATCCCGGTTACTAGGATGAGAGCCAGCGAGAATCCAAGCGCGGGCATGCTAAGACTGACCTCATTAAGACGCGGCAGATTCCAGGGGCGCGACGTCACGAAGGTGGACACCCCCCACCACCCGAGCAGTATCCCTAGTCCCCCGCCAAGAAAAGCCAGGGTCGAGCTTTCCGTGAGTAGTTGGCGAATCACCTGGGCTCGGCTGGCGCCAAGGGCCGCGCGCACCGCGAACTCTCGACTCCGTCCTGCCGCGCTGGCCAGTTGCAGGTTGGCGATATTCGCGCAGGCGATGAGTAGGACGCAACCCACAGATCCAAGCAACACCCACAATTGGCGGCCGGAGTTTCCAATCGCCTGCTGCTGCAGTCCCGCTATATGCACGCCCATTCCCTTTTGCGACTCGATCTGGTCCCCCAGTCGTTTGGCGATAAGGTTCAAATCGATCGAGGCCTGTTTCAAAGTCACGCCCGGTTTGAGACGTCCTACCACTTCCCAGCCGTGGGAATTTCGATCCGTGGTTTCCTCCGCCCGGAAGACCGCCGGAGTCCACACGTCCAATTCCCCGTACGGGTCACCCAAATCTGGAGGAACGACTCCGACCACCGTGTAACCTTCGCCATCAAGCTGAATTACCCTTCCCACCACCGCTGGGTCGCCGCCAAAGCTTCGCTTCCAGAGCGCGCTTCCCAGCAATACCACCCTGGGTTGGCCCGGTTTTTCGTCCTCTGCCGTGAACTGCCTTCCCAACTGTGGGGAAAAGCCAAGCAACGGCAACAGGTTGGCTGTGGTGCGAAGCGCGATCAGCCGCCGGGGCTCGCCCTGGCCCGTCAGATTAAAATCCGTGTAAGCATACGCAGAGAGGCTTTGCAGAGTGGTACTCTGCGCGCGCCAGTCGAGGAAATTGGCCAGAGCCACAGGTATCCGTTCTATTCCGCGCGCAGGCACGCTGTCAAACAGCCTGACCAGCCTCTCCGGCTCACGAAACCGCAGCGGCTGCAGTAGGACGGCGTTTACCACGCTGAAGATGGCCGTGTTGGCCCCAATGCCAAGCGCAAGGGTGAGCACGGCCACCGCAGCGAAACCGGGGTGCATGCGTAATTGACGTGCTCCGAAGCGAACGTCTCGTAAGAGCGTCTCCAGCCAAGGAAGACCACGTTGCTCCCGGTAGGCTTCCTTTGTGGACTCGATCCCTCCCAATTTGATCATTGCCTGAAGGCGCGCCTCTTCGGGCGTCATGCCGGATCGAAGATTGTCCTCCGTGTGCATCTGAATATGACTCTCCAACTCGTCTCGGAGTTCTCGATCCTTGCGGCCCTTGTTAAATAAGCCGGCAAATCTCATTATCCAGCCACGAAGCTTTCTCATGCTAACCTCTTGTTATTGTGCTTTGCATCGATTTAAAACCTCATTCACATCGCAGCGCCTCGCTGGGATCCAGCCGGGAGGCGCGCCAGGCGGGGAAAATACCGGCGAGCACTCCCGCGATGCTGAGAACCAGGGCTGCAAAAAGGAACGAACGCCCATCGTGAGGCGACAACCCGTAAACGAGGCTCGCAATCAAACGCGCCAGACCTAGTGCGATAGCCAGCCCCAGCGCCGCGCCGAGTGAAATGATTACGACAACATCTCGGAGCACCAGCCAGATCACGGCATTCCGTTGCGCGCCAAGCGCCATGCGGATCCCGATTTCGTTTCGTCTCTGAGCCGACGTATAGGACGTGACTCCATATAAGCCGACCACAGCCAGGAACAGTGCCAGGCCACCGAAGAATGACGAAAGCAGCGCCACCGCCTTCTCTTGGCGAAATGATTCGCTGATCTGGGTTTCAAGCTCGCCGAAACTCACCGAGAGCCCGTGTCTAGCCTCCGTTGTCGCGGCGCGAATCGCCGGGATAACGCTCGCTGGCGGGGCCGCAAGTCGGGCCAGAATCGTCACGCGTGGAGACGGATCGCCGTTCTGCGCCATGGGCAGGAAAGCGGTCCTGCGCTTCGGTTCTCTGATCTCGGCATATTTCATATCCTTCACGACTCCGATAATTAGAAACCGGCCTTTGGTATTCGGACCAAAGTCCCCGCGGAGGCATTGGCCGATGGGATCTTGCGTACCGAAGTAGTCGCGCGCCGTCTTCTCATCGATGATGACTACCTTTTCCGCACCTCGCTTGTCGCCCTCCTCAAATTCCCGGCCTGCCAGGATCGTGGCGCGCATGGTTTTGAAATAGCCGGGGCTGACGCGGTTCAGCCAGGTTCTACTGTCTCGCGTGTCCCTTTCGTCCTCCCCATCCGGAAACGCGAAGCCGTTCTGAGCCGAACCGGAGAAGGGTTTGAAGAGGATCGTGGCGGCCGACGCCACTCCGGGAAGCTGACGGACCTTTTGGAGGAGCGTTTCGAAAAGGGCGATTCTTTGATCCGCCGGAACCAGTTGCCGGGTATCGATTTCGATCGCCAGTACCTTGTGCTGATCGAAACCCAGCGGTTCTCTCAGCACGTTCCGCAGAGTGGCCGAGAACAATCCCGCCGCCACCATCAACACAAGGCATAGGGCGATCTGGCCGGCAACCAGGGCCTTGCCCAAGTTGAACCTGTTAGCCCCAGCCACGGTTCCCCGAGAAGCAAGACTAAGCGCCTCGTGAGCGGCGACGCGAACCGCCCGGAATGCCGGCGCCAGTCCAAAGAGCAGGCAAGTCCCAACGGTCAGGCCTGCGGTAAAAAGAAGGACCATGCCATCCAGGGACAAGTCGATTTGTAGCGGGTCACCCGCAGTGGACAGCAGACGCACCAGGAACCGGCTACCCCATTTGGCAAGCACAAGGCCCGCCGGAACGCCCAGCAGCCCCAAGAGCAGACTCTCCGTGAGCAGTTGACGGATGAGGCGGGCGCGTCCCGCGCCGATGGCCATCCGAATCGAGAACTCGCGGCGACGCGCGGCGGCGCGGGCCAGCAACAGATTCGCGATGTTGGCACATGCGATCAACAACACGAAGCCAACCACCGTCATCACCGTAAGCAGCGCCGCTCCATATTGTGATCGCACACCGGAAAAACCGGCGGCGGCCGGCACCACCTGCAATCTCTGTTTCAAGTAGCTCTGCTTTCCAGCCGCGTCCCAATCTCCAGGCAGAGTCTCCTGCATAATTCCGGCGGCGACCACTTTGAGCCGCTCGGATCCCTGATGCGCGGTGACGCCGTCGGGCAGGCGGCCGAGAATATTGAGCCACCACGTGCTGCGGTTGCCCAACGAACTGCGGTCTGGATGGAACAGCGGCTCGCAACCAATCGGGATTGCCACCTCGTATCCGTGATCGGAATCCAGGCCTCGGAAGGCCTGCGGCGTCACGCCAACGATCTCAAAGCTCTGGCGGTCAAGCCTCAGAACCTTGCCGATCACCCCCGGCTCGCCGCTAAAATGGGTCTGCCAGAAATCGTGACTAATCACCGCTACAGGCCCCTGCTTTCCCCCGCCGTGAACATCATCGTCCCTGGCGAACAGGCGGCCCAAGGCCGGCTGAACTCCCAGCACATTGAAAAAATCGCCACTGACCCACATGCCCCGAGCCGGTTTGCGTTCGCCCTCTTCCGCCAGGTCGAATTCCGTAGAGGAATAGGCCACGGTTTCGCCGCACGCATTTTGCCGATCGCGGATCTCTTCCCACAAGGGGTTTGTGAAAGTACCGTCCCCATCGATTGTGAATTGGACGAGACGATGGGGATCCTTGACCGGCAGCGAGCGCAGCATCACCGCGTTGACAATGCTGAAGATGGCCGTGTTCGCGCCGATGCCAAGGGCGAGTGACAGGATGGAGGCCAGCGCAAATCCGGGGCTGCCCAGGAGATTACGCCACGCGTAGCGCAGATCCTGCACCAGGGAATCCAGCAGAGGAAGACCGCGCTGCTCACAGTAAGCCTCCTTCGTGGACTCGATACCTCCGAATTTGATCATCGCCTGACGGCGTGCCTCTTGCGCTGTCATGCCGGATCGAAGGTTGTCTTCCGTGTGCATTTGGATGTGACTCTCCAACTCTTCCTGGAGTTCTCGATCCTTGCGACCCTTGCCGAACAGGCTACCAAACCTCACGATCCATCCACGAAGCTTTCTCATGCCAACCCCTCCTTCGGACTCAGGAACCGCGCCACGATCTCTGTCATTCGCTCCCATTCCTGGGCTTCCTTTTCGACTTGCTTGCGACCCGCGCGTGTCAATTCATAATACTTGGCCTTTCGGTTGTTGTCCGACACACCCCAGTGCGAGGCGATGTATCCTTCTTGTTCGAGCTTCAAGAGCGCGGGATAGAGCGTGCCGTAATTGACCTTCAAGAGATCGGCGCTGGTTTGTTCAATCTGCCGGGCGATTCCATACCCATGCAACGAGCCGGTTCGTTCCAGCGTTTTCAAGACCATCAAGGCCAAAGTGCCCTGCCAAACATCAGGTTTGCTGTTCATGGAAAACGAAAATATCATTGCTCATATTGGCAAGCAATAGGAAAATCAAAAATCTTTTCGCCTCGTTTTTCGGGTTCATTTCTCCATCCAACCGACTTTGAGCCTGACAATGCGGTGTCCGTAGGCTGCGTTCTCCTCGGAGTGCGTCACCTGCACAATTGTCGTCCCTTTCTGGTTCAGCATCGGTTGTCAGCCAAGGAACGGTCAAGACTCAACAAACGCTTTGTTGCGCCGAATTTGGCCCGTGGCGTCGTTGCTCCTCAGTCACAGCGCCAATCGGGGATGCTCCTTCGTCGCGCCACAGGCCAAATTGGGCGCAACAAATGTCCAGTTAATTAAGAGACACTACACTAGTACTGGCACCGACTGGCATTTGCATTGCAGCATCCGTGTGCCCGACTTGACCTACGATCACTACGAACTGACCGATGACCAAGGCGGGGAAAAACCGGGGCGTTATAGCTTTTCTCCCGACGAGTTGGTGTTGGTGGACCGGGGCTACAGCCATCGGGCAGGAGTGGCGCGCGTCCTGAATGCCGGGGCGCAAGTGCTCGTCCGCTGGAATCCCGGCCTGTTTCCACTGGAGGCCCGCCATGGCCAAGCGCTCGTCCAGTTGCCGCGCTTGCGGGCGTTGGGGGAAGGCCAAGCCGCCGAGTGCCCAGTCCAATTTGTCTGGAATCAAAAGACCTACCCCTTGCGGCTGGGTGCGTTGCGCAAGAGCCAACTGGCGGCCAAACGGGCCCTGCGGCGCGCGCAACGCAAAGCGCAAAAGAACGGAACCCACGCGCAGGCCGAGGCCTTGGAATTGACCGGCTACGTGTTGGTCTTGACTTCCGATACCACGCTGCCGTAGCGAGTGGTGCTCGAACTCTATCGAGGGCGCTGGCAGGTGGAATTAGTCTGCAAGCGCCTCAAGAGCCTGCTGGACACAGGGCAACTACCCAAGAATAACGATGCGTCGGCCCTGGCTTGGATGCAGGCCAAGATCCTCACCGCCTTTTTGGTGGACCGGATCTTACTGGAGGGAAAGTTTTTTCCCCCTGGGGATTTGCGCTTCGATGAGGTCAGTCGCTGGGCGGTGTTGGTGGAAGTGATCGATGCGCTCAAGGCGGTGCTCGCGCCGCCACTTCCGTTGCGGCACTTGCTCGATCACGGCCGCTCCATCGCGCTCTCCTTGCGGGCAGGAAGCCCGCGGCGACCGTTGCAATTGAAAAAACTGCGGCAACTTTTCGCGAAATATTAAGTTAACGCTTATGGGGCAGGCAGCCTACAAAGGCGGCTCCCGGCGATTGGGCTGGCCGAGGCTTAGCAGCCTGTCGGACTTGCGGAAGTCGTTGATTTGCAAGGGCTGGGACATTTTGGCGCTAGAGATGTAAATTGTTTATTACAAATAACTTACAACTGTATAGCGCCTGTTTTCGCGTAATTTCGAGGTTACGGGAAAATCCATTGCCGCAAGGTGCGGGTTTTCAAAGAAGGATTTAGGCGGCTTTTTGCGATGTGTTGGCGGAGGCGCAAGGCTGATCGAGGCATTCTCTCACGATCTGCAAGAGCGTGGCGGGCCGATACGGTTTGGGCAGGAAGTTGTGTTGCTCCATGTTGGCCAGCTCGGTTCCGGGCACTCCCGCGGTGTAGCCGCTGGTATAGATGACTCGCAAATTGGGATCCTCGCTTCGGAGCCGGTCTGCCAGCATCCGCCCGGAAAAGCCGTCGGGCATGACAATATCGGTCAGCAGGAGATGAACGTCCCCTTGGCGTTTGGCCCATTGTTCGAGAGCTTCGGCGCCCGAACCGGCCGAAAGCACATGATAGCCGCCGCTCTCCAGCACCTGCGACACAAGGTCTCTCAAATCAGGTTCATCATCGACGACCAAAATGGTTTTGCGCGCGGTCGCCACTGTGATTGGAGCCGTTGCGGGAGGAGGAGTCTGGCGCGGTGCGCTCACGGTCAAAGCAGGAAGGAAGACGTGAAAGGCGGTGCCATGGTTGACCTGGCTTTGAACTTCCATCCAGCCCTGATGTTGTTTGACAATGCCATAGACGGTGGCCAAGCCGAGACCGGTGCCCTTGCCAATGGGCTTCGTGGTGAAAAACGGCTCGAAGATGCGCGACAGGATTTCAGGCGGGATGCCGCTGCCTGTGTCGATGACGCTCAAACGAACGAATTCGCCCTCGCGTGCTTCGGGCTGGGACGAAGCCTCCGCCGGGCCAATAGTCACGGGCGCGGCGGTGATGCTCAGGATGCCGCCTTCGGGCATGGCGTCGCGCGCGTTGACGGCCAGGTTCATGAGCAGGGTTTCCATCATGGCCGCGTCCGCGCTTACCAACGGCAAGTTGGGCGGCGCGTGCGCATCGACCTTGATGATGGGGGTCAGGACGTGCGGCAGCATCTCCGCGACGTCAGCGAGAGTGTCGCCCAGATGGGTGGGCCGCAGTTCCACCACCTGCTTGCGGGAAAAAGTCAACAATTGGCCGACCAGTGTGGCCGCCCGGTCGGCGGCGGCGCCGATTTTTTGCAGGGGATGGCAGTCCGGGGAGGTGGGCGGTTTGCTGGCCAGCAACAAACTGGCATTGCCCTGCACGACGGTCAGGATGTTGTTGAAATCATGAGCGACGCCGGCGGCCAGTTGGCCCACGGCTTCCATTTTTTGCGCCTGACGCAACTGGTTTTCCAGCCTGACCTGTTCGGCGATTTCCTTTTTGAGTTGTTCGTTGGCCGATTGCAGTTCCGTGGTGCGTTGTGTGACCAGTTGGTCGAGGTTCTTGAGGCGGCAGGTGACTTGATGGTTCAGGCTCCATTTCTGCGTTAACGCGTTGGCCAATTGCAGCACTTCGATGTTGTCAAAGGGCTTTTTGAGAATGAGCAGGTTGTCCGACCGGCCCAGGATGCGGATCATATCCTCCCAGTAATGGTCGGAGTAGGCGGTGCAGATGACCACTTGCAATTCTGGAAATTGTTTCCAGAGGTGCGCGATGGTCTCCACGCCATCCCAGCCCGGAGGCATGCGGACATCGACAAAGGCCATTGCGTACGGGTTGCCGGCGGCTGCGGCGGCTTCCATCATGCGCAAGCCCTCCTCACCTTGCAGAGCCGCATCCACCTGGAAGCTCACTTCCAGCGATGGCGGCGATTCAGCGCCAAATATCCTGGCGGCGGCTTCTTCCAAAACCGGGTCGCGCTCGAGGCAACGAAGGATTTTGCGGATGTCTTCGTGAATCGCGCGGTTGTCGTCGATGACTAGGATTCGATTGTTTCGGAGATGATTCGAGGCGTTCATGATTCAGTGCTTCCGCCGTGAGGGTGGAGGCAACGTCAAGGTGAGGGGACGGTATCTCGCTTGGTGCAACATGTTCAAATAAAAGCGCCGGCAGGAAGAGGGAAGGTCGGTGTTGTGACGCGCACCCAACCATTCTTAACAGGTGCAATCCGCCCTCAGCCCCCGGTGCAACAAAAGAATTGAGAGCGACTGCCCCCACGGCACAAAATATCCGTGGACCGTTTACAAATCCGACTCTTCATGCCCATCATGCGACAAATTCAATTTACTATCGACGGATAGGGGAAGGGACTTAACTTCGGACCTTTCGGCGCTGATGCCGCCGCCGTGGAGTGTTGGGCTTACGCTGGCAACCAACCAGTTAGAAATAAAGGCGGTGACGCCGGCGTCGGCGTGGCTTGAGTGGCGGCAGGCCTTGAGAGCTTGAAGTGAGGTGCTTCGACCGGCGCCAGCATATCCTTTTGATACATGGCAAAGGCCCGGCGCGCTCCGGCCATGTCCGCCGAGCTCAAAGAAATCCCCATCGCTTGCAGGTCATGGCCAGTTTGAGCATTGGGGAGGAACAGTTAGGCCGGCCCGTCTTGCGAGGCGACATCTTGCCAAAACTTGGCATACGCTCCGCGGGCCGTGGCCAGATCGCCCGCTTGTACCGCATTCTGCAGCGCCGCGAAGTTTTGGGCGCGTTGGCTGGATGAAATCGAGATGTTGGTTTGCGAGGCATAGGTCGTGGAGGCGATGGCCATAGTATTCATCAAATATCTACTGGATAATCCAATGTCTGCACATGGCTTCATCGGCAGGCTTGGCCGAAACTTTAATTCAAGCAATTTGGACGGCGAATGCCTTTCTTTGGAAAAATTGTGCAATTTTCGGGTCGGCGGTGGTTATATGATATGATGAACATGACAGACGGCGAATTGCTCCGGCGTTACCACTCAAATTGCAGAAAGCAAATTGCGGCCCAAAATTATCGGCTGTCAAACTGCTCACAATGCCTGAGCGACCACTTTCTCGGTTGCTTTGGCTTTGGCCCTGGCGGCTGGCATGAACTGCGGAATCTCGATGATCTTGGCGGCGGGCAAACGCGTTGACGTCATGCCGCCGGCAATTTCCGAGCAGGCTGTAAGCCACCGAGCTGCGTTCGCCAGCATCGGGATGTCCGAAAAATAAAAATGAGCTCGAAACGGCTCAATGTCCAGAACTCGGCTAACCGACGCCATCGGCTCCGGCTTGGAACCAAGCTGGAATCGGCGGTGCAGCACGAAGGTCGGGCTTCATTCGTTGAAAGGTATCGCACTCAACCGTGGTTTTGAACCAGGCCACGAATGCCGAGAGCTCCTGGCGCAAGCTCGGTCGACTGCATGGCATGTGCGCCGGTAGCCTCATCATAATGCGCCGCAAAAGCCAACCTCTGATCAGGATGAGTTTTCCGAAACTCGAACTTTGTAACGCCAGCACTGTCGAACGACCACTGCAAGACGCCCGATACAGGGACGCGTCGCCCGTCTCGCACATAATAACCGGTAAATGTCGTGCCAGCAGTCCCGGAAAACCGAAAGCTCGTTGTGCCCGTGACGGTGCTTGGCGAGAAGAGCGGAACGCTGACGATTAACAAAACGACCAACAAAACAATGGCGACGACAGTAATCTTTTTCATAGAGGGGATGATTTCTTTTTAAGCGACGTCCGGTTCGTATATGGAAACCGAAGTTCTGACAGAACCCGCAAATCGCAATTTTTCGTAGCGAATTAAACCTGCTCTAATGTGCAACCGCCGGCTCGTTGTTGCAACACAATAGATTTGGAATCGCCGGAAGTTGTGCCGGCTAGTTTCTAGCTTGTTCCCGTCGCTGGCGTTGCTATGGTGGGGCATGGACATCGCACCGCCGCCGATAGCCGAAGCCACGGCCGCTCCCCCGCAAATCGAGGTCGCCGGTTTGACCAAATTGTACGGCGACTTTACCGCGATCAACGATTTGTCCTTTTCGGTGCGTCCGGGTGAAGTAATCGGCCTGGTCGGCCCCAATGGGGCGGGCAAAACCACGACCCTCCGCTGCCTGGCCGGCATTATCCCGCCCACGCGCGGGGCCGTGCGCATCTGCGGCTTCGACCTGGCGCGCCAGCCCATCGAGGCCAAACGGCGGCTGGCCTTTTTCTCCGACGAACCGCGGTTGTTCGATTACTTGACTGTCAACCAGCACCTCACCTTCGTAGCGCGCATTTACGGTGTGGCCGATTACCAGCAAACCGGGCGGCAGTTGCTGGAAGAACTGGAGATCGCCGACAAGGCGGACAAACTGCCGGTCGAGTTGTCGCGCGGCATGAAACAAAAGCTGGCCATTGCCTGCGGCTTGCTCCATGCGCCCCAGGTCATTTTCTTCGATGAGCCGCTGACGGGCCTGGACCCCATCGGGATCCGGCGGATGAAAGACTCGATGCTGAAGCGCGCCCGGGCCGGGGCGGCCATTCTCATCAGTTCGCACTTGCTGCATTTGCTGGAGGAAGTTTGCTCGCATGTGCTCATTCTCAAAGACGGGCGCAAGGTCTTCGACGGCAGCCTGGGAGAAGTCCGGCAGAAGTTTTCCGAGCAGGCGGGCGGCGGCAACCTGGAGGACGCTTTCTTTCGCGCCACCGGCGAGACCAAAGGAGAAGAGTGATGGGCGGCGCGCTCTTTTATTATCAGTTCCATTCGTGGTGGAACCGGCTGCGGCAGCGCGTCCGGCGGCTGCGGCAGCCCAAGTATCTGGTCGGCGCGATTGTTGGCGGCCTTTACTTCTATTTCTATTTGTTCCGGGGATTGGCCGCGGCACGACACGGCGCGCCGTTGCCAAGGGCCATGCCGATCCCGCCGGAAATGAACGACCTGCCACAGACGCTGGCGGCGGTGGTGTTCATGGTCGTGCTGTTGCTGGCGTGGATTCTGCCCCACACGCGGACGGCGCTCGCGTTTTCCGAAGCCGAGGTCGCCTTTCTCTTTCCGGCGCCCGTGAGCCGGAGAACGTTGATTCATTTCAAACTGCTCAAATCTCAGGCGGCGATTCTGTTCAGCGCCCTGCTGATGACGTTGATCGGGCGCGGATGGAGCGGCGGCCATCTCCTGACCCGCGCGCTGGGATGGTGGGCCGGAATGTCTATCTTCAACCTTCATTTGCTGGGCAGTTCCTTCGTCTTGACTATGCTGATGGACCGCGGGATGTCCACCTCGGCACGGCGGGTGCTCATCCTCGGCGCGACGGCGGCGGCCGCGGTGGGGATTTTTATATGGGTTCGCCACAGTTTGCCGCCCTTTCCTGCCGCCACGAACCAGGAAGGTTTCTCATGGTTGTTTCACTACCTCGGGCGGGTTTTCGAATCGGGGCCGCTGCCATATTTGCTTTTTCCGTTCAGGTTGGTGGTGGCGCCGTATTTCGCGGCCACCTACACGCAATTCCTGCTCGCCCTAGGTCCGGCTTTGGGCATCATGGGACTGCATTACTTTTGGGTCATGCATTCCAATGTCGCTTTTGAGGAGGCTTCCGTTGAACTCTCGCGCAGGACGGCCGAACGGATTGCTGCCGTGCGCTCGGGGCATTGGCAGGCGGCGCGGCGGCCCAAAAAAGCGGCGCGTCCGCCTTTTGTTTTGCTTCCCGCGGGCCATCCTGCCGTCGCCCTGCTGTGGAAAAACCTGATCAGCGCCGGACTCTATGTCACGGCGCGCGTCTGGCTGATGCTGGTCTGGGTGGTGATCGTCAGCTCCTTGGTGCTGCAATCGCTCTCGGCGCACGGCTCCGGGGTTGGGCTCGTTGTGATCGTTACCGTGGGGATCATGCTGGCCATGTCGCTTTTCTCCGGGCCGCAATTGTTGCGCAACGATCTGCGCCAGGACTTGCCGGTCGCCGACGTGCTCAAGATGTTTCCCATGCCCGGCTGGCAGGTCGTGCTGGGCGAAGTGCTTGCGCCGGCTGCGATGCTGGCCGGCGTGCAATGGCTGCTAGTCCTTTTCGGGACCATTTTCTTCCCGGAGCAACTCGACAAATATACGATCCCGCTGGCGGTGCGGTTGAGCGTGGCGCTGGCGGCGGTCATCGTGTTGCCGTTCATTGATCTGATGGCCCTGTTGATTCCCAACGCCTCGGTTTTGTTCTTCCCGGCCTGGTTCCAACTGGGCAAGGACACGCCGCGCGGCTTCGAGACGATGGGCCAGCAACTGATATTGATGTTTGGCCAACTGCTGGTGTTGGGCCTGGGGTTGGTGCCGGCGGGCGTCGCTTTCACCCTCTTTTTGTCAGGCGGGTCGTTTCTGCACTGGCCGCTGTTGGGAGTGGTGCTGGGCGCTTTCGCGGCTGCGATCATCCTGGCCGTCGAAGCGGGCATTGGCATCAAACTGCTGGGCGGCGCGTTTGAGCGTTTCGATGTGTCCGGAGAACTCCTTTAAGCGCTGCCGACTTTGGAGAGCTTTCCGTCGGGCAGAATTCGGTAGCGTACGTTGCGCCAAAGGACGCGATTGCCGCAAAAGGCCGCGGCCCAAACCAGCACATCCAGCACATCTTTGACTGGCGGCATCCACGCATATGCCAGGCGCGCGCGCGATTGCGTGAGCCTGGATTGCTGTTGGAAGGCCGTGCCGATGCGAAAGATCAGGCATACGCCCACGCCAACCAAGGCGGCAGGTTGGCGCGCCACGGCCAGCCAGAGCAGCGGCCAGAGCGTGGCGTTGTTGAGGATGCTCAAAAAAAATGGCAACGGCTGGCAGACGCGGATCGTCCGCGCCCAGCGGGCTTGGTGCGCCCAAACCTGCCGCCAATGCATCGGCGCCTCCCGGCACTCCGCCACTACCGTCGCAAACTCGATTCTTTTTTGTTGACGCGCCACGTGCCGGCCCAATTGGTAGTCGTCGGCCAGGTAATCGGCCAGCGCGGCGAATCCGCCGATGGCCCGCAGTTGCCCGGCGGGCAGCGTCATGACAGCGCCCAGGGCAAAATTGACGGGCTTGAGGCTGCGGGCTTGCAGCACTTGTGTCCAAAAATCCGCGTTGATGGCCGTCGCTTCCCATTGCATGGCGGGCGTGGCGGGATTGGCCAGGCGATAAAAACAGTTGACAAGTCCGGCGCCGGGATCGGCCAGATGCGGGGCGATGTTGGCGGCGAAATCGGGCGGAACCCTCACATCGGCGTCGCTGATCATGACCAAAGGATGGCGGATGTGCGGTTCCAATTGACGCAACGTGGACACTTTGCCGTTGGCGCCAAGATGTTCCGCGCAGATGACCAGGAGGGCGTCGGTCTCGGGAAATTCCGCCAGCAACGCCTGCGCGACCGCGCACGCCGGATCCTCGGCCGAAGCCGCGCCGAGAAGGATTTGCATTGGGCCGGGATATTTTTGCAGGAACCAACTGCGCAGGCAGCCATGCGTTTCCGCGTCGCAGCCCTTGAGCGGCTTGAGCAAAGTCAGGCCGGGCAGCGAAGCTGGGATGACCATCCGGCGATGCAGCGGGAAGCGCAGGCTTACCATCCAGCGCCAGAAGGTCAGGGCGAAGCTGACGGCGGTCAATATGGCCAAGCTGGTGGTCAGCACAGCAGCAAGAGACTAAAGTTCGTCCACGGAAATGACGCGCACGATTTCCTCCAGCGTGGTCATGCCGGTCAACGCCCGGCCCAAGCCGCGCTGCCACATCGTTCTCATGCCGCTATCGATGGCCACTTGCTGCAAGGCGCGCGTCGGCACCTTGTCCAGCACCGCTTCGCGAAATACCTGGTTGACGGGAAGCAGCTCGCTGACCGAATAACGTCCGCCAAAGCCAGTGTCCAGGCATTGCGCGCAGCCGCCGCCGCGCCGGAATTCGGCCGTCTCCCGCTCGGCCAGCGGGACCAGTTTGAGCAAAGCCGGGTCCGGCTCATAAGGGGACGAGCAGAAAGTGCAGTTCTTGCGGACCAGCCGTAGCCCCAACACGCCGGTCACGCTGGAGGCGAGCAAAAAAGGTTCGATGTCCATGTTCATCAGGCGCGCGAAAACGCCGGCCGTGCTGCCGCTGTGAATGGTGCTGATGACCAGGTGCCCCGTCAGGCCGGCTTGCACGGCGATGGCGGCCGTTTCGGCATCGCGAATTTCCCCGACCATGA
>PLIU01000174.1 GCA_003140095.1 Verrucomicrobiales bacterium | reverse complement strand
CGGCCGCAGCAAGACCGTGAACCAAAGCCCCTTGCCCGCCGGAGAAATCCAGGTGCGGCCCAGGCGCCCGCGGCCTTTGGTTTGCGACTCCGCGAAAATCACCGCCCCTTCCGCCGCCCCGCCCCGGGCCAGGCGGGCGGCGATATCGTTGGTGGAAGTGGTTTCCTGGAAAACGTGAATCTCCCGTCCCACCACCCTTGTTTTGCCCAGGCGCGCGGAAAGATCGTCCGCATGCAGCGCGTCCGGCGCGCCGAGCAGCCGGTAGCCCAGATGCGGGCTGGCTTCGATGTCATAGCCCAGCGCGCGCAACTCCTCGATATGCATCCACACTCCGGCCCGGGTCATGCCCAAGTGCCGCGCCATTTCCGACCCGGAAACCCCCCAGGGCGCGGACCGCAACGCGTCTAGAATTTTGGCATCGACCGTCATGGCAGCGTCTCGAAATCCAGGGCAACATCGACCGCCCGGGCTGAATGCGTCAACGCCCCGACCGAAATAAAATCCACGCCCGTTTCGGCGATGGCGCGCACAGTGGCCAAGGTGACACCGCCGCTGGCCTCTGTCCGGGCGCGTCCATTGACCAGCCAAACCGCCGCGCGCAAATCCTCATGCGACATGTTGTCAAGGAGAATCACGTCCGCCTTCGCCAGCAGCGCCTGCTCCGCCTGCTCCAGCGTGTCGGCCTCGACCTCGACCTCCAGCTTGGGATATTTCTCCCGTGCCCGGCGCACGGCCGCTTCAATCGCATTGGGCGGTTCGTTCCGCAAGGCCGCCAGGTGATTGTCCTTGATCAGCACGCGGTCGAAAAGGCCGGCGCGGTGGTTGGTCCCGCCGCCGCAAGCGACGGCGTATTTTTCCAGGGGGCGCAAACCCGGCGTGGTCTTGCGCGTGTCCAGAATCCGCGCGCGCGTTCCCGCCACCGCCTCGACAAAGCGCGCCGCCAACGTGGCCACGCCGGAAAGGCGCTGGACAAAATTCAAGGCCACCCGTTCCGCCGTGAGGATGGCGCCTGCCGGCCCGCGCAAGCGCAGCAAAGTTTGTCCCTTAGGCGCGCGCTGCCCGTCTTGGGCCTGCCGTTCGATTTCGATTTGAGCGGAGACCTCCTTGAAAACCGCCTCCGCCAGCGGCAGACCGCAAACGACCAAGGGTTCGCGGGCCACCATCAAGGCCTGGGCGGTGGCGTGGGCCGGCACCGTGGCCAGCGTGGTCACATCGCCCGTGCCGATGTCCTCCGCCAGCGCCCGGCGGACCAATTCAAGATCAACGTTCAAACTTCAAAACTAACACCGCGCACAGGCCTGGGCGATGACGAAATCCAGATTGAGACACCTATGGAATCGCCATTGCTTTCATCGCGATTAACATTGGAAAAAGAACGGCTTTTTCTCCGACTTGCCGCCCAGGCCCGTCCTTCAATCCAGAAGCACATACAATTGACGCCTGCCGCGTTGGACGAGTCAAGCCCGGAAGCCGCCGTTTAGTCTTCAGCATGAACGATGGACTTTTTCACCACGAAGGGCGCGAAGGACACGAAGTTTTGGAAAAGACCATCTGGATGGTTCTTCGTGCTCTGCATGTCCTTCGTGGTGAAAATTGGGTTGCGGCTCGGCAGTCCAGCAAAGCTGGTCCAAAGTCTGCGATCGGTTGCCTACTGCTGGAAATGCCAACTTCCGAGGGCCCTCACGGCCTTCCGCCGGCCCTTGACTTTGAGCGTGGCGGCGACATACTCCCCCCCTTATGAACAGCCTCTTGTATATGCCCGAATATTGGGCGATTGTCATCGCCGGATGGACATCAAGGCGCCTTAGGTTTTTAAGCAACGGTCGATGTGTCCATCCCTCAGTATTGAAGTTGGTTTTGAGGGCGCCGACGCCGACCGAGCGGAGATTGCCGTTATCCGTCGGCAAGCTCGGTCAATCGAATGGATGCGCTGAAATGCGGACACTACATGGAGGCTGTCCACCGCTTACAAGAGGGCGGGCCTCAAACCAAGAAGTATGAGCATGATAACCCGCGACGCAATTCGATATACGAGAATTCCTCTAACCCACGGTTCTGGTGCGCTGCCGGCTGTTGGGTTTGGCACGCTGATTCCTGATCCTCTCGTGACCAAACAAGCTGTCAAGACAGCATTGGAAGTGGGGTTTCGACACTTCGATTGTGCGGAACGCTACCGTAATGAAGAAGCGGTTGGCGATGCGATGCAGGAAGTGTTCAAGGCGGGGGCGATCAAGCGGGAGGACGTCTTCGTTACCACGAAGCTATGGAACACTAATCATCGTCCTGAGCGGGTCAGGGCCGCCTTCGACGCGAGTCGCCGGCGACTGCGGATCGACTATGTTGACTGCTATGTGATCCATACCCCTTTTGCCTTTCGACCTGGCGACGAGCAAGACCCGAGGGACGAACACGGTCAGGTAGTCTATGATTCCGGGGTGACGTTAGTCGAGACATGGCGGGCCTTGGAGGGCCTCGTGGGCGGCGGTCAGTGCAAGTCGATCGGCTTGGCGGACGTAACATTGGAGAGGTTGCAAGAGATTGTTGCGGTGTCGCGAATAAAACCTGCCGTGGTACAAGTCGAGACCCATCCATATCTCCCCGAATGGGGCCTGCTCGATTTCTGCCGCGAGCATGGGATAGTTGTGCAAGCGTTTGCACCGTTGGGACATGCTTTGGAGCCCAAAATAGTGGACGACCCGGTCATCACGGCCATCGCAAAACGGATCGCCAAGACCCCAGCTCAGGTGGCACTGGCGTGGGCTGTGCAGCGCGGAACCGCCTTCTTGACCACCTCGACCACCCTTGGCCATATCCAGGAGAATTTCGAAATTTCGGCCCTGCCTGAAGACGCTATGCGGGAGATTCGAGACGACATCACGACGAGCGTCCGGTTCAACTCCGTGGTTGGGACGGGCGTGCCTGGCTTTATTCCCCGGTCCAGGTGAACTAAACTAAACGGCGTGGGGCGTATTGGCTCCGGCTAGGAAGCAATTGGCGGGAGCGGCCTCGCTCATCCAATCCGGATTCTGCGATCGGTTGACTAAAAACTTGACTTACACTTGACTTACCGGCACCATCATCGGCATGGGTTATCAGCCTCAATTTACCATAACCCCGGCGTTGCTGGCGCGGGTGGAGCAGATCGCCGCCCTGCGCGAGCGCATTCTGGCGGCGACTGTGCAAGTGCCTTGGATTCCCGCACTGCAAAAGGACACCCGCACGCGCAACACCCATTGCTCAACTGCCATTGAAGGCAATCCATTGACGCTCGAACAGGTGGTTCTCAATGAAATGGGTCCATGGGTACAGGCGCAAGGGGCCGGCCATGTTCGCCCACTCCTCGGCGTCGGCGGTCAGTTCCTGGATAATCCGGTTGGTGGCGCGCTCGATGAAGTTCGGCGGGGCGATCAGGGAATCGCTCTCGGTGGCAGGCATGGCGGTCACACTCATGGCTATAATTTAACCCGTTGACGCTCGCGGCGCAAGAGGCCAAAAGCCCGCACGGATGTTTCGCCTTGCGGAAATCAAAATTGCGAAGGGGCTTTCCCTCGGAATTTCAAGAGCAGTGTGGAACTCCGATCACCAACCGCACCCCGAGTTGTGGGTGCCTTGATGAGAATGCCGCTCCGCTTCATCCAGTATCAGGAGCGTCAAAGGGGGCAAACCATGGGATTGACCCTCACGGCCCTCCTCGGCCTCCCCTGCTGGAAATGCCAATTTCCGAGGACTGACTCCGTTTTTGACCCCGTTTCGTTTCCGGCCTTCAGTTTTAACAAATGTAGAATGNNTCTGCTCATGTCGGCAGAGGACCAGTTGTGGACCCTCATCGCGCAATACGTCAAACGTCGGCATGATCTTTCCCCCCGGTATGCCAAATATGTGTTTCACGTTCTGCCGCACAAGGCTTCGAATCAAAAGCTGGGCGTCCGTTTGTTTGGCCTTGTTTACCTTAGACATTGTGAGCCTCCTCTTTCTGTTGTCCGCTAAAACGCGAAACAGTCGCAACCCCTGCCAAAGAAATCCCCATACCTG
>PLIU01000005.1 GCA_003140095.1 Verrucomicrobiales bacterium | reverse complement strand
GCCGCTGGGCCTTGGCCGCGCTGGCGCTGGGCGCCGGATTGGGTTTCGTGCCGGAATACCGCAGCAAGGCCTACGTGGATAAACAGCAGGAGGCCCAAGTTCTCAAGGAAGTGGGAAAACGAATTGTCGAAATCACGCATCAGAGTTTGGAACATCGCCCCCCCGCCCTGGAAACAACGCGGAAGGCGGTTGAGAACGCCGAGGAACTGGGACTGCGTTTGGACAAAGGCGTGCTGACTCGGAACGACGCGATCAAAG
Source organism: Verrucomicrobiales bacterium (assembly GCA_003140095.1). GTDB lineage: Bacteria > Verrucomicrobiota > Verrucomicrobiia > Limisphaerales > Palsa-1400 > Palsa-1400. Next base: position 8,152 of record PLIU01000005.1, on the reverse strand, counting down.
ACCTCGCCAACGTCGCCGAGAAGCTCAAGCAGCAATTGCAGGAGTTGGGCAAGAAGGATCCGACCTTCAAGGCGCTGGAACACGCCGCGCGCGAACCCAGCAGCGGGAATACCGCCAGCGCCGCCAATCAGAAACAAATGAACGACCTGCAAAAATCGCTGGGCAAGGCGGCGGAGAACCCGGCCGCGCTGGACAAGCTGGCCGAACAAATGCAGAAGTTGCAACAAGCCGCCGCCGGCCTGCCCAAGGACGATTCGCCCGCCGCGGCCGCCGAGCGGCAAAAGATGGCCCAAAGTTTGTCCGACATGGCTGAACAGGCGCGGGAGTTGGGCCAATCGCTGCCCAACCTCGACGACGCCATTGCCGCTTTGAAGAACAGTCAAAACGAAACTTTCCAAAAGGACATGGATCTTGCGACGACCGATCTGGAGAAAACACAGGCGCTGTCCAAGGAGTTGCAGAAAATGCAGCAGCAGGCTGACCGCGACGGCAAAGACCTGCCGGAACAATTGAAGTTAGGCCAGCCGGAACTGGCGCAGCAAACGCTGAATAAAATGATTGACAAAGTTCGCTCCGGACAGATGAAACCGGAGGAGGCGGCCAAAATCCTGGACGAAGTTTCGCGGGCCGTGGCTCCGGCGGCTCCCTACGGCGACGCGGCGCAGTATCTGCACGCGGCGGCCCAGCAAATGCGCGGCGGCGACAAGCCAGCCGCGGCGCAATCCCTGGCGGCCGCCGCCAAGGAACTGGAAAAAATCCAGGCGCAAATGGCCGATGCCAAGGCGTTGCAAGGCTCGCTGGACGCGTTAAACAAGGCCGAAATGTGCCTGTCCACGCACACCTGCTGGGGCGAATGCCCGCATTGCGGGGATTGCAGCGGACGCTGCCTGGCGGCCGGACATTGTTTGGGCCTGGGCAAGAGCAAAGGCGGACGCGGCGTCGGTACCTGGACCGACGATAATTCTCAATTGTATCCACAGATGAGCGGCCTCTGGGACAACAGCGGCCTCAACCGTCCTGACAGAGATCGGCGCGGATTGACCGACCGCGGCGACCCGCAATTGGCGGACAACTTGTCCCCGACCAAGCTGCACGGCCAGATCACGCCCGGTGCGCCGATGCCGAGCATCAGTCTGAGGGGCGTCAGCATCAAAGGGCGGAGTTCAGTCTCCTACCAGGAAGCGGCGACCACGGCGCAGAGCGAGGCCAGGAGCGCGTTGAACCAGGATCAGGTGCCGCGGGCGTATCAGGGAGCGGTGCGAGATTACTTCGACGACATCAAGCAGTAAGGCGCCGTCAAGTGTATTTAGTATTGACACTTCTTAACGCGCCATCGCGATCACAAAAACAGCCGCCACGACTATGGCCACCAGCCACCAAAACCAATGAATCCCATGTGGGATGGGTTTCTGCTTGGGGTCGAATTCGCGTTGAATGAACTTGTCGTAGTCAAACGACTCGTCGGGCAGATTAAGGCTGCTGGCGTAGGCCTCCTCCGACCAGCCGGTGTGCTCGTCCGCGCCGCATTCCGGGCAGGCCTTGGCCCCGGCGGGAACGTCCGCGCCACAATTTGGGCATGTATCCGGAGCGGTCACGGAATTCCCATGGCAAATTCGGGACTAGTGCGGCTTGAAATGGAAGAAGGCGCCGACTATGCCGCGGCCATGCCACGTTTCGGGCGAGATCGCGCCGGGATCGATGCTCCAACGCGCGGCCAGCAGATTGACTTTCTCGCAATTGGCGGACAAGGCTTCGCGAAGGTCGAAAGGGCTTTGCTCGGAAGCATAATCGAGACAAAGCATGTCCAGTTCCTTCTCGGCGGCGGTAACCGGTCCCTGGTTCCAGAGGGTCTCGCCCGCCCAGGCGTAGCCGCGATAGACATGGCCCCTCTCCAACAAGGCCCAGCTATGGTGATGGAACACGCGGCTGACGCTGAAGCATTGAACGTGGCCCAGCTTCCGGCTCAAGGAGGTCAAAAAACGAAAGCACCGGTCCGCGTCCTCGGCTGGTTCAGGCAAACCCGAACCGACCACCAAGACCCAGCCGGAAATCGACGGGGAAATAAACAGCTTGTCCTCGCGCGCCTCGGCCAAGCCTTGTTCCCAGGAGCAAGGAATGGGTCGATGCAGTTGGAGGGCGGCTTGCACGACGCCGGGTTTGACGGCCTTGACGGCCAGCCAACGGGCAGGTTGCTCGAAGGCTGTGGAGCGGAAAGGCATCGAAAGACCTGCGCTCGGTTTCTGGCCATCCAAAAGAGAGGCGCGCCGGCAGGCGCAGTAAAAGAAAAATGCGCCCACTCCCAAAACGACTCCAAATGGAATCAGCATCAGGAGCCACACAATTTCCCTTGCTTCGGATTGGCTCATGCAGGTTAATGTAATCCGACTTTTGCCCGGTTCAATGCAAATCTTTGTCTGGTGCAATGGAAATTCTCGTTTTTCGGCGCGCCACCCCGCATGATTAAACCCGCCAATGGCCATGCACAAATTACTCATTTTTTTGGCCGCCCTGGCCGTCGCGGCCGCGCGGGCGGAAACCTTGGATCTGCGCGACGGCGACCGGGTGGCGTTGATCGGCGACACATTGATCGAGCGCGAACAGGAATCGGGCTGGCTCGAAACGGTCATGGGCGCGTCGTTCGCGGACCGCCGTTTGATCGTGCGCAACCTGGGCTGGAGCGCGGACACGCCGGCGGGCCAAAGCCGCGTTTCTTTCGATTTCGGCCAGGCGGGCAAGGGTCTGGCATTGTTGACAGATGAGGTCGCGCAGGTCCGGCCGTCAGTGGTCATTTTGGGCTACGGCATGGCTTGTTCCTTTGAGGGGCAAGCGGGCTTGCCGCGATTCAAGGCGGATGTGGAGCACCTCATCGACGCCATCCAGCGCAACTCGGCGCAGCCGGTGCGCTTTATCCTCTTCAGCCCGTTGCGGCACGAGAAACTGCCAGCCCCGCTGCCGGATCCGGCAGCCCACAACGCCGCGCTGGCCCAATACACCCAAGCCTTGCGCCAGATCGCCCAGGCGCGCGGTTTTCCGTTTGTGGACCTGTTCGATTGGCAGCCGGCGGCGCGCGCGTCCGAGGTGACCGACAACGGCATTCACCTGACGCCGCAAGGTTACCGTTTGATGGCCTTGGAAGCGGCGCGGCAACTGGGCTGGAATCCGCGGCTTGAATTAGTCAACAAGAACACGTTGGAGCAGTTGCGCCAGGAAATCGTGCGCAAGAACCAACTGTTTTTCGACCGCTGGCGTCCGCAGAATCCAACCTACCTCTTCGGCTTCCGCCAAAACGAGCAAGGGCGGAACGCGCGCGAAATCCCGGAGTTCGATCCCTTGATCGACGCCGCGGATCAGCGGATTTTCCAATGGCAGGAGTGCCTGGGCGCCACGGAAAGGCCGCCGCCCGCTCCCTTGCCCGCCGGCGCGCCCGCCAAAGCATCGGTGGCGCCGCCGCTGCCGGATTTTGACATAGCACCCGGCTTTGAAATCAGCCTGTGGGCCGCCACCCCGTTGTTGAAAAAGCCCACGCAGATGAACTTCGATCCGCGCGGACGCCTGTGGGTGGCGGAGTCGTCGATTTACCCTCAAATCGCTCCCGGGCAAAAGGCGAACGACCAGATTGTGATTCTTGAGGACACGCACGACACCGGCCGGGCCGACCGTTCCACGGTTTTCGCCGACGGCCTTTTCGTTCCCACCGGCGTCGAACCCGGCGACGGCGGCTGTTACGTCACGCAAAGCACTGAATTGCTGCATTTCTCGGGCGGCGCCAAAGCGGAATCGCGGCGTGTCGTGCTCTCGGGCTTCGGCACAGAGGACAGCCATCAGATGGTGCATACGCTCACTTGGGGGCCCGACGGCAGACTTTACTTCAATCAATCCATCTACATTCACACCCATCTGGAAACGCCCAACGGCGTGGTTCATCTCAACAGCGGCGGCGTTTTTGACCTCCGCCCGCAGTCCATGCAACTGGAAGTTTTTCTGCGCGGCTTTTGCAATCCGTGGGGACATCAATTCGACGCCTTCGGGCAATCGTTCGTCAGCGATGGCGCGGGTTATGAGGGCCTATGCTGGGGCATTCGGGAAGCGACTTACTTTAGCTATGCCGGAATGAGACGCGAACTGGCGAGCATCAGCCCGGGGTCGTATCCGAAATTCTGCGGACTGGCCATCGTGGCCAGCCGCCAATTCCCCGAGGACTGGCAGGGCAACATGGTCACGGCGGATTTTCGGGCGCATCGGCTGGTCCGTTTTTCCGTCAGCCCGGACGGCGCGGGTTACGTTACGACTCAAATGCCGGATTTGCTCCGCACCACCAACGATAGCTTTCGACCCATCGACTTGAAATTCGGCCCTGACGGCGCGCTCTACATCGCGGACTGGTGCAATCCGATCATCCAGCACGGGGAGGTCGATTTCCGCGACCCGCGGCGCGATCATGATCACGGCCGCATCTGGCGCATCACCGCCAAAGGCCGGCCGTTGGAAACGCGGCGCGATTTAACCCGGGCCGACAACCTGGCGCTGCTGGACAATTTGCTCTCTTCCAACAGTTACGACGTGAAGCAATCCCGCCGCGTTCTCACCGAGCGCGGTTCACCCATCCTTTCCGACCTCGGCCATTGGACCGCGAGGCAAACGAACGAAACGGCCCTCTTGCAAGCCCTCTGGATGTATCAATCCATCGACGCCCGCAATGATTCATTGCTGGACCGCCTCCTGGCCGCCCGCGACGGACGCATCCGCGCGGCCTCCGCGCGCGTCCTCGCCGCGTGGCCGCGCACTCACACCAACGCGGCCGGCCTCGAACCGGACGACTGTTACGAGCGCCTGCTGCGGGACCCCTTTGCGCGCGTGCGGGTGGAAGGATTGCGGGCCATCGCCGGGGTGCCGTCTTTGCGCTCGGCGGCTTGGGCCTTGGAGACACTGAATCAAGGGACCGATCCGTTTTTGGATTATGCGCTTTGGTTGACTATCAACGACCTGGCCCAGCCGTGGCTTGAGGGTATTCGTGCCGGGGCGTGGAACAGCGCCGGTCGGGAAAATCAACTCGCCTTCGCCTTGAAGGCGATTGAACCGGAACTGGCAGGCACCGTCGTGGGCGAATTGCTCAAAAAGCGGCCATTGTCCCATGGCGGGCAAGGGCCGTGGATCGAACTCATCGGCCAAGTCGGCACGGCTGGCGAAGTCCAGCAACTCTATGACGCCATCCTCGACCGCGCTTTAAGCCCTGCGGCGACGCGGCGCGCCTGGTCCGCCTTGGAGGAAGCCGCCGGCCGCGCGGTCCAACCCGCGGCGCGCACGGAAGAGTTGGCGGCCTTCATCAACGGCGATAACGAGGGGACGCGGATGGACGCGGTGCGGCTGGCGGGCAGTTGGAAGGTGGCGGCGTGTATTTCAAATTTGTGCGCGCTGCCAGCCAGCCCCGGTGTCACGGGTCCCGTGCGCGACGCGGCTTTGGATGCATTGCGCAAAATCGGCGGGCCGGCCGTCATCGCCGCCCTGCAACCCTGGACGCGCCGGGTCGAGCCGATGGAATTGCGGCAGCCGGCGACGCTGGCTCTGGCGGCCATGGATTTGCCCCATGCCGGGCCGCTGGCCATTGCCCTGCTGCTGGACTTGACCAGCCAGAAGACGGAGGTCTCGGTCTGGCGGTCGCTGCTCGGCAACGCGGGCGCTGGAGCCGTGCTGGCGGCGGCCCTGCCCAAAAGCGGCTTTCCGCAAGACCTGGCCAAGGCGGGCATTCGAGCCGTGCGTGAATCCGGCGACCAGGAACCGGAATTGGTCCTGGCCCTGACCCGCGCCGCCGGTTGGCAAGGCGGCGAAACGGAGTTAAGCAAAGCCGAAATGACCAAACTGGCCGAATCCGTCCGCAGCGTCGGCGACCCGGCCCGCGGCGAACGGATTTTTAGAAGTCAACAACAAAACTGCGCGACCTGTCACGCCATCGGCGGCGTCGGCGGCCATGTCGGGCCGGATTTGACTTCCCTCGGCGCCAGCGCGCAGGTGGATTACTTGATTGAATCGGTTTATTATCCCAACAAACAAATCAAGGACGGCTTCCAGTCCTGCCTGGTCGAAACCCGCGCCGGGGAGGAACTGGCCGGAATCCCGGTGCGCGAGAACGAGCGCGAATTGGTCCTGCGCACTGCGGCCGACCAGGAGGTGACGGTGGCCAAGAGCCAGATCGTCCACCGCAAAGTGGGCGCTTCGCTCATGCCTTCAGGTCTGACCGATAGTCTGAGCCTGCAGCAGCAATTGGATTTGTTTCGTTTCCTTTCTGAACTCGGCAAGCCGGGTCCCTTCGACGCCTCCTCTGGCAGCGTGGCCCGGTATTGGAAAGTCGCCGCCTCCGAGGGCGATCCCTCCTTGCCCACGTCCGGCCTGACCGGCGAACGTTGGCACGCTATCTCCTCGCTGGTGGACGGCAGGCTCTTACGCGACGACTTCGAAAGCCGCGGCCCGAGAGGCGCAGGTTTTATCCTGGCCGGCGCGCGCTTTCGCACGGCCAAAAGCGGCCCCGTCCATTTCAACCTCACGCCGGAGGATGCGACGGCATGGATCGATGGAAAAGCAACGCCCCTTCGCGGTAATGGCGGCGTCGAGCTTTCCGCCGGCACGCACGAGGCCATCCTTAGAATTGACGTTGGGAACCTGCCCGCGTTCATCCGGCTGCAAGCCGCCGAGGCCACATTCTTGACGAACTAAATTCGACAAAAATCAAACACTCAAGGCGCGCGCAGCGGGCAGCAGCACTTCGCGGCCTTCGCGGGCGGCTTCCACCACGAGCGGGGAGTGATGGCGGAGGGCTCTCTCTCGCGCGCAGGCCACCATGCGCGAAATCTGCTCGTCGGTGTGTTCGGGATCGTGATGAAAGAGAAAGAGTTGCCGCACGCCGGCTTGCATGGCGAAGGTCACCGCGTCCTCGAAGCAACTGTGGCCCCAGCCGCTGTGTTGCGCGTACTCTCCGGCATCATACTGCGAATCCAAAATGAGCACCTCGCAACCACGGATGAAGTCCAGCGCGGTGCGGTCTTCCTCCGGGACGGAATCGAACACCCGCGCCGGCGCCGGCTCCGCGCCGGCTTTCCAACGAGTGCGAAGTTGTTGGAACAATTCAACGTCCGGCAGATAGGAAATGGAGCCGCCGGGAGTGAATAGACGGTAACCGATGCAAATGCCGGGATGATTCAAGAAGTGGGCCTTTACCTCAATGGCACCGACGCGGAAGTTCATTTCCTTGAGTTCGTGGATGGTGATGGTGCCGGGCATTTGCTGCATGCTGATCGGGAAATACGGGCTTTCCATCTGGCTTGAAAGCGTGCTTTGCAATCCCTGACGCGCCCCTTCATAACCGTAAATGGTCACTTTGTTGTTCAGGTTGTAAGCGGGCGGAAAAAACGGAAAGCCCTGGATGTGATCCCAGTGCGTGTGCGTGATGAGCACGTTCAGGTTGATCGGACGATCTTGAAATTCCTCTACCAGAGCCACGCCAAGTTTGCGAATCCCCGTGCCCGCGTCCAGAATGATGATGTCGCCGCCAACGCGCACTTCGACGCATGAGGTATTGCCGCCGTAATAGGCCGTCTCCGGCCCTGGCGCAGGAATCGAACCGCGCACCCCCCAAAATTTCAAGCGCGTCTCGGCGCCGCCGCCATGGCCGCCGCGGGGTTTCGCCTCTGCGTTGCCGTGCCCGTTCGCCGACAACCGCGACAGCATCCTTCCCAACGCCTCCGCATCGACCGGTTTGGCGATGTACTCGTCAACGCCGGATTCCAGGGCGGCCATTTTCTCGGCGATCTGGCCGTTGCCGGCGGCGAGGAGAATCGGCCTGCGGCTGGGCGTTTCCTTCTGATCGGCCAAACTGCGGCAGGAGAGCGCGATGTCGGACCAGGGAGCTTGCCAGTCGCAAATGATCAAATCGGGTTGATGCCGGCGAGTCAGGGCCAGGGCCAGATCCGAGTCCCCTGCCTCCAGGATGGACCATCCATGTTCTTTGAGTCCGGATGTTAACCGGCTGCGAAAGGCCTGTTCACCAACAATGACCAGAACGGTTTTCATGGCGTCACCACGTAACTTCTCACGTTCTGGGAAAAAACACAAGGCTTTGTTTGACAAGCCTTGCAAACCCGCAGGGTCATTTCATCTGGAT